>NZ_WWHX01000920.1 GCF_009862125.1 Streptomyces sp. SID5910
GCCGGACGGAGGCGGGGGGTCAGGCCGGGGCGGACGGTCACGCCGGGGCGGACGGCCGGGCGGAGCGGGATGGCGGCCGGCCCGGGGACCCGGGGGCCGGTGCCTGTACCAGCGCTGACGCTCGCCCCGACACCGGCACGCGCCCTGACGCCGGCTCTCGCCCCGACGCCGGCTCTCGCCCCGACGCCGGCTCTCGCCCCAACCTTGGCACCCGCCCCGCCCCCGCCACCCACCCGCCCTCCGCGACTCACGCCTCCTCCGCCACCCGCGCCCCCTCCGCCACTCACGCCTCCTCCGCCACCCGCACCCCCTCCGGCGTCCGCCCCCGCTCCCCGCGCCGGCCGATCCGGGCCCGGCCCATCGCCAGAGGCATCCTGCTCTGGGCGCTACTCGCCGTCCCGGCGGTCACGGCTGACCGGCTCGGACTGAACGAGCCGCGTTCCGTGTGGCAGCAGCTGGCCGGTCTGGGTGTGCTCGCCGCGGCCGTCGTACTCGCCCGGCGCTGCCCCCTCACCGCGTTCGCCCTGGCCGCGGGCCTGGGTCTGGCCGCCGCGCCCGCCCTGTTCAGCGTCTCCTACGGCCCCGCCCTCGGCGTCCTCGCCCTGCTCCTCGGCCTGCGCGCGCCCCGGGCGCGCCCCGCGGTGGCCGCCTTCGCCGCGGTGGGCGTCGCCGGCACGGCACGCATCGCGCTGACCGGCGCGGACCCGGCCCCGGAGTGGCTGGTCATGACCGGCACGCTGCTGTTCGGCTGCGTCTTCCCCTGGCTCGGCGGACGCTACTGGCGGCAGAGCCGCGCGCTCGCCGAGGCCGGCTGGCTCAGGGCGGCCCGGCTGGAGGACGAGCAGCGGCACGCCGAGGAGCGGGCCCGGCTGCGGGAGCGGGCCAGGATCGCCCAGGACATGCACGACTCCCTCGGCCACGAACTGAGCCTGATCGCCCTGCGCGCCGGTGCCCTCCAGGTCGCCCCCGGGCTCGCCGCCGAGCACCGTGCCGCCGCGGCCGACCTGCGGGCGGCGGCCGCCGACGCGACGGACCGGCTGCACCGGATCATCGGCGTGCTGCGCGAGGCGGACGAGCCGGCCCCGCTGACCCCGGCGGGCGAGAGCGTGGCGGATCTCGTCGCCCGCGCCGCCGAGTCGGGGCTCCCGGTGCGCTGGGAGCCGTCGGACACCGCACCGGCCCCGGATCCCGCCGGCGTCGACGGACGGCTGCTGCACCG
>NZ_WWHX01000921.1 GCF_009862125.1 Streptomyces sp. SID5910
TTTCGCAGTTCCGGCTGACGCTGCCCAGGACCGCGGACGAGCCGCTGCGGGGCTCGCCGATACCGCTGGAGCCGGCGGACTCGCGCCGCAACCGCGGGCTGAACGACGCCGGGCTTCACGAAGGGGGCCAGGCGCACGGCGCGGACAAGGCGGTCACCGTCCCGGCGCAGGCCGCGCCGGGCCAGGCGTCCTCGGCGTCCGGCCGGGGCCCGATACCGCCGCGGCCGTCCGCCGCCACCGCCGATCCGACGGCGCTGCCCGGCAACGGCGCGCGCGTGGTGCCGCGGCCC
>NZ_WWHX01000922.1 GCF_009862125.1 Streptomyces sp. SID5910
GTGCGCTTTACGCCCAGTAATTCCGATTAACGCTTGCACCCTCCGTATTACCGCGGCTGCTGGCACGGAGTTAGCCGGTGCTTCTTCTGCGGGTAACGTCAATGAGCAAAGGTATTAACTTTACTCCCTTCCTCCCCGCTGAAAGTACTTTACAACCCGAAGGCCTTCTTCATACACGCGGCATGGCTGCATCAGGCTTGCGCCCATTGTGCAA
>NZ_WWHX01000923.1 GCF_009862125.1 Streptomyces sp. SID5910
GCGGCACCCCGCAACGCCGGGCCGCGCACCCCACCCGCAACCCACGCACCCGCGCCGGCAAACCAGCGCGGCGCCGGACGCCACCAAAGGGCCCCCAACGCCGACCAGCAGACGTCAGTAACCGTCAGCCGACGTGCACCAACAACCCCCCACACCCGTCGGACTCCACCCGCACCTCCGTCAGATCCCCCACCACCACATCAGGCCCATA
>NZ_WWHX01000924.1 GCF_009862125.1 Streptomyces sp. SID5910
GCTGCTCCCCGCACCCGCGGGGATGGTCCCTCCGGACCGTCAAGGTCGTCACGGCTCAGGGTCTGCTCCCCGCACCCGCGGGGATGGTCCTCCGGTCGTGAGCGCACCAGTGGGCCTTGACCGCTGCTCTCCGCACCCGCGGGGATGGTCCCGAGCATCGACGCGACGGAGAACAGCTTGTCCACTGCTCCCCGCACCCGCGGGGATGGTCCCC
>NZ_WWHX01000094.1 GCF_009862125.1 Streptomyces sp. SID5910
TCACTACGCCCCGGACAAACGCCACCCGCCGCCCCGCGCCCTACCGTGGACCCCGCACCCCCGTACACACACCCCCAACGCGGAAGGGCCGGGACTCCACTATGACTTCCACCCACGCCTTCTGGCTCGCCGGCCGCCAGGCCACCGGTGAGGACACCTTCGACGTCACGTCCCCCTGGGACGGCCGCACCGTCGCCACGGTGAGCCTGCCGACCGACGCCCAGGTCGAGGAGGCCGTGGCCGCCGCGTACGCCGTACGGGACGAGTTCGCCGCCACCCCCGCCCACGTCCGCGCCGCCGCCCTGGACCACGTCAGCCGCCGCCTGGTCGAGCGCACCGAGGAACTCGCGCAGCTCATCTCCGCGGAGAACGGCAAGCCGATCAAGTGGGCCCGCGGCGAGGTCGGCCGCGCCGTGTCCGTCTTCCGCTTCGCCGCCGAGGAGGCTCGCCGCTTCAACGGCGGCGAGGCCCAGCGCCTCGACACCGACGCCGGCGGCCAGGGCCGCATGGCCCTCACCCGCCGCTTCCCCAAGGGCGTCGTCCTCGGCATCGCGCCGTTCAACTTCCCGCTGAACCTGTGCGCCCACAAGATCGCCCCCGCGATCGCGGCCGGCGCGCCGATCATCCTCAAGCCGGCCCCCGCCACCCCGCTCTCCGGCCTGATCCTCGGTGACCTGCTCGCCGAGACCGAGCTGCCCGCCGGCTCCTGGAGCATCCTCCCGGTCTCCAACGACCGCATGCCCGCCCTCGTCCAGGACGAGCGGCTGCCGGTCATCTCCTTCACCGGCTCCGAGACCGTCGGCTACGCGATCATGGACTCGGTGCCGCGCAAGCACTGCACCCTGGAGCTGGGCGGCAACGGCGCGGCCGTCGTCCTCGGCGACTGGGCGAGCGACCAGGACCTGGACTGGGCCGCGACCCGCATCGCGACCTTCTCCAACTACCAGGGCGGCCAGTCCTGCATCTCGGTGCAGCGCGTGATCGCCGACGCCGCCGTCTACGACCGCCTGCTGCCGCGCATCGTCGCCGCCGTCGAGGCCCAGGTCACCGGCGACCCGAACGACGCCGCCACGGACGTCGGCCCGCTGGTCAGCGAGGCCGCCGCCGAGCGCGTGGAGTCCTGGGTCGACGAGGCCGTCGCCGCGGGCGCCAAGCTCCTCACCGGCGGCAAGCGCGACGGCGCCACGTACGCGCCGACCGTCCTCACCGACCTGCCGGCCGACACCACCCTCGCCTGCGAGGAGGTCTTCGGGCCCGTGCTGAGCGTGCAGAAGGTGAACGGCGAGGACGAGGCGTTCGCCGCCGTCAACGACTCCAAGTACGGCCTCCAGGCGGGCGTGTTCACCCACGACCTCCAGGCCGCCTTCCGCGCCCACCGCGCCCTGGAGGTCGGCGGCGTCGTCATCGGCGACGTGCCGTCCTACCGCGCCGACCAGATGCCGTACGGCGGCGCCAAGCAGTCCGGCGTGGGCCGCGAGGGCGTGCGCTTCGCGATGGACGACTACACCTACGAGCGGGTGCTGGTCCTGACGGGCCTCGCCCTCTGACCCACCCCGAGAAGGCCGGCGGCCCGAACCCACTGTGCGGGGGTTCGGGCCGTCGGCGTTTCAGTCGGGCTCGCGCGTCTGCCGGACGCCCACCAGCGCGGCCACCAGGCGGGTCATCGCCGGCCGCGGGTCGGGGGCGCCCGGCCAGCCGGTCATGAGGAGGTGGTGGGCGGTGCCGACGACCGCGAGGGCCACCGTGTCCGGGTCGACGCTGTCCGCCACCCGCCCGCCGTCGCGCTCGGCCTCCAGATAGCCGGCTATCGCCTCCTGGATCGTGGCGAAGCCGGGCGCGCCGCCGGTCAGGGCCTCGCGGACGCGTGCCGCCGCCACCGGACGCGTCATGGCCAGGCCCGACACGGCCGGGCCGCCGCGGTCGAAGAGCGAGAGCGCGACCGCCGTGAGGTTCCCGGCCACCGTGCCCCGGCCGACGAGGGCCGTCAGCGCCCGGGCCTGTGCGGCCGTGCGGGCGAAACGGTCGAGGCACAGCTCGGCCACGAACTCGTCGAGCCCCGCGAAGTGCGTGTGCAGCAGCCCCTTGGCGCAGCCGGCCTCCGTGGTGACGGACCGGCTGGTGAGCGCGCCCGGCCCGTCCCGCTCCACGACCCTCTCCGCGGCGGCGAACAGCCGCTCGCGCACGTCCGGTGTCGCCACTCCACGGGGTGACATGGGCCTCGCTCCCTCTCGGCGTCGGCGCCGCGGTCGGCGCACCCTCTCGGATCGTAAGGGGATTGCCAGTATGGGCGCATGCCCATACTGTTTGGGCGAACGCCCATTCTCCGTCGGGAACGCAGGAGGCACTCGTGTCCGAGATCGTCAACACCGAGCAGGCGCAGGCGTGGAACGGCCCCGAAGGCGCCCACTGGGCGAGTCATCAGGACCGGTGGAACGCCGTGAACGAGGGGTTCGACGCACCGCTGCTCGACGCCGCCGGGATCACCGGGAGCCACCGGACGCTCGACGTCGGCTGCGGCGCCGGGCAGACCACGCGCCTCGCTGCCCTCCGGTCCCCGCGGGGCAGCGCCCACGGCCTCGACCTGTCCGGCCCGATGCTGGCCGAGGCACGGTCACGGGCGGCCCTGGAGGGCCTCGCACACGTCACCTTCGAGCAGGGCGACGCGCAGACGCACCCGTTCGAGCCGGGCTCGTTCGACGCGGCGATCAGCCGTTACGGGGTGATGTTCTTCGCGGACCCCGAAGCCGCCTTCGGCAACATCGGCCGCGCTCTGCGGCCCGGCGGACGCCTGGCGTTCGTCTGCCCCGCCGAGCCCTCGCTCAACGGCTGGGTGACCGCCATGGCGGCCCTGCGCGGCATCCTGCCCCTCGGCGACTTCGCCGCCCCGGGGCTGCCCGGCATGTTCTCCCTGTCGTCCCCGGGCCGGGTCCGCGCCGTCCTCACCGCCGCGGGATTCGCCGACGTGGCCGTCGACCCGGTCGAGGCGTACGGAACCTGGGGGAAGGACGCCGACGACGCGGCGGAGTTCCTGCTGGACACCGGGCCCGGACGGCACTTCCTGGGCCAGGTCGACGCGGCCGCACGGGACCGCGCCCGCCGCACGCTCACCGACCACCTGCGCGGCCATGGGGCGGCCGACGGCACGATCCGGCTGCTCAGCACGTCATGGCTGGTCACAGCGGTCCGCCCGGCGGGCGTCTCGTAGGGCCGACGACGGGCCCGCCCCGGCCGACAGCAGGTCACGCAGCGTCGCGTACGAGTGGTCCCAGGTCCATTCCGCGCGTACCCGGTGCAGGCCCCTGCGTCCCATCACCCGGGCCTCGCCGGGATTGCGCAGGAGTCTGACCAGCCGGTCCGCCGTCGCCGCCACCGAACGGCCGTCCACGACGTGCCCCGTCTCGCCCTCGCGCACGGTGTCCGGGGCGCCGCCCGAGTCGCCCGCCACGACCGGGAGTCCGGACGCGGCGGCCTCCAGGAAGACGACGCCCAGCCCCTCCACCTCCAGGCCGCCCTTGCGGGTGCGGCAGGGCATGGCGAAGACGTCGGCGGCGGCGTAGAACGGCGGAAGTGCCCGGTGCGGGTGCCCGCCGGCGAAGACCACCGCGTCCAGCACCCCCTCGTCCCACGCGAGCCGGCGCAGTTCCGGGGCGTACGGGCCGTCCCCGACCAGGAGGAGCATGGCGTCGGGGACCACCCTGCGCACCCACGGCAGCGCCCTGATCAGCGTGTCCTGGCCCTTGCGCGGGATCAGCCGGGCCGCGCACAGGATCACCGGACGGTGGCCCAGGCCGTATCTCGTCCTGACCGGGGCGCCGTCCACGCCCGGGTGGAAGACGGCGGTGTCCACGCCGGGGACGAGACGGGCGGTCCGGGTGCCGGGGGCGAGGGCCGCCTCGACGGGGCCCCGGGTGCTCGCGCCCAGCCAGGTCACGGTGTCCACCTGGGTGCCGATGCGGCGCAGCAGGTGCCGGGCGCCGGGGGTGCGGGCCCACCACACCTCGTGGCCGTGGGTGGTGGCGACGGCCGCGCGGATGCCCGCCGCGCGCCGG
>NZ_WWHX01000925.1 GCF_009862125.1 Streptomyces sp. SID5910
GAACACCGCACGGCCATCCGCGCCCGCCGCACTCCCCCACACCACACCCGACGCCTCACGGCCCTCAGCCAGAGCTGCAAGGCCGTTCAACCCGTCGAGAGTCACCGCCCGGTGCTCCAACACCGTCCGCGTCGTCGCCAACGACCACCCGACATCCGCCGGAGCAAGCTCAGGACGCTCGTTCAGGAAGGTCGTCAGCCGCTCGGCCTGCGCCCGCAGCGCCTCCTCCGACTTCGCCGACACCACCCACGGCAC
>NZ_WWHX01000926.1 GCF_009862125.1 Streptomyces sp. SID5910
TGAGGGCGTCCCGGACCGCCGTACGGCTCAGCCGCTCCCGCGAGTTCCTGCGCAGCAGGCCCTGCACCACCTGGGTGAGCGGGCCGGCCCGCACCGGGGTGCGCAGCGGCAGCCGGTCCACGCCCTTCAGGGTGGCCTCGGGGCGGCCCCGGTCACGGAACGCCGGGCGGCCCTCGGCCATCGCGTAGAGGATCGCGCCCAGCGTCCACAGGTCGGCGGCCGGCCCGATCCGCTCGTCGCGGGCCTGCTCGGGGGCCGCGTAGGAGGGAGCGGTGAGCCGCGGGGCGAGGGTGGCGCCGGCCAGTCCGAAGCCGGTGACGACGACGGAGCCGTCCTCGCGCACGAACACCTGCCCCGGGCTGAGCTCGCCGTGCGTGACGCCCTGGCCGTGCGCCGCCTCCAGCACGTCCAGCAGCTCCAGGCCGACGCGTGCCGCCCGCGGATGGTCGAACGGGCCCTGCGCGGTCAGGAGTTCGCTGAGCGGCGTACCCCCGGTCCACTCGGTGACCGTCCACAGGGCGCCGTGCTCCACGACCGCCTCGACCACCGCGGCCACCCGGTCCGGGCACAGCAGCCGCATGGCCTCGCAGGTCCGCACGATGCGGCCGGTCACCCGGCGGGCGCTCTCGTCCGGCGTCTCCTCCGGGAGACCGACCTGGGTCACCAGGCACGGGCGGCCCGTCCCGGCGTCCTCCCCGGACCAGCAGACCCGGTTCGTCTCCCGGTGGACGACCTCGAGCAGGCGGTACCGTCCGGCGACCAGGTCGTGTGTGGAGACGTGCGCCCTGCCCATGGCCATCCCTCGCTCACGCCGCCGGCTGTCGGTCCGCCCAGAGGTACGGTGAGCGGGCCGGGGTGCGTTCAACGGATGCGCGACGTATCACCCGGACTGTCCGGCGCCCGCAGCGCGGGACGCCGGCGTCAGCGCAGCCCGAAGCGGTCCGTCCAGGCCGCCATGTCGGCGGTCGTGGCGTTGCCCCCGCACACCACCAGCCCGAGCCGGGCCCCGTCGCCCACCCGCTCGATCACCTGCCGGGCCGCGGGCAGCAGACAGCCGGCGGCGGGCTCGGTCCATACCTTCGCGTGCTCGGCGAGTTCGGCGCACCCCTGGACGGCCTCCCGGTCGGACACCACGAGCACGTCGTCGACCAGCGCCGACACATGGTCGTACGTCAACCGCGAGACGGACGGGGCGCTGAGCGTCGTGACGACCGACGACAGCGGGACCGGCAGCGGGCCGCCCGCCGCCAGCGCCCGGGACATGGCCTCGGCGCCCGCCGTCTCCACACCCCAGACCCGCACGCCCGGACGCAGCGCGCGCAGCGCCGCCGCCACACCGGAGATCAGCCCGCCGCCGCCGATGCTCACGATCACGTCGGTGAGCTCCCCGGCGTCCTCGGCGAACTCCAGCCCCACGGTGCCCTGCCCGGCGATCACCACGGGGTCGTCGAACGGGTGGACCAGCGTCAGCCCCTCCTCCCGCAACCGCGTCACGAGCGCGAAGGCGCTGTCCATGTCGTCGGTGAGCCGCACCAGGGCGCCCGCCTCCTCGGCGGTCTCCAGCGAACGGGCCGGCGCCGTACGCGGCATGACCACCGTGGCCTTCACGTCGAGGGCGGCGGCCATGACCGCCACGGCGATGCCGTGGTTGCCGCCGCTGACCGCCACGACACCGGCGGCCCGCTCGGCCTCGGTCAGCGACAGCAGTTTCGCCGTGGCGCCGCGCGCCTTGAACGACCCGGTGCGCTGGAGCAGCTCCAGCTTGGCGGTGACCGGTGCCCCGAGCAGCGCGGTCAGCCCCGGGCTCGGCACCGTCGGGGTGCGTACGACATGGCCGGCGATCCGTTCGGCCGCGGCTTCGATCTCCGTGATCCCGATCAAGTCAGTCATCCTCCCGGCGCGGGCGGTGATCCACGCCGCTCCGCAGCCTTCCGCGCGCCGTGCCCCAGGTCAACAGGGTTCCCCGGCA
>NZ_WWHX01000927.1 GCF_009862125.1 Streptomyces sp. SID5910
GTGCCGCCCCAGCGGCACGACTGCCCGCAGCTGGGACGGCGTCAGACCGCCGGCCAGGCCTCCGCCAGCATCTTCCGCGTGTCCCCCAGCAGCTGCGGCAGCACTCTCGTGTGGCCGATGACCGGCATGAAGTTCGTGTCGCCGCCCCAGCGCGGGACGACGTGCTGGTGCAGATGCGCGGCGATGCCCGCGCCGGCCACCGTGCCCTGATTCATGCCGATGTTGAACCCATGGGCGCCGGAGGCGGTCCGCAGGGCCGTCATCGCCTGCTTGGTCAGCAGCGCCAGCTCGGCCGTCTCCGCGTCGGTGAGGTCCGTGTAGTCGGCGACGTGCCGGTACGGCACGGTCATCAGGTGGCCGCCGTTGTACGGGTACAGATTCAGCACCGCGTACACGTGCTCGCCGCGCCGGACGACGAGCCCGTCCTCGTCGGACTTGGCCGGGATCGAGCAGAAGGGACAGCCGTCGTCGGCGCCGGGGCCGCTCGGCTTGTTCTCGCCCTGGATGTAGGCCATCCGGTGGGGCGTCCACAGACGCTGGAACGCGTCCTGCGTCCCCACTCCGATCTGCTGCTCCGGCTCACTCGTCATGCGTGCAGCATATGGCGTCACCCGAGGCCACGGGAAAGGCCCCCGGGATCGCTCCCGGGGGCCCTGGGTCCGTCCGTACGGTCAGACCTGCGTCCGCTCCTCGACGACCTTCGCGATCTTCGCGATGGCCTCGTCGACGGGGATGCCGTTCTCCTGGGAGCCGTCGCGGTAGCGGAAGGAGACGGCCCCGTTGGCCATGTCCTCGTCGCCGGCGATGACCATGAAGGGCACCTTCTGCTTCTGCGCGTTGCGGATTTTCTTCTGCATGCGGTCGGAGGAGGAGTCGACCTCGACGCGCAGGCCCTGCTTCTTCGCGGCCGCGGCGAACTCCTCCAGGTACTCGACGTGCGCGTCCCCGATCGGGATGCCCACCGCCTGCACCGGCGCCAGCCACGCCGGGAACGCGCCCGCGTAGTGCTCCAGCAGCACCGCGAAGAAGCGCTCGATCGAGCCGAACAGCGCGCGGTGGATCATGACCGGCCGCTGCTTGGCGCCGTCCGCGCCGGTGTACTCCAGGTCGAAGCGCTCCGGCAGGTTGAAGTCGAGCTGGATGGTCGACATCTGCCAGGTACGCCCGATGGCGTCGCGCGCCTGGACGGAGATCTTCGGGCCGTAGAACGCCGCGCCGCCCGGGTCGGCCACGAGCTCCAGGTTCTGCTTCTCGGCGACCTGGCGCAGCGTCTCGGTGGCCTCTTCCCACGCCTCGTCGGAGCCGACGAACTTCTCCGGGTCCTTGGTGGACAGCTCCAGGTAGAAGTCGGTCAGGCCGTAGTCGCGCAGCAGGTTCAGGACGAAGGTGAGGGTCTTGTCCAGCTCCTCCGACATCTGCTCGCGGGTGCAGTAGATGTGCGCGTCGTCCTGGGTGAAGCCGCGGGCCCGCGTCAGGCCGTGCACGACGCCCGACTTCTCGTACCGGTACACGGTGCCGAACTCGAACAGGCGCAGCGGCAGTTCGCGGTACGAACGGCCACGCGCGTCGAAGATCAGGTTGTGCATCGGGCAGTTCATGGGCTTGAGGTAGTAGTCCACGCCCTCGTCGAGCTGCATGGGCGGGTACATGCCGTCGGCGTACCAGTCCAGGTGGCCCGAGGTCTCGAAGAGCTTCCCCTTCGTCGCGTGCGGGGTGTAGACGAACTCGTACCCCTCCTCCTCGTGGCGGCGCCGCGAGTAGTCCTCCATGACCCGGCGGATGATGCCGCCCTTGGGGTGGAAGACGGCGAGGCCGGAGCCGATCTGCTCCGGGATGGAGAACAGGTCCAGCTCGCTGCCGAGCTTGCGGTGGTCGCGCTTCTCGGCCTCGGCGAGGAACTCCAGGTGCGCCTTCAGCTCGTCCTTGGTGGGCCAGGCGGTGCCGTAGATGCGCTGGAGCTGCTTGTTCTTCTCGCTGCCGCGCCAGTAGGCGGACGCGTTGCGCATGAGCTTGAACGCCGGGATGTTGCGGGTGGTGGGCAGGTGGGGACCGCGGCAGAGGTCCTTCCAGCACAGCTCGCCGGTCTTGGCGTCCAGGTTGTCGTAGATCGTCAGCTCGCCGGCGCCGACCTCGACGTCCGCGCCGTCGTCGTGCGACGCGGAGCCCTTGAGGCCGATCAGCTCCAGCTTGTACGGCTCGTCGGCGAGCTCCTCGCGGGCGTCCTCGTCGGAGACCACGCGGCGGGAGAACTTCTGCCCCCGCTTCTGGATCTCCTGCATCTTCTTCTCGATGGCCTTGAGGTCATCGGGGTGGAAGGGCTTCTCGACGTCGAAGTCGTAGTAGAAGCCGTCCTTGACCGGCGGGCCGATGCCCAGCTTGGCCTCGGGGAACAGCTCCTGCACGGCCTGGGCCATGACGTGCGCGGTGGAGTGGCGCAGGATGTTCAGGCCGTCCTCGGAGGAGATCTCGACGCCCTCGACGGTCTCGCCGTCCTTGACCTCGTAGGCGAGGTCCTTCAGCTCACCGGCCACACGCGCCGCGATGATCGAGCGCCGGCCGGCGAAGAGCTCGGCGGCCGTAGTGCCCGTCGTCACCACGCGTTCTTCCTGCTCCGAATCGCGTTGGATGATCACACGGACGTCTGACACCGGTCTCTCCTGACTGAAGTGGGGCTGCGGCGCCATACCGGAGCGCACGCATGAGGGCGATCGTACCGACCCGGGACCACCCCGGTCGAAATCACTCCTCGCCGCAGGCCTCCCCGAAGACGTCCAGGTTCTCCTGGAGGTCCTTCAGCAGCCGGTCCCGCTCGGCGTCGTCGACCTGCACGGGCGCCACCTCGCAGGCGCCGGTGAGGCGGCGGAACCCGCCCCGGCTCTCCAGCCGGCCCAGCACGCGCACGGGCAGCCCGACCAGGTGCGCGTGTCCGGCGATCCGGTACGCCTCCTCGTCCAGCGTGATCCGCACGTGCGGGACGTCGGCCCCGGCCAGCACCCGCAGCCGTACGGTGCCGGCGCCGCGCGGCCCGGTGCGGCGCATCCGCACGACCGTGCCGGTGAGCCGCACCGGCACGGACGGCTCCGCGCGCAGGTAGCGGGCGCCGGCCTCGCGCAGGGCGGGCAGGTCGCCGGGCGAGAACTCGACGGGCTCGGCGAAGGCGGCGCAGCCCTCGGGAACCCCGGCGGCCGGGGCCCAGGCGACGGCGACGCGGGCGCCCTCCGTGCCGCGGACGAGGGTGACGAGCGCCTCGGTGAGTTCGTGGCTGACGCCTGCCGCGACGGCGCTGTCGAAGGCGTCCATGGCGCCGGTGGCCCGCCGGTAGTCGACGGCCTCGCGGGCGGCGAACAGGGCGTGGTGGAGGCGGACGGCGAGGGGGCGGCCGGTGGTGACGGGCACGAAGGCGGTGAGGCGGCGGCCGTCGGGGGCGGGGCCGACCAGGACGTTCGCCAGAGAGGCGGCGGCGGAGCGGCGGTGCCGGGCGCCGTGGTATCCGGTTCGGGCGCGGGTGGCGAGGGCGCCGGCGAGCAGGACGCGCCGGGCGGCGGAGCGCAGCTGCTCCTCCACCGTCCAGGACGCGGTGCCGGCGGGGCCGGTGGGCAGGTCGCGCCACCAGCGGATCTCGTCGCTGGGGACGGAGAGGGAGACGAGGATCTCGCGGGCGGAGGGCGTGCCGCTGCGGGACAGGGCGAGCAGTGCCTCGCCGAGCAGGTCGTCGCTGTCGGGGAAGGCGCGGCTGTCGGGCACCAGGAGGCTGGTGGTGCCGCCGGGGCCGGGCGGGGTCCAGCGGCCGTAGCGGCCCGGGGCGCCGCCGCGCCGGTGCCAGCCGTGCCGGTGCAGCAGGGCGGCGAGGACGGCGGGGTCGACGGCGGCGGGCTCGGGGGTGCTGCCGTCCCAGGCGGTGGTGCCGGTGTCTGCGGGGTGCGGCCGGACGGGGCGCAGGGGCTCGTGGGTGGGGCGGTGCGTCATGGGTTCCCTCCCGTCCCGACCCGCGTCATGATCTCGCACAGCGCCCGGTCGTCGAAGACCCGCGCGGTCGGTATCCGCACGGTGGTGCGCCGGCGGCCCGTGACGGGGTGTCCGGCGAGGTTGGTCCAGTAGCAGCAGTGCCTGAGGTCCAGCCGGTCGTGGCCGGCGCGCAGCCACTGGTCCCGGGACCGGGGGACGATCATCACGACGAGGATCTTGTGCACCGACACCGGGGTGCGGGCGAGCTTCGCCAGATGGTCGTTGTCGAGGGTGAAGGAGAAGAAGCGGCCCGGCGGGCTCGGCGGGATCTGGTAGGTCGCCTTGAGCTGCACCTTGATGGTGACCTCGTCGTCGACGACGTGCCCGGGTGCGCTGTGGCTGACGTGCCAGTCGATGCCGTTGTCCGGGAAGGGCTGGGACAACGAGCAGCCGGCCGCCGCGGCGACCGCGTGCAGATAGCCGACCTGCAAGGTCTCCATGCAGGCGGTGGTGGCGAGGGAACCGCGAACGGTCGCCGTGAGCTCGGGCAGCAGCCCGCCCCGTTCGGGCTGCGCTATGGCCATGGCCAACAGCCTTCCAGAACTGGTGTAACCACGCTGCGGGTCGCTGAACTGCAAAGACCCGTACTCCTGTTGTGTCCTTCCGGCGTACGTCGCAAACAGCCCGGGTATCACCGAACCGGGACAGAGGACGGCGCGTCAGCTGCCGTGCTTGGACGAGGAGTTGAGTGCCCTATGACGTGCTGGTTCGAGGGGCCGCTGGCCGCCTTCGACACGGAGACCACGGGTGTGGACGTCGAGACCGACCGGATCGTGTCGGCGGCCCTGGTCGTCCAGGACGCCCCGGGGCTGCGGCCCCGGGTCAGCCGCTGGCTGGTGAACCCGGGTGTGCCGGTGCCCGAGTCGGCGACGGCGGTGCACGGGCTGACCGAGGAGCATCTGCAGCGCAACGGCCGCTGGCCGGCGCCGGTGATGTACGAGATAGCCGAGGCGCTGGCGGAGCAGGCCCGGGCCGGCCGGCCGCTGGTGGTGATGAACGCGCCGTTCGATCTGACGCTGCTGGACCGGGAGTTGCGCCGCCACCGGGCGTCGTCGCTGGCCGCGCGGATGGAGCGGGCGTCGCTGTACGTCCTCGATCCGCGGGTGCTGGACAAGCACCTGGACCGGTACCGCAAGGGCCGGCGCACCCTCACCGACCTGTGTGCGCACTACGGCGTCGAGTTGGAGGGCGCGCACGATGCGGCGGCCGACGCGCAGGCCGCGCTGGGGGTCGTGCGGGCGGTGGGGCGCCGCTTCCAGTCCCGGCTGGAGCGCCTCTCCCCCGCCGAGCTGCACACGCTCCAGGCGGTGTGGCACGCGGGGCAGGCCCGGGGGCTCCAGGCATGGTTCGCGCTCAACGGGACGGAGGAGGCCGTGGACCCGGCCTGGCCGCTGCGTCCGGATCTGCCGGCGGCGGCGTGATCGCACGGAGAAGGCGTGATCACACGAAGAAGCCGGTCCGTCATGTGACGGACCGGCTTTTCCCGGTGGGCGATACTGGGTTCGAACCAGTGACCTCTTCGGTGTGAACGAAGCGCTCTCCCACTGAGCTAATCGCCCGGGAACGCACTGAACAATACAGTGACCGGCACGCTCACTTCAAACCGCGTTCAGGCGGGCCGCCAGTCCGCGCCGGCCCGCCCGCATCATCAGCCGGTGGTTGGCCCGGAACAGGGGGCGTCCGGGCACGGCGAGGCGGCGCAGCAGGGGCTTGCGGACGTCGACCTCCTGGTCGTAGCGGACGCGGCTGCCGCCGGTGCCGTCGGGGGCGACCGTCCAGCGGGCCCGGCCCTCGATGTCGCCGGACAGGGAGACCTCCAGCACGCCCGCCTCCGGGTCCCGGCGCGACTCCCGGACGGTCTGGGTGAGGTCGTACGGGAGGAGGGAGCGGATCCGGACGGTCCCGGTGGTGGTGTCGAGGCGGGTGACGTCGCGCACCTGGGGCCACCAGCGGGGGTAGTCCTCGATGCGTTCCAGCTCGCGGTAGACGGCGGCGGGTGGTGCGGGCAGGGCCCACAGGCTGCGGAAGACGTAATGGTTCCAGTCCACGCGTGGAGTGTGCCCGGGCAGGACATTCTTCGCCTCGCATTTGCGGAGAAATGTGCCGGCATTCTGGAAGACGTCCGGTGGATTTACCCCGGAGGCCCGGGTGTCGAAGTAGTCGGAGAAGCCGCCCTTGGCTTTGATCCAGGTCCCGGCGCTGCGCTGCGCTCGGTGACGGATCGTCACCGTTCCGGCTCCTCGTCTCGGCCTTCGCTGATTCGTTTCATGAGCAGGCACGGCCGTACGGGCCGGACGCACACATGACGAAGCGGCCCGGCTCACGATCGTGAGCCGGGCCGCCTGTTGATCCGGTGGGCGATACTGGGTTCGAACCAGTGACCTCTTCGGTGTGAACGAAGCGCTCTCCCACTGAGCTAATCGCCCGGACGCAGGAAGAACATTACCCCATGTCAGGGGGTGCCCGTGACCAGCGGGGGCCGGTCGGCCGCGACCCCGCCGCGGATCACTGGTCCTTGATCTTCCAGGGCATCTGGAGACCGAACTTCCACAGGTAGATCCCGGCCAGCACGCCGATGATCACGACGCCGACCGAGGTCAGGATGATGTTCCGGCGCCGCACCTTGGGGTCGAGGGCGCGCTGCGCCGCCTCGGTGACCTTGCGCTTGGTCCAGCGCAGCACCAGCTGGGCCCACACGAACTCGGTCGCCCAGATCGCCATGCCGCCGAAGATCACGACCCAGCCGGGTCCGGGCAGCGGCAGCATGATGATGCCGGCCACGACCACCGCGAGCCCGACGACGAAGACGCCGACCTGCCAGCTGACGTGCAGGGCGCGGCGCGCCTTGATGAATTCCGGTGCCCGCGACCCGAGCGCGCGCTGGTCCGGCGCGCCCTCCGTCCCCGACGGATCCGGCGCCACGGCGGCCTCGCCGGGCTTGTTACTCCCCGTGTTCATACGGCCAAACACTACCGGAGCGAAACCTGTCACCGGAATGGGCGCACAGCGCGAACGATCTTTCGGCCGGAAGAGTTACGTAAACGCACGCAAAACACTCAGAGGGGTTTACAACGGCACCGTAGGTGGCATGTCGATTTCGCCGACGTGCGAATCCCCGAGCGCACACTGAGCGAAAGGCCCTGGCGCTTATGAACACCACGGTCAGCTGCGAGCTGCACCTGCGCCTCGTTGTGTCGAGCGAGTCCTCCCTGCCTGTCCCCGCAGGCCTGCGGTACGACACGGCCGACCCCTACGCCGTGCACGCCACCTTCCACACCGGAGCCGAGGAAACCGTCGAGTGGGTGTTCGCCCGCGACCTCCTCGCCGAAGGTCTCCACCGCCCCACGGGCACCGGCGACGTCCGTGTCTGGCCGTCGCGCAGTCACGGTCAGGGCGTCGTGTGCATCGCCCTGAGCTCTCCGGAGGGCGAGGCGCTGCTCGAGGCCCCGGCGCGGGCCCTGGAGTCCTTCCTGAAGCGCACAGACGCCGCCGTGCCCCCCGGCACGGAACACCGGCACTTCGATCTCGACCAGGAGCTCTCGCACATCCTGGCGGAAAGCTAGGGCGAGGCCCCGTGAAGCCGCCCGGCGCCGTCGACTCGGGGTGACGGCACGGGCCCGGACAACCGCATACGGCACACACCGGCGTCGCCACCGCGGATCCCCCGCGGGGCGGCGCCGGTGCGCGTTCCCGGGGGCGTGGGGGCCGGGTCTGTGCGGGAAGGGCGGGGGCGGGAACCGGCGGGAACCAAGGGGCGTTCCGCCGCGTTGTATCTGGCACCGCGGGACGGGGACGTGGGCGAGGCCGGTTCCGGTGGCGTGGGAGCCACTACCATCGGCCAGCATCGGCGGGCGTCCGCGCCCGACCCCCAGGCCAGGGAGCAGAACGTGCTGATCACCCACGACACCCGGTGCGCGCTCGACACCGTGGTGGATCTGGTGAACACCGTGCCGGAGGACGACTCGGCGCAGGACGGGCTGCCGGACATCGCGGCCCTAGCGGAATTCGTGGGGACGCACGACATCAGCGACGTGGGCGTCCTCTCGGAGCTGGACCTCGCGGCGGTCCGCAAGATCCGCGGACGGTTCGCCGCCGTCTTCGCCGCCCCGGAGCCCCGTGCCGCCGCCGGGCTGATCAACGAACTGGTCGCCGCCGCCGGGACCACGCCCCGGCTCACCGACCACGACGGCTACGACTGGCACATCCACTACTTCGCGCCCGGCGCCTCGGTCGCCGACCACCTGGCCGCCGACTGCGGCATGGCCCTGGCGTTCTTCGTGGTCGCCGGGGAGCAGGAGCGGCTGCGCCGGTGCGAGGCCCCCGACTGCCGGCGCGCCTTCGTCGACCTCTCCCGCAACCGCTCACGGCGGTACTGCGACAGCCGTACGTGCGGGAACCGGCTGCACGTGGCCGCGTACCGGGCGCGGCGCAAGGAGGCCACGGGCTGAGAAGGGCCGACACGGCCCCGGCGGGTGACGCCGGGGACCGCGGGTACGGCTCACAGCAACAGCAGGTCGTGCAACGCAGCCATGAGGATCAGACACCCGATCACCGCGAGGAAGATCATGAGCGGTGGCTGGGAAAGGGCGAAGAGGCAGCCGCGCGGTTCGTCCTGCGGTGGCGCGGTTTCGCTCTGTCTCGTGTCCAGCTGTGTGTCCAGCTGAGTCGGGTCCGGCATCTCGCGGCGATGATGACGCAGCGCACCCGCCCGGCGCGATCAACACGCCCGTGCGGACCGGGTGGTCGTTGAATTCCGCAAGGTCCGGACCGGATGGTGATCGTTCCGGAGCGCCCGCTGACGGGCCCGGACCGCTGTGTCGTTTCAGATGCCGTGCTTCTTCAGGATGGCCTCGATGTCGCTGAAGTCGTCGTCCCCGCGGGGCGCGCTCGCGGGCCGGGGCGACGCGGGGGTGGCTGCGGAGCCGCCCAGGGAGGGTTTCGAGGCGGACGGGGCGACCGCGTCGCGCTGTGCGGCGGCCCGGGCCTCCTTGCGTTCCTTGCGGGTGCCGCCGCGGCGGCGCTCCACGGCGCGCGTGGTCATGAACAGCAGCCAGGCGACGCCCAGCACGCCGAAGCCGGCCCAGGCCGTCGGGCTGAAGGCCGTGTCGGCGAGCCACTCCACGACGCCCGTCATCACGAGGCCGACCGGAATCAGTGAGTACGCGGCGATACGGGCGGCCGTGAGGAATCGCCTGCGGTACGCGGTGACCGCCGCGATGCCCAGGCCGGCCGCGGACA
The DNA here is from genome assembly GCF_009862125.1 of Streptomyces sp. SID5910. Classification (GTDB taxonomy): domain Bacteria; phylum Actinomycetota; class Actinomycetes; order Streptomycetales; family Streptomycetaceae; genus Streptomyces. Next base: position 9,244 of record NZ_WWHX01000927.1, read on the forward strand.
CCGCGGAGCAGACGGTCTCGGCAATCATCCGGTCCTCCAGGCTGGCGCTCGGTCGGGCATGTGCACTTCCGCCCCTTCCATCCTGCACCGCCGGGGCCCGCGGGGGCCACGCTCCGGCCCGAGATCAGGGAGATCTAGGGGTCGGCTTCCTCCCCAGGTGCCGGTGACGGCGTACCTCGGCGGCGCCCCGGGTCCGGTTGGGCCGCCCTCGCGGAGGCTGGGAGACTGGGGGCATGAGCGACTCCTCCCCCGTGCCTGCCGCCGTTCCCGTTCTCGACGTCTGGTGCGAGTTGCAGTGCCCGGACTGCCACACCGCCCTGGACGACGTCCGCGCCCTGCGCGCCCGCTACGGCGACCGTCTCGACGTGCGGCTGCGGCACTTCCCGCTGGAGAAGCACAAGCACGCCTTCGCCGCCGCGCAGGCCGCCGAGGAGGCCGTGGAGCAGGGCCGGGGCTGGCCGTACGTGGAGGCCGTGCTGGGCCGGGTCGCGGAGCTGGACCGCAAGGGCGAGCCCTTCCTGGTCGAGGTGGCCCGGGAACTGGGACTGGACGCGGAGGAGTTCGACACCGCCCTCGTCGACGGCCGGCACATTCTGATCGTCGACGCCGACCAGGCCGAGGGCAAGGCGATCGGCGTGACCGGCACGCCCACGTACGTGATCGGCGGCGAGCGTCTGGACGGCGGCAAGAGCCAGGAGGGGCTGCGCGAGCGCGTCGAGGAGATCGTGGACCGGCTTCTGGCCGGCTCGGAGGCCTGAACCGCCGCCCGTCACGGCCGCTACAGCAGCGGCTTGTAGTAGCCGTACCGGACGGTCTCGTAGCCGAGCGACTCGTAGAGCCGCTCGGCCGGGGTGTTGCCGACGAAGACGTTCAGGCCGACGAGGCGCCGGCCCGCGGCGAGCGCCTGGGTCTCCGCGAGCAGCATCAGCGCCCGGCCGTGTCCCTGCCCCCGGTGGGCCGCGTCGGCCTCCACGTCGAAGACGTAGGCCTGGTCCTCGCGCAGCGCCAGCCACAGGATGCCGACCCGGTCGCCGTCGTGCTGGAGGACGCTGAACAGCATGTTCTCGGTGTCCAGCCCTTGCGGCAGCAGGGTGCGGTGGTCGTTGCGGGCCTTGGCGCGGGCCTCGGCCTCCGGGAGGCCCTGGTCCATCCAGGTGCGGGCGTACTGCTCCGACTGGTAGGTCTGCCAGGCGTCGAACTCGGCGGGCGACATGGGGCGCGAGCTGCTGCCCGCCGGCAGTGCGGGCGGGATGTCGCCGAGCGGCTTCGCCATGCCGCGGGTGCGCAGGACGTAGCCGAGCGCCCCGGCGAGGTGGGGGCCTGCCTCGTCGTCGGCGGTGACGCTCACCTGGATCTGCCGGCAGCCCCAGCTCCGGGCCACCTCCTCCGCGGCGAGGGCGGCGACCGTGCCCCTGCCGCGCCGGCGGTCGGGTTCGTCGATGCGCAGCTCGTGGATCACGGCCACCGAGTCGCCGAAGGCCGGGGAGGTATCGAGGTGTATCGCGCCGACGGGACGGCTGTTCACGCACACCTGGTAGCGGCGTGAACGGGTCCCGTCGGCCGCGCGCTGAAGCGGCTCGGTCGGCCGCAGGGTCGTGGTCATCAGGGGAGTTCTACCCCTGGCGCGGCCCCGGCAGCAGCCGAATATCGCCGGTCACGGGTCGAGGTCGTCCCCGGAGCGCTCCTCGAAGATCCGCATGGCCTTGGCGGTCACCGGGCCCGGTGCGCCCGGCAGTTCGCGGTCGTCGATCCGGTGCACGGCCTGGACGTCGCGCAGGGTGGAGGTCAGGAAGACCTCGTCGGCGCGCTCCAGGACGTCCAGCGGGAGGTCGGTCTCGCGGGCGCCGGTCCACTCGACGGCCAGGGCCCGGGTGATGCCGGCGAGGCAGCCGGAGGCGACCGGCGGGGTGTGGATCTCGCCGTCGAGGACGACGAAGACGTTGGACCCGGTGCCCTCGCACAGCTGCCCGACCGTGTTGCCGAACAGGGCCTCGGTGGCGCCCTGTTCGCGGGCGCGGGCCAGGGCGACGACGTTCTCGGCGTAGGAGGTGGTCTTCAGGCCGGTGAGCGCGCCGCGCTCGTTGCGGGTCCAGGGCACCGTGATCACGGCGGTGGAGTCGGGGCGGCGGCTCGTCTCGCCGAGGGCGACGACGAGGGTCGTGCCGTGCTCGCCGCGGTCGGAACCGAGGGGGCCGTGGCCGCCGGTGTAGGTGACGCGCAGCCGGCCGAGCGGCATCGGGTTGGCCTCGATGACCGCGGCGCAGGCGCGGCGCACCTGGTCCAGGTCGGGTTCGGGCAGGCCGAGGCCGCGGGCCGAGCGGGCCAGCCGGTCGAGGTGCCGGGTCAGCGCGAACGGCCTGCCGTCCACCGTCTTGACCGTCTCGAAGATGCCGTCGCCCACGGTCAGCCCGTGGTCGAACACGGAGACACGGGCGGACTCGATGTCCTGCAATCCGCCGTCGAGCCAGATCTTCACGTCTGTTGCGCCTCTCCACCGATGTCCGCCTCGTACGCACCCGACGCTACCGCGAGCAGCCGGGACGCCTTCAGTTCGGTCTCCCGCCACTCCCCCTCGGGGTCGGAGCCCCAGGTGATGCCGGCGCCGGTGCCGAAGCGCAGCAGCCCCGCGGTCCGGTCGATCCAGAAGGTGCGGATGCCGACGGCCAGCTCGCCGGTGCCCCGGTCGGCGTCGACCCAGCCGATGCCGCCGCAGTAAGGGCCCCGGGGCGTGGTCTCCAGCTCCTCGATGATCCGCAGGGCGCTCGACTTGGGGGCGCCGGTGACCGAGCCGGGCGGGAAGGCGGCGCCGAACAGCTCCGGCCAGCCGGCGCCGGTGCGCAGCTCGCCGCGCACGGTGGACACGAGGTGGACCAGTCCCGGGTGCTTCTCCACGGCGCACAGGTCGGGCACCGTCACGCTGCCGGTGGCGCAGACCCGCCCGATGTCGTTGCGGACCAGGTCCACGATCATCACGTTCTCGGCGTAGTCCTTGTCCAGCAGGTCGGCCTCGGTGCGTCCGGTGCCCTTGATCGGCCCGGACTCGACGGTCCGGCCGTCCCGGCGCAGGAACAGCTCGGGCGAGGCGGTGGCGATCTCGACCCCGTGGCCGGGCAGCCGGACCGTCCCCGCGTACGGCGCGGGGTTGCCGCGGGCGAGCAGCGCGGTGAGGGCGTCCACGTCGGCGTCGGGGGCGACGGGCGCCGACAGCACCCGGCAGAGGTTGGCCTGATAGACCTCGCCGGTCGCTATGTACGCGCGGATGCGGCGCACGGCGGCCGTGTACGCGTCGCGGTCGAGGGAGGACGTCCAGTCACCGACGGCCGGCCCCCGCCACCGGCCCGGCACCGGCGCGGGCACGGCGCTCGTCGTCACGTCGGCGAAGCGTGCGCAGGTCAGACGGCCCTCGAAGTCGGCGCACACGGCCCAGAAGCCACGGGAGTCGAGGGCGGCGGGATCACTCGTGACGTCGAGCAGACCGGTGGCGAGACGGTCCCCGAAACGGGCGAGGGGAGGGAGGTGGAGCACGTGGCCGAGTCTAGGCGGCGTGTCGTCGAGGTGACCCGAACGTGTCCTTCCGGGGGGCCTGACCAGGTCCGTGCGCCGGGGCACCGCAGCACGCTGCACAAACGCGTTTTTGTACTGGCTCCGGAATCCGCTAGAGTTCAACACGTCGCCGGGACGCGCAAGCGGACCGAACCGACAGGCGGACGTAGCTCAGTTGGTAGAGCGCAACCTTGCCAAGGTTGAGGTCGCGAGTTCGA
>NZ_WWHX01000928.1 GCF_009862125.1 Streptomyces sp. SID5910
ACCCGTGCCGCCCCAGCGGCACGATTGCCCGCAGCTCAGCGGGATGGTGGCCTCCGCTTTGAGGGGGTGCGGTTTCGTTATCCCGACGCAGCCCCCGATTCCCCGCCCCTCCTCGACGGGCTCGATCTGCATATCCGGTCCGGGGAGTCCATGGCTCTCGTCGGGGGTACCGGGAGTGGGAAGACCACGTTGACCTCGTTGATTCCCCGGTTGCACGAGGTGACCGAGGGGCGGATCACGCTGGACGGGGAGGACATCGCCGCCCTGCCCCGTGAGGAGTTGCGCGCCCTGGTGGCCGTGGCCTTCGAGGAGCCCACGCTCTTCTCGGCCACCGTCGGCGAGAACGTGCTGATGGGCGCCGGTGAGGGCACTGGTCCCGACGCCCTGGAGCGGGCGCTCTCCGTCGCGCAGGCCGACTTCGCGCATGCCCTGCCGCAGGGCACCGGCACCCAGGTCGGCGAGCAGGGCCTCAGCCTGTCCGGCGGCCAGCGGCAGCGCCTCGCGCTCGCGCGGGCCGTGGTCGGCAGCCCGAGGTTCCTCGTCCTGGACGACCCGCTGTCCGCGCTGGACGTGCACACGGAGGCCGCCGTCGAGGCCGCCCTGCGCCGCGTGCTCGCGGACACCACCGCGCTGATCGTGGCCCACCGCCCCTCCACCGTGCTGCTCGCCGACCGGGTGGCCCTGCTGTCCGGAGGCCGGATCGCCGCCGTCGGCACGCATCACGAACTGCTGCGCACGAACGCCGAGTACGCCCATCTGATGTCCGGCGCCGAGGAACTGGAGGACGACCGGCGATGACGGCCCCCATCACCTCCCCGCCCGCTCCCGGCGAGGCGGAGGACCCGCCCCGGACCACGGGCGCCGAGCAGCCCGGCGACGACTTCGACCGCGACGTCCTGCCCAGCCCGCCGGGTGCCACGGCCGCGCTGCTGCGCTCGCTGCTGGCGCCCCTGCGGGCCCGCGTCACGTTCACGGTCCTGTTCCTGCTGCTCCAGCAGGCGGCCGTGCAGGCGGGACCGCTGCTGGTGGCGTACGCCATCGACCGTGCCGTGCCGGCCTTCCGTGACGGCGACCACGGGCCGCTGGTCGCGGTCGGCGCCGGATACCTGCTGTGCTCGCTGGCCGCCGGGGCCCTCCAGTACGGGTTCATCGCCGCGTCGGCCCGGGTCAACCAGGACGTGCTGCTGGACCTCAGGGGCCGGATCTTCCGGCACGCGCAGGCGCTCAGCGTCGACTTCCACGAGCGCTACACGTCGGGGCGGCTCATCTCCCGCTCCACCACGGACGTCGAGTCGCTGCGGGAGCTGCTCAGCGAGGGGCTTCAGGAGCTGATCACGGTCGTCCTGTCCTTCGTCTACATCTCGGCCATGCTGCTGTGGCTGGACCTCGGCCTCGGCGCGGTCGCGGTGGCGTCGTTCGGGCCGCTGTACGCGCTCGTGCGGACGTACCAGCGGCGCGCGGGGCGCGTGTACCGGCAGCGGTCGACGGCGATCGCGGCGGTGATCGTCAAGTTCGTGGAGACGATGAACGGCATCCGGCCGGTGCGCGCCTTCCGCCGGGAGGCCGCCAACGACGCCGACTTCGCCGCGCTGAACCGGCGGCACGAGCGGACCAACGGCAACGCGCTGCTGGAGATGGCCCGTTACGTCGTCGGCTCCCGGCTGGTCGCCAACACGACCGTCGCGGGGATCGTGCTGTGGGGCGCGTACCGGGTCGCGGACGGCACGCTGGCTCTCGGTGTGCTCGCGGCGGCCGTGCTGTACCTGCGCCGGCTGTACGACCCGATCGACCGGCTCGGCATGTTCCTGAACTCCTACCAGTCGGCGGCGGCCTCGCTGGAGAAGATCGCCGGACTGCTGGCCCAGACGCCGTCGGTGCCCGAGCCGGCCACGCCGAGGGAGCTGCCGCCGCCGGTGTCGGAGCATCCCGGGCGCGAGGTCGTCTTCGACGCGGTCCGCTTCGGCTACCGCACCGGCGGTGAGGTGCTGCCCCGCTTCGACCTGACGATCCCGGCGGGGCAGACCGTGGCCGTGGTCGGCTCGACGGGCGCGGGCAAGTCGACGCTGGCCAAGCTGCTCGCCCGGTTCTACGACCCCTCCGGCGGGCGGGTCCTGCTGGACGGCACCGACCTGCGCGACCTCGCCGTGCCCGAGCTGCGGCGCGGGGTGGTGATGGTGACGCAGGAGGCGTTCCTGTTCTCCGGCACGGTCGCCGAGAACATCGCCATCGGGCGTCCGGAGGCGACGCGGGAGGAGATCGAGCGGGCCGCGAAGGCGATCGGCGCCCACGACTTCATCGCCGCGCTGCCCGACGGCTACGACACCGACGTCCGCAAGCGGGGCGGCCGGATCTCCGCCGGGCAGCGGCAACTGGTCGCGTTCGCGCGGGCGTTGCTCGCCGATCCGGCGGTGCTGATCCTGGACGAGGCGACCAGCTCGCTGGACGTCCCGGGTGAGCGGGCGGTGCAGCGGGCCATGACGACGGTGCTGAAGGGCCGTACGGCGGTGGTGATCGCGCACCGGCTGTCGACCGTGGAGATCGCCGACCGGGTGCTGGTGATGGAGCACGGCCGGATCGTGGAGGACGGCGCCCCGGCCGAACTGATCGCGGGGACGGGCCGGTTCGCGGACCTGCACCGGGCGTGGCGGGACAGTCTCGCGTGAGCGGCGCCGGAGGGTGGCGCACGGGCGGCACCTCGGTCGACGCGTACGAGGACCCCGGCACGCCCGACCTGCGGGGCGGCTGGCGGTACCTGGGGTGGCTGGTCGGACGGCAGTGGCGGCGCTGCGCGGCGGGGGCGGTGCTGGCCAGCGCGTGGATGGTGCTGCTGGCGGCGACGCCGTACCTGATGGCGCGGGCCGTCGACCACGGGCTGGAGCCCGGCGACCTGGGGGCGCTGGCCCTGTGGACGGGCGCGCTGACCGCGGCCGGGGCCGTCAACGCCTGGCTGGGCGTCCTGCGGCACCGCACGATGACGCGGGTGCGGATGGACGCCAACTTCCGCACGGTCAAGGTCGTCGTCGGGCACGCGACCCGGCTCGGCGCGGCGCTGCGGCGGCAGGTGGGGACCGGTGAGGTCGTCACCATCGGGGTGGGCGACGTGCAGACGATCAGCCAGTCGCTGACGGCGGTCGGGCCCGGCGTCGGGGCGGTCGTCGCGTACGCGGCGGTCGGCGGTCTGATGCTGTCGGTGTCGGCGAGCCTCGCCCTCGTTGTGCTGCTCGGCGTGCCGGTGCTGGGTGTGCTGCTGGGCCCGCTGATGGGCCGGTTGCAGGGCCGGGAGACGGAGTACCGGGAGCGGCAGGGCGTGCTGACGGCGCGGATCGGCGACCTGGCGGGCGGCCTGCGGGTGCTGAACGGGCTGGGCGGCAAGAGCCTGGTCGCGGACGCCTTCCGGCGGGACTCGGCGCGGCTGCGCGAGCAGGGGTACCGGGTCGGGGCGGTGACCAGCTGGATCCAGGCCATCGGCGTGGGGCTGCCGATGCTGTTCCTGGGCCTGGTGACCTGGCTGGGCGCCCGGCTGGCGGCGCGCGGCGAGATCAGCGTGGGCGAGCTGGTGTCGGTGTACGGCTATGTCGTGGCGCTGGGCTGGCCGGTGGCGTTCCTGATCGAGATGAGCCACCAGCTGAGCCGGGGCGTGGTGGCCGCCCGCCGCGTGGTCGCGTTCCTGCGGCTGGAGCCCGAGTCGGAGGAGGGCACGCGCGAGGCCCCGGCGGAACCGTCGGTGCTGTACGACCCGGCGTCCGGGGTGCGGGTGGCGCCGGGGCGGCTGACCGTGCTGGCCGGGGCGCGGCCCGCCGACGCGGCCGCCGTGATCGACCGGCTCGGCCGGTACGCCCCCTCCGAGGTGACCTGGGGCGGGGTACCGCTGTCCGACGTGCCGCTGCCGCTCGTACGGGAACGCATCCTGATCGCCGACGCGGAGTCCGACCTGTTCACGGGCCCCCTGCGCGAGGTGATCGCCACGGGACCCCGTCCGGGGGACGCGGGCGGGCCCCAGCCGGGGGACGCGGGGGGTGTCGGCGCCCGGCGCAGCGGCTCGGGCGGACGCCATCCGGGGGATGCAGGGGGACCCCTCCCTGGGGACGCGGGCGGTGTCGATGCCCGGCGCAGCGGCGCGGGCGGACGCCGCCCGGGGGATGCGGGGAGACCCCTCCCGGGGGACGCGGGGGGACCCCACCCGGGGGACGCGGGCGGTGTCAATGCCCGGCACAGCGGCGCGGCCGCAACCGGCCGCCATGGGCCCGCGGACGCACGAGAGCACGCCGGAGCGCCGGTCGGTGCCGATGTCCGGCTCCACCGCACGGCCGCGACCGGCCACCATGAGTCCGCGGACGCCCCAGCGCACGCCGAGGCCCCTTCCGAGGCTCGCCTGGCCCGTGCCGTCGGCGCGGCCGCCGCCGACGACATCGTCCGGGGGCTGCCCGAGGGGCTGGACACGGTCGTCGCCGCCCAGGGCCGCGATCTGTCGGGCGGCCAGCGGCAGCGCGTCCGGCTGGCCCGGGCCCTACTGGCTGACCCCGAGGTGCTGCTCGCCGTCGAACCGACCTCCGCGCTGGACGCCCACACCGAGGCGACGGTGGCGGAGCGGCTGCGCGAGGCGCGCGAGGGCCGCACGACGGTGCTGGCCAGTACGTCCCCGCTGGTGCTCGACCGGGCGCACGTCGTGCACTACCTGGTCGACGGCAAGGCCGCCGCCACCGGGAGCCACCGGGAACTGCTCGACACCGAGCCGGGCTACCGGGAGCTGGTCGCGCGGGACACCGAGGAAGAGGAGACCGCACGATGACCTCGCCGCAGCCGCAGGCGGCCCCAGAGCCGCAGCCGAAACCGGAGCCGCAGCAGGGGGCGCAGCCGGATCCGAAGCCGGAGCCGGACCAGAAGCCGAAGGCGGACCCAGAGCCCGACCAGAAGCCGAAGACGGACCCGGAGCCGGACCCGAAGCCGAAGGCGGAGCAGAAGCCGAAGCCCGACCGGAAGCCGAAGCCCGACCGGAAGCCGAAGGCGGAACAGAAGCCCGAACCCGACCCAAAGCCGAAGCCGCAGCCGAAGCCGCAGGCAGCGCAGGGCGCGCCAGGCCGGCTCCCCGTCGCCGAGCCCGCCACCGTGCGGCGGGCGATGGCCGGGCTCGTGCGCGCCGACTCGCGGGCGTTCGCCCTGCTGCTCGGTCTGAACGCGCTCGCGGCCCTCGCCGGGCTCGCCGGTCCGTGGCTGCTGGGCCGGATCGTGGACGAGGTGCGGGCCGGGGGCGGGGTGGGCGCCGTGGACCGGATGGCGCTCGCCATCCTGGTGTGCTCGGCGGCCCAGTTGCTGCTGGCCCGCTGGGCCCGGTACGTGGGACACCGCTTCGGCGAGCGGACGCTGGCCCGCGTGCGGGAGCGGTTCGTGGACCGGGCCCTGTCGCTGCCCGCGTCCGTGGTGGAGCGCGCGGGCACCGGGGACCTGACGACCCGGGGCACGGCCGACGTGACCACCGTCGGCACGACCCTGCGCGACGCCGGCCCGGACCTGCTCGTCAACGCCGTGCAGACGCTGTTCCTCGCCGCCGCCCTGTTCGTGCTCTCCCCGCCGCTGGGCGCCGTGGCGCTGGTGCTGCTGCTGCCGATCCGGTGGGTGCTGCGCTGGTATCTGCGGCACGCCCGGGACGGCTATCTCGCCGAGGGGGCGGCCAATTCGGACGTCGCCGAGATTGTCGCCTCGACGGTGGCGGGCGCCCGCACGATCGAGGCGTTCCGGCTGGCCGGGCGGCGTGTCGCGGCGAGCCGCCGGGCGCTGGAGGTCTCGCGGCGCGCCCGGTTCCACACGCTGTACCTGCGCAGCGTGCTCTTCCCGGTGATCGAGGTGTCGTACGTCGTGCCGGTGGCGGGCGTGCTGCTGGCCGGCGGGTTCCTGCACGCGCACGGCAGGGTGAGCGTGGGCGCGGTGGTGGCCTGTGCGCTGTACCTCCAGCAACTGACCGGGCCGCTGGACGAGGTGCTGATGCGGTTCGAGGAACTCCAGCGCAGCGGCGCCTCCTTCGCCCGGGTGGAGGGGCTCGCGCTGGCTCCGCGGGCCGCGGCGGACGACGCGGCGGTCCCGGCGGACGACCGCATCGACGTGTCCGGGGTGCGCTACGCGTACGACCGGGGCGGCGAGGTGCTGCGCGGGGTGGATCTGACCGTGCGGCCGGGTGAGCGGCTGGCCGTCGTCGGGCCGTCCGGGGCCGGCAAGACCACGCTGAGCCGGCTGCTCGCGGGTGTCGACGCGCCGGACGAGGGCGCGGTGACGGTGGGCGGGGTGCCCGTGGTCGCGCTCTCCCCGGAGCGGCTGCGCCGTCAGGTCGTGCTGGTCACCCAGGAGCACCACGTCTTCCTGGGTACGGTTCGCGACAATCTGCTCATCGCCGAACCGGACGCGACCGACGACCGGTTGTGGGCCGCCCTCGCCGCGGTCGGCGCCGAGGAGTGGGTGCGGGAGCTGCCGGACGGACTCGGTACGGAGCTGGGCGGCGACGGCAGCCGCGCCGACGGCCCCCGGGCCCAGCAGCTCGCCCTCGCCCGGGTGGTGCTGGCCGATCCGCACACGCTGATCCTGGACGAGGCCACCGCCCTGCTGGACCCGACGACGGCCCGGCACACCGAGCGCGCGCTCGCCGCCGTGCTGGAGGGCCGTACGGTCATCGCCGTCGCGCACCGGCTGCACACCGCGCACGACGCGGACCGGGTGGCCGTGATGGAGGACGGCCGGCTGGCCGAACTCGGCACGCACGACGAGCTGGTGGCGGCCGGCGGAGCCTACGCGGCGCTGTGGGGGTCGTGGCACGGGGAGACCCGGGAGACACCCTCCGGCTGACTGACCCGGCGGTCAGTACGGGCCCCCACGGCGACCACTCCGTATATCGAACATGAACGCCCGGACAACGAACCATTTCCGGCCAACTTGCTGACGCGCTCCTGACAAGGGCCGAGATCTCCTGCCACTCTTCCCACGGCCGCTCCACAGCGCCCCCACAGCTTCCTCATCAGCGCTGTGCACGGCCAGCTCCTTGCACGTGGTTTCTGCGTACCACCGAGTTCTGCCCGGCCGGCTCACCCGCCGACCGGTCTCCCCTGGCCGCGCGACCCGCGGCCACGCAGAAGGAGTCAGTGTTGAGCAGCAGCACTCCCCACAGACGCACCTCCCACACCACGCACCGCCGCGCGGCGGGCGTCGCCCTCGCCGGTGTCGCCGCGCTGATCGCCACGGCCTTCCAGGCGGGCGGCGCCACCGCCGCCCCGCAACCGGCCCCCGCGCCGGGCGCCGAGTCCGTCAAGCTCACCCCGGCCCAGCGCGCGGAACTGATCCGGGACGCCAACGCCACCAAGGCCGGGACGGCCGCCGACCTGGGCCTGGGCGCCAAGGAGAAGCTGGTCGTCCGGGACGTGGTCAAGGACCGCGACGGCACGCTGCACACCCGCTACGAGCGCACCTACGACGGGCTGCCCGTCCTCGGCGGCGACCTGGTCGTCACCACCGCCGAGTCGGGGAAGACCGAGCAGGTCGTGAAGGCCACGGCCAAGGCCATCAAGCCGGCCACCGTGACACCGAAGATCACCGCCGCCAAGGCCGAGCAGCAGGCGGTCTCCGCCGCGAAGGCCGCCGGCGCCGCGCAGCCCGACGCCGACCGCGCCCCGCGCAAGGTGATCTGGGCGGGCAACGGCACCCCGGTCCTCGCGTACGAGACGGTCGTGGGCGGCCTCCAGGAGGACGGCACGCCGAACGAGCTGCACGTCGTCACCGACGCGGCCACCGGCGCCAAGCTGTACGAGTACCAGGCGATCCACGAGGGCACCGGCAACACCATGTACAGCGGCACGGTGACGCTGGGCACGGCGCAGTCCGGGTCGTCGTACACGCTGACCGACACGGCGCGCGGCAACCACAAGACGTACAACCTGAACCGCGGCACCTCCGGCACCGGCACGCTCTACTCCGGCCCCGACGACACGTGGGGCAACGGCAGCGCGTCCAACACGGAGACCGCCGCCGCCGACGCCCACTACGGCGCCGCGCTGACCTGGGACTACTACAAGAACGTCCAGGGCCGCTCCGGCATCCGCGGTGACGGCGTGGGCGCGTACTCCCGGGTCCACTACGGCAACAACTACGTCAACGCCTTCTGGTCGGACAGCTGCTTCTGCATGACCTACGGCGACGGCTCGGGCAACACCCACCCGCTGACGTCCATCGACGTGGCCGCGCACGAGATGACGCACGGCGTCACCTCCAACACCGCGGGCCTCAACTACAGCGGCGAGTCCGGCGGTCTGAACGAGGCCACGTCGGACATCTTCGGCACGTCGGTCGAGTTCTACGCGAACAACTCCTCGGATGTCGGTGACTACCTCATCGGCGAGGAGATCGACATCAACGGGGACGGCAGCCCGCTGCGCTACATGGACAAGCCGAGCAAGGACGGCGCGTCCAAGGACGCCTGGTACTCGGGCCTCGGCGGAATCGACGTCCACTACTCGTCCGGGCCAGCCAACCACTTCTTCTACCTGCTGAGCGAGGGCAGCGGCACCAAGACCATCAACGGTGTCACCTACAACTCGCCCACCTCGGACGGCCTCCCGGTCACCGGCATCGGCCGCGCGAAGGCGGAGAAGATCTGGTTCCGCGCGCTGACCACGAAGTTCACGTCGACCACCAACTACGCGGGCGCCCGCACCGGCACCCTCGCGGCCACCGGTGAGCTGTACGGCACCGACAGCGCCGAGTACAAGGCGGTGCAGGACGCGTGGGCGGGCATCAACGTCGGGGCGCGCTCGGGCGGTGGTGGCGGCGGCGGGACGACCTTCGAGAACACCGCCAACGTGAACATCCCCGACTACGGCTCGGCGGTGACCTCCTCGGTCACGGTCTCCGGCCGCACCGGGAACGCGCCGAGCAACCTCCAGGTGGGCGTGGACATCGTGCACACCTGGCGCGGTGACCTCAAGATCGACCTGGTCGCCCCGGACGGCTCGGTGTACGCGCTCAAGGCCAGCGGCTACGACCCGGCGGCCGACGTGCACCAGACCTACACGGTCAACGCCTCCTCGGAACCGGCCAACGGCACCTGGAAGCTGAGGGTCCAGGACCAGGGCCCGCAGGACACCGGGTACATCGACGCCTGGCGTCTCACCTTCCCGTAGGCCCGCACCGTCCCCCCACAGTCAGGGCGCCGTCCCCGGAGGTTCCACTCCCGGGGGCGGCGCCCTCCCCATGACCGCCGGTTTTTTGCCAAGCCCATACGCGGGCGGGGTTGCGGCTTTGCCGAGGTCACGCGGGTTCACGTTTCCGCAACATTCACCCGGTCGTCGATTTTCGGCCAACATCATTCGACCCCACTGACATGTACGCGGCACTGGTGCCACTCTTCCCTCACCCGCCGCACAACTTCGCAGTCACGCCGGCCGGCCACCCCACGCCGGCCGGACTCCCCCACCGAAGGAGCTTGTGTGTCCTCCCTCTTCGCGCGCCACAAGCGCACCACGCTGGCCGTCGCCACCGCCGTCGCGGCCGGCGCCATGCTCACCACCGGCCTGACCGCCGGCAGCGCCGCCGCCGACTCCGCCGCGCCGCGGGCCCTGCCGGGCGCCCCGGTGCTGCTGTCGGACTCCGCGCGCACCGCGCTCATCCAGGAGCAGCAGCAGTCCGCCACCGCGACGGCTCGGCAGATAGGCCTCGGCGCCCAGGAGAAGCTGGTCGTCAAGGACGTCGTCCGGGACGTCGACGGCACCGTCCACACCCGCTACGAGCGCACCTACGAGGGGCTGCCGGTCCTCGGCGGCGACCTCGTCGTGCACCAGGCGAAGTCCGGCGCGGCCCAGGGCGTGACCAGAGCGACCAACGCCGCCATCAAGGTCGCCACCGTGACGCCGAAGATCGCCGCGGCCAAGGCCGAGCAGCAGGCGCTGGGCGCCGCGAAGGACGCCGGGTCGTCGAAGACCGCGGCCGACTCCGCGCCCCGCAAGGTGATCTGGGCGGCCGACGGCAAGCCGGTCCTCGCCTACGAGACCGTCATCGGCGGCTTCCAGGACGACGGCACCCCCAACCAGCTGCACGTCATCACCGACGCGGCCACCGGCGCCAAGCTGCACGAGTACCAGGGCATCGAGACGGGCTCCGGCAAGAGCCTCTACTCGGGCACGGTCACCCTCGGCACCTACAAGTCGGGCTCGACGTACCAGCTGTACGACACCGGGCGCGGCGGCCACAAGACGTACAACCTGGCCCGCAAGACCTCCGGCACCGGCACCCTGTTCACCGACACGGACGACGTGTGGGGCACCGGCACCGCCTCCAGCTCCTCCACCGACCAGACGGCCGCCGTGGACGCCGCCTACGGCGCGCAGGTCACCTGGGACTTCTACAAGAACACCTTCGGCCGCAACGGCATCAAGAACGACGGCAAAGCGGCCTACTCCCGGGTCCACTACGGCAACCAGTACGTCAACGCCTTCTGGGACGACAGCTGCTTCTGCATGACCTACGGCGACGGCTACGGCAACACCAGCCCGCTGACCTCGCTGGACGTGGCCGGCCACGAGATGAGCCACGGCGTCACCTCCAACACCGCGGGCCTCAACTACAGCGGCGAGTCCGGCGGCCTCAACGAGGCGACCAGCGACATCTTCGGCACCGGCGTGGAGTACTACGCCAACAACGCGGCCGACAAGGGCGACTACCTCATCGGCGAGAAGATCGACATCAACGGCGACGGCACCCCGCTGCGCTACATGGACAAGCCCAGCAAGGACGGCGCGTCCAAGGACTACTGGTCCTCCGGCCTCGGCGGCGTCGACGTGCACTACTCGTCGGGCCCGGCCAACCACTTCTTCTTCCTGCTGTCCGAGGGCAGCGGGGCGAAGACGATCGACGGGGTGAGCTACAACTCCCCGACGTACAACGGCTCCACCGTCACCGGCATCGGCCGCGCCAAGGCGCTCCAGATCTGGTACAAGGCGCTGACCACGTACATGACGTCGACGACCAACTACAAGGCCGCCCGCACGGCGACCCTGAACGCGGCGTCGTCCCTGTACGGCTCGACCAGCACCGAGTACAAGGCGGTGGCCGCGGCCTGGACCGCGATCAACGTGAGCTGACCGGCACCGGCACGGGCGCCGGCGCCGCGGCGGCACCCGGAACCACCGGTTCCCGGGTGCCGCCCTACCCTTGGTTCCCATGTCCTTCACGTACGACGACGTCGGCGCCACCCGCGAGCAGGCCCCCTGCCCGCCCGGCTTCCGCCCCATGCACGTGCGCACGCGCCTCGGGGAGGGCGAGCCGGTGTTCCGGCGGGCGGCCGAGGCCCTGCTCACCTGGGAGATGCACCGGGCGATGGGCGTCGGCGTCGACGCGAGCGCGGACCGCGCCGCACCCGGCGTCGACGTGACCGTCACCCTCGCCGGGATGATCAAGGCGCCCTGCCGGGTGGTGTGGACGCTGGAGGAGCACCGCCGGGCCGGCTGGGCCTACGGCACGCTGCCCGGCCACCCCGAGTCCGGCGAGGAGGCCTTCGTCGTGGACCGCACCGGCGACGGCACGGTCTGGCTGACCGTGACCGCCTTCAGCCGCCCGGCCAAGTGGTACGCGAAGGCCGGCGGGCCGGCGACCCGGGGTTTCCAGCACGCCTACGCCCGCCGCTGCGGCACCGTCCTGCGCCGGCTGAGCGGCGGCGACGAGGAAGACTGAGCCCGGCCTCCGCCGCCGCCCGGGGCGCTCACCTCATCAGCAGCCCGGCCGCCTCTCCCAGCTCGTCCGACGGCACCGCGACCAGACCGGCGTCCGCACCGGACGCCAGCAGCCGGTGCGCGGGCAGGATGCGGACGGTGTAGCCGAAGGGGCCGGTGCGGTCCAGGGCGAGCGGGCCCTCGTACAGCCAGCGGCCCTCCAGGTCGGGGCCGCCCACCGGTTTCAGCGGCACGGTCGTCGCGTCCGTGATGCGGTCCTCGGAGTCCACCCGGCCGGAGACCGCCTGGACCTCCACGTCGTCCGGGGCGAGGTCACCGAGGTTGACCCGCACCCGCAGGCCGAGCGTCGTGCCGAGCTCCGCCGTGGACGCGGGCGCGGACGTCTCGACGTGGTCGACGCTCACGCCGGGCCAGGCGGCCCGCAGCCGGGTCTTCCACTCGGCGAGCGCGCGGGCCGCGTCCGGGTCCATCGCACGGTGCGCCTCGGCCGCCGGGGTGTACAGCCGCTCCACGTACTCCCGGACCATGCGGCCGGCCAGCACCTTGGGCCCGAGCAGACTCAGGGTGCGGCGGACCATCTCGATCCACCGGTCGGGCAGCCCGCTCGCGCCCCGCTCGTAGAAGCGCGGGGTGATCCGCTGCTCCAGCAGGTCGTAGAGCGCGTCGGCCTCTATGGCGTCGCGCCGGTCGGCGTCGGTGCCCGCGCCGTCGGCGGTGGGGATCGCCCAGCCGAAGTCCGGCTGGTACCACTCGTCCCACCAGCCGTCCAGGACCGACAGGTTGAGGCAGCCGTTGAGCGCCGCCTTCATGCCGGAGGTCCCGCACGCCTCCAGGGGACGCAGCGGGTTGTTCAGCCAGATGTCGCAGCCCGGATAGAGCTTCTGCGCCATCGCCATGCCGTAGTCGGGCAGGAACACGATGCGGTGCCGCACCCGCGGGTCGTCCGCGAACCTGACCAGCTCCTGCACCAGCCGCTTGCCGCCGTCGTCCGCCGGGTGCGCCTTGCCGGCGACGACGATCTGGATCGGCCGCTCGGGATGCAGCAGCAGCTCCATCAGCCGGTCCCGGTCCCGCAGCATCAGCGTGAGCCGCTTGTACGACGGGACGCGCCGCGCGAAGCCGATGGTGAGGACGTCCGGGTCGAGGACGTCGTCGATCCAGCCCAGCTCGGCCGTGCCCGCGCCGCGCTGCCGCCAGGAGGCCCGCAGCCGGTCCCGGACCTCCTCGACGAGCTGCTCGCGCAGGGTGCGGCGCAGCTCCCAGATGTCCTGGTCGGGGATGTCGGCGACGGAGTCCCAGCGGTCCGAGCCGCCGAGGGTCAGGGCGTCCTCGGCGCGCTGGACGCCGATCTGCCGGGCGCCGAGCCGGAACACCTCGGGGGCCACCCAGGTCGGGGCGTGCACGCCGTTGGTGACGGAGGTGATCGGCACCTCCTCGGCGTCGAAGCCGGGCCACAGTCCGGAGAACATCTCCCGGCTGACGCCGCCGTGCAGCAGGGAGACGCCGTTGGCCCGCTGGGCGAGGCGCAGGCCCATCACGGCCATGTTGAACAGGTTGGGCTCGCCTCCGGGGTAGGTCTCCATGCCGAGCCTGAGGACGCGCTCGACGTCGATGCGCGGCAGCTCGGAGCCGGGGCCGAAGTGACGGGCGACCAGTTCGCGGTCGAAGCGGTCGATGCCGGCCGGGACGGGCGTGTGCGTGGTGAAGACCGTGCCCGCCCGGACCGCCTCCAGCGCGGAGTCGAACTCCAGTCCCCGGTCGCAGAGTTCGGCGATGCGCTCCAGGCCGAGGAACCCGGCGTGGCCCTCGTTGGTGTGGAACACCTCCGGTTCGGCGTGGCCGGTGAGCCGGCAGTACGTCCGTACCGCCCGGACACCTCCTATGCCGAGCAGCATCTCCTGGAGGAGCCGGTGCTCGCTGCCGCCGCCGTAGAGCCGGTCGGTGACGCCGCGTTCGCCGAGGTCGTTCTCCTCGACGTCCGAGTCGAGGAGCAGCAGCGGGACCCGGCCGACCTGGGCCAGCCAGATCCGGGCGCGCAGCTCCCGGCCGCCGGGCAGGGCGAGGGCGACGCGGGCGGGGGTGCCGTCGGGCTCCTTGAGCAGGGCCAGCGGCAGCTCGTGCGGGTCGAGGACGGGGTAGTGCTCCTGCTGCCAGCCGTCCCGGGACAGGGACTGGCGGAAGTAGCCGTGCCGGTAGAGCAGGCCGACGCCGACGAGCGGCACGCCGAGGTCGCTGGCCGCCTTCAGGTGGTCGCCGGCCAGGATGCCGAGGCCGCCGGAGTACTGGGGCAGGGCGGCGGTGATGCCGAACTCGGGGGAGAAGTAGGCGACGGCGGCGGGCAGTCGGCCCGGCTGGGTCTGGTACCAGCGGTCGCCGGTCATGTAGTGGTCGAGGTCGTCGGCCACCGCGGCCAGCCGGCGCAGGAACCGGCGGTCCTCGGCCAGCTCCGCCAGGCGCGCGGGCGGGACGGTGCCGAGCAGCCGCACCGGGTCGCGGCCGGACTCGGCCCAGCACCCGGGGTCGACGGACTGGAAGAGGTCGCGGGTCTCCGCGTGCCAGGACCAGCGCAGATTGCGGGCCAGATCGCTGAGGGGCCGGAGGGAGTCGGGGAGAACGGGACGGACGGTCAGTCGACGGATCGCCTTCACCCTTACGACGTTACCGGCGTGATGTGTCTCATGCCGGGGCCTTCGCCCCCAGATCTCCGATTCGGCCTGAACGGGCTCTTTCCGCTTCGCCGGACGGGCTAATACCCGAGGGCACGGCAGGGGGCGTGTCGATATGGCCGGATCTTTCCCCGTCGGCCTTCTTGTGACACTTCGGCAGGCACGAAAAGCTGCACATGTCGTGAAGGCGCTGATTGCGCGAGCGGCATCCGGGAAGGCGTTCGAACAGGTGTCGTCGCGCGTGTCGACATACGCGCTAGTAGTTAACAAAGTGCCGGATTGCCCACCGGAAGAGTGTGGGAAGGCTCCTGCGGAACAGCCCGCACGTACCCCGCAGGACACCCCTCCCCCAGAGTCATCCGCCCACCCTCGTTGACGCGGACAGGAGCGGTCATGCCCGCCACGCACCACTCGTCAGCAGCCCCCGAAGCCTCCCCGGGAGCGCCACCCGCGGACGGCACCACCGTCGGACGCATCCCGGTCCTGGACGTGCGCCCCCTGGTCCGGCAGGGGCGCCGGCCCGCCAAGGCCGTGACCGGTGAGGCCTTCGAGATATCGGCCACCGTGTTCCGGGAGGGCCATGACGCGGTGGCGGC
This sequence comes from Streptomyces sp. SID5910, assembly GCF_009862125.1. GTDB lineage: Bacteria > Actinomycetota > Actinomycetes > Streptomycetales > Streptomycetaceae > Streptomyces. The sequence goes on from NZ_WWHX01000928.1 coordinate 14,962, forward strand.
CAATGTCGTCCTGAGAGATCCGGAGGGCCGGCCGGGCCCGTGGACGCCGATGCGGGAGCTGGCCCCGGGCACCGACCGCTGGGGGGCCACGGTGACGGCCGGGGAGCCCGGCCTCTGGTCGTACACCGTCGAGGCGTGGGGTGATCCGGTCACCACCTGGCGGCACCACGCGGGGATCAAGGTGCCGGCCGGTATCGACACGGAGCTGGTCCTGGAGGAGGGCGCGCGGCTGTACGAGCGTGCCGCCGCGGACGTGCCGGAGAGCCGGGGGCGCACCGAGCTGCTGGCCGCCGTCGACGCGCTGCGGGACGAGTCGCGTCCGGCCGCGTCACGGCTGGCGGCGGCGTTGACGCCGGAGGTGGACGCGGTGCTGGCCCGCCATCCGCTGCGGGAGCTGGTCACCACCTCCGACCCGCTGCCCCTGCTGGTCGAGCGGGAACGCGCCCTGTACGGCGCCTGGTACGAGTTCTTCCCCCGCTCCGAAGGCACCCCCGAACAGCCTCACGGCACCTTCCGCACCGCCGCCCGCCGGCTCGACGCGATCGCCGCGATGGGCTTCGACGTCGTCTACCTCCCCCCGATCCACCCCATCGGCACCACCCACCGCAAGGGCCGCAACAACACCCTCTCCGCCGGCCCCGACGACGTCGGCGTGCCCTGGGCCATCGGCTCCCCCGAAGGCGGCCACGACGCCATCCACCCCGACCTGGGAACGCTGGAGGACTTCGACGCCTTCGTCGCGCGGGCCGGCGAACTCGGCCTGGAGATCGCCCTGGACTTCGCCCTCCAGTGCTCCCCCGACCACCCCTGGGTCGACAAGCACCCCGACTGGTTCCACCACCGCCCCGACGGCACCATCGCCTACGCCGAGAACCCGCCGAAGAAGTACCAGGACATCTACCC
>NZ_WWHX01000929.1 GCF_009862125.1 Streptomyces sp. SID5910
TGGAGGACCCCCGGTACACCGTCGTCCCGCAGCGGGAGCGGCTGGCGGACGGCGGGGCGGCAGAGGAGGATTGAACCGCCGGGAACGGGACACCCGCTCCGGCGGCAGAGCGCACCGGGTCAGGACGGAGGACGGCATGGGCGTACGCACCTGGATCGACTCATGGCCGGTCTACCGCCAGCTCAAGGGCACCGACCCCCTCGGCCGCGGCGCCGCCGCCAAGAGCGGGGCCAGTGAACGGCTCACCCCCCGGGTGGCCTCGGCCGACAAGGTCGTGAAGTCCGTCTGCCCGTACTGCGCGGTCGGCTGCGGCCAGAACGTGTACGTCGAGGACGGGCGCGTCACCCAGATCGAGGGCGACCCCGACTCCCCCATCTCCCGGGGCCGGCTGTGCCCCAAGGGCTCCGCGAGCCTCCAGCTCACGACCGGCGGCGCCCGCGAGCAGCACGTCCTGTACCGGCGCCCGCACGGCACCGACTGGGAGCGCCTGGACCTGGACACGGCGATGGACATGATCGCCGACCGGGTCGTCGAGGCCCGGCGCGCGGGCTGGCAGTGGGAGGTCGACGAGACCCGTACCCGCCGCACGCTCGGCATCGCGAGCCTCGGCGGCGCGACGCTGGACAACGAGGAGAACTACCTGATCAAGAAGCTGTTCACCGCGCTGGGCGCGGTGCAGATCGAGAATCAGGCGCGTGTTTGACACTCCTCCACCGTTCCCGGTCTGGGAACCTCGTTCGGCCGCGGCGGCGCGACCACCTTCCAGCAGGACCTCCAGAACTCGGACTGCATCGTCATCCAGGGCTCGAACATGGCCGAGTGCCATCCCGTCGGGTTCCAGTGGGTGATGGAGGCCAAGGCCCGCGGCGCGAAGGTGATCCACATCGATCCCCGGTTCACCCGCACCAGCGCGCTGGCCGACGTGCACGTGCCGCTGCGCGCGGGCTCGGACATCGCCTTCCTCGGCGGGATCGTCAACTACGTCCTGGCGAACGACAAGTACTTCCGCGACTACGTCGTGGCCTACACCAACGGCCCCGTCGTGCTGCGCGAGGACTTCCGCGGCCCCGACGACCTCGACGGCGTCTTCTCCGGCCTCGACCCGGACAGCCGCAGCTACGACAACGACAGCTGGCAGTACGAGGGCACGGAGATGCAGGCGCCCTCCGGTGAGCGCGACATGGAGTACGACAAGCGCACCGGCGGTGGCAGCTCGGTGACGGAGGCGGCGCGCGGCGAGTCCCACGGCTCGGGCGGCGCGGACATCGGCGAGGGCGACTTCGAGCGGGACGAGACGATGACGCACCCGCGCTGCGTCTTCCAGGTGCTGAAGCGGCACTACGCCCGCTACACGCCGGAGATGGTCGAGCGGATCTGCGGGGTGCCGCAGGACCTGTTCCGGCAGGTGTGCGAGCTGGTCACGGAGAACTCGGGCCGCGACCGGACCACCGCCTTCGCCTACGCGGTCGGCTGGACGCAGCACACGGTGGGCGTGCAGTACATCCGCGCGGCCTCCGTGCTCCAGAGCCTGCTCGGCAACATCGGCCGGCCCGGCGGCGGCATCCTGGCCCTGCGCGGGCACGCGTCCATCCAGGGCTCGACGGACATCCCGACCCTGTTCAACCTGCTGCCGGGCTACATCCCGATGCCGCACGCGCACCAGCAGGAGGACCTGGACGCGTTCGTGCGGGGCGTGGCGGCCCGCAAGGGCTACTGGGGCAACATGCGCGCCTACCTGGTGAGCCTGCTCAAGGCCTACTGGGGTGACGCGGCGACGGCGGAGAACGACTTCTGCTTCGACTACCTGCCGCGGCTGACCGGCTCCCACTCGACGTACGAGACGGTCATGTCCCAGCTGGACGGGGTCTGCAAGGGCTACTTCCTGATGGGCGAGAACCCGGCGGTGGGCTCGGCCGACGCGAAGATGCAGCGGCTCGGGATGGCGAACCTGGATTGGCTGGTGGTGCGGGACTTCTCTCTCATCGAGTCGGCGACCTGGTGGAAGGACGGCCCGGAGATCGAGACGGGCGAGCTGCGCACGGAGGACATCGGCACCGAGGTGTTCTTCCTGCCGGCCGCCGCCCACACCGAGAAGGACGGCAGCTTCACCAACACGCAGCGCCTGTTGCAGTGGCACCATCAGGCGGTGCCGCCGCCGGGCGAGGCCCGCAGCGACCTGTGGTTCACCTACCACCTGGGGCGGATCATCCGCCGGAAGCTCGCCGGCTCCACCGATCCGATGGACCGCCCGCTCATCGACCTGACCTGGGAATACCCGGTCAAGGGCGAGCTCTCGGAGCCGGACGCGGAGGCGGTCCTCGCCGAGATCAACGGCCATGACGCCGACGGCAACGCCCTGTCGTCCTACGAGCAGTTGAGCGACGACGGCTCCACGGTGTGCGGCTGCTGGATCTACTGCGGCGTCCACACCGACGGCGTCAACCAGGCCGCCCGCCGCAAGCCCGGGGAGCAGCAGGACTGGGTGGCGGCCGAGTGGGGCTGGGCGTGGCCGGCCAACCGCCGTGTGCTGTACAACCGCGCCTCCGCCGACCCCGACGGGAAGCCGTGGAGCGAGCGCAAGGCGCTGGTGTGGTGGGACGAGGACCAGGAGAAGTGGGTGGGGCACGACGTCCCGGACTTCAAACCGGACAAGTCCCCCGACCACGTGCCGCCGCCGGACGCGACGGGCCCCGAGGCCCTGTCGGGCCGGGATCCGTTCATCATGCAGGCCGACGGCAAGGCCTGGCTGTACGCGCCCGCCGGGCTCACCGACGGCCCGCTGCCCGCGCACTACGAGCCGCAGGACTCCCCCTTCCCCAACCTGCTGTACGGGCAGCAGCGCAACCCGGTACGGCACTTGCTGCCCCCGCACCCGGACAACCGCTACCAGCCGAGTCCGGGCGCCCCCGGCTCGGAGGTGTTCCCGTACGTCGCCACGACGTACCGGCTCACCGAGCACCACACGGCGGGCGGCATGTCCCGCTGGCAGCCGTATCTCGCGGAGCTGCAACCGGAGTTCTTCTGCGAGGTCTCCCCCGAGCTGGCCGCCGAGCGCGGCCTGGAACACACCGGCTGGGCGACGATCGTCAGCGCCCGCGGGGTGATCGAGGCGCGGGTGCTGGTCACGGACCGGATGGCGTCGCTGACCGTGCACGGCCGGGCCCTGCACCAGGTGGGACTGCCCTACCACTGGGGCCCCAACGGCTACAGCACGGGCGACGCCGCCAACGAGCTGCTGCACATGGCCCTGGACCCGAACACGCACATCCAGGAGGCCAAGGCGATCGCCGTGGACATCCGGCCCGGGCGGCGCCCGCGGGGCCCGGCCGCCGTGGAGCTGGTGCGGGAGTACCGGGCACGCGCGGGCATCGACGAGCACACCGGCACCGAGCTGTGACGGACGGTGCGCGGACGTCCGCCGGTCAGCGCAGGACGACCGAGTGCGGCCCGCGCGCGACCAGTTCGCCGACGACGGGCGCCCCCGGCACCTCCCCGGCCACCAGCAGGCCGCCCGAGGTCTGGGCGTCGGCGAGCAGGAGCCGGGTGTCGGCGTCCGTGTCCCCGAAGTCGGTGAAGGGCGCCACCCACTCCAGGTTGCGCCGGGTGCCGCCGCTGACGTAGCCGTCGCGCACGGCCTCGCGCGCGCCGTCCAGGTAGGGCACGGCGGCGGTGTCGAGCACGGCGGTCACTCCGGAGGCGCGGGCCAGCTTGTGCAGGTGGCCGAGGAGGCCGAAGCCGGTGACGTCGGTGGCGCAGACCGCACCGGCGTCCAGGGCGGCCGCGGCGGCGTCCCGGTTGAGGGCGGTCATGGTGGCCACCGCCTGTTCGAACCGCTCGCCGGTGGCCTTGTGCCGGTTGTTCAGGACGCCGAGGCCGAGCGGTTTGGTCAGCGACAGCGGCAGGCCGGGCCGGCCCGCGTCGTTGCGCAGCAGCCGGTCCGGGTCGGCGATGCCGGTGACGGCCATGCCGTACTTGGGTTCGGGGTCGTCGACGCTGTGTCCGCCGCCGACGTGGCAGCCGGCCTCGGCGGCGATGTCCAGGCCGCCGCGCAGCACCTCGCGGGCCAGCTCGAAGGGCAGGACGTCACGCGGCCAGGCCAGCAGGTTGACCGCGACGACGGGGCGGCCGCCCATCGCGTAGACGTCGGAGAGCGCGTTGGCGGCGGCGATGCGTCCCCAGTCGTAGGGGTCGTCGACGACCGGGGTGAAGAAGTCGGCCGTGGACACGACGGCCTGCGCGGGGCCGCCGGGCGGGGCCGGCAGGGTGACCACGGCCGCGTCGTCACCGGTGGCCAGTCCCACCAGCAGCGCGAAGTCGCTCGCGGTGGTCCGTGTCCCGGCGGCCAGCGGGCCGAGCACGTCCTCGAGTTCGCCGGGAGGGATCTTGCAGGCGCAGCCGCCGCCGTGGGCGTACTGCGTGAGGCGCACGGCGGTCTCGGGCGTCGATGTCATGCCGGTACTCCTTCGTGGTGGCGTGTGCTGCCCGGTGGTGGCGGGGCGGTGACCGGCCGGGGGCCCGTGTAGCCTGGCCGGGCGGTGGAGGCGTGTGGGTGCCTGGTGGCCCTCCCGGTCTTCAAAACCGAGGTGTCCGAGGATCTCGGGCAGGCGGGTTCGATTCCCGTCCGCCTCCGTTTCCGCCCTCCGCGCCGGCCGGCCGGCAGCGTCTGCGCAGGTCGTC
>NZ_WWHX01000930.1 GCF_009862125.1 Streptomyces sp. SID5910
CCGCCGCCGCGCAGCCGGCCGCCCGGGAGCAGCCGGCGCCCGCCCCGGACGACGGACTCGCCCTCACCCCGCCCATGGGCTTCAACAACTGGAACTCCACCCACTGCCGGGCCGAGTTCAACGAGGCGATGGTCAAGGGCATCGCGGACATCTTCGTCGAGAAGGGCCTCAAGGACGCCGGGTACGAGTACGTCAACCTCGACGACTGCTGGGCGCTCCCGCAGCGCGGCACCGACGGCAGGCTCGTGCCGGACCCGGTGCGCTTCCCGAACGGCATCGACGCGGTCGCCGACTACGTGCACGCCAAGGGCCTCAAGCTCGGCATCTACACCAGCGCGGGCACGAGGACGTGCGACAGCACCGGGATGCCCGGCGCGCTGGGCCACGAGTACAGCGACGCCCGGCAGTTCGCCGACTGGGGTGTGGACTACCTCAAGTACGACAACTGCAACAACCAGGGCCTGGACGCCGTGCAGCGGTACACGACCATGCGGGACGCCCTGAAGGCCACCGGCCGGCCCATCGTCTACAGCATCTGCGAATGGGGCGAGAACAAGCCCTGGGAGTGGGCGGGCGAGCTCGGCCAGCTGTGGCGGACCACCGGCGACATCGGCGACAACTGGGGCTCGATGCTGTCGATCCTGAAGAAGAACCTGCCACTCGCCCCCTACGCCGGCCCCGGCCACTGGAACGACCCGGACATGCTGGAGGTCGGCAACGGCGGCATGACCGCCACCGAGTACCGCACCCACTTCTCGATGTGGTCCGTCATGGCGGCCCCGCTCCTCATCGGCACCGATCTGCGCCACGCGTCCGACGAGACTCTGGAGATCCTCGGCAACCGGGAGGTCATCGCCGTCGACCAGGATCCGCTGGGCAGGCAGGGCACCGTGATCTCCTCCGAGGGCGGCCGCTGGGTGGTCGCCAAGGAGATGCGGGACGGCAGCCGTGCGGTGGCGCTGTTCAACGAGTCCGACACCCCGCAGCGCGTCACCACCAGCGCGAAGGCCGTCGGCCTCCCGGGCGCCCCCGGCTACACCCAGCGCGACCTGTGGCAGCACCGGAGCTACCACACCGCGGGCACCCTGTCGGCCACCGTCCCCGCCCACGGCACGGTCCTGCTGCGGGTCGGCGCCGACCGCGGCTGGGCGCAGCACCCGCCCGCCGTCGAACTCGGCCTGGAGGGCGGCACGCTGGTGGAGGCGGGCACCCCGGCCACGCTGACCACGACGGCCACCGACCTCGGCCGCACCCCGGCACACCGGGTGTCCGTGTCCGTGCGCGGCCCCGAGGGCTGGCGGGTGCGGGCCACCTCACCGGCGGGCACCGCCGTCCTCCCGGCGGGCCGCTCGCTGCGCACCACGTGGTCCCTCACCGCGCCCGCGGGCACGCCTCCGGGGTCGTACGGCCTCACCGTCGAGCTGAGTCACCGCGCGTCGAACGGCGCACGCGTCGGGACGGTCCTGCCGGTGACCACGTCCGTGGTGGTGCCGCCGCCCAGCGGGACGTCCGGGCTCGGCGACCTGCCGTGGCTGTCGGCGACCAACGGCTGGGGCCCGGTCGAGCGCAACACCAGCAACGGGGAGAGCGCCGCGGGGGACGGCAACCCGATCACCATCGGCGGCGTGGTGTACGACGCCGGGCTCGGCGTGCACGCGGCGAGCAGCGTCGCGTACTACACGGGCAGGGTCTGCGAGAAGGTCACCGCCGAGGTCGGCGTGGACGACGAGAAGGGCGCCAAGGGGACCGTCGCCTTCCAGATCTGGGCGGACGGTACCGAGGTGGCCTCGACCGGGGTCCTCACCAACGCGATGCCGGCCCAGCCGGTCACGGCGGACGTGACGGGCGCCGAGGTGGTCCGGCTCGTCGTCACCAACGGCGGCGACGACACCGACTCGGACCACGCCGACTGGGCGCAGGCCCGGCTGACCTGCTGAGCCGCGCCGGTCCCTGTCAGACCCCCGCCGCGGTCACGCCCGCCGTCCTGGTGAGCGCGGCCGCGGCGGCCCCGACCAGTCCCGCGTCCGTGCCCATCAGGGCGGGTACGACCGTCAGGCGCCGCACGAAGGACAGCGTCGCGTAGTCGGTCAGGGCCTTGCGCAGCGGGCCGAAGAGCACCTCGCCGGCCTTGGCCACTCCCCCGCCGACCACGGCGATGTCGATCTCGACGAGGGTGGCGGTGGCGGCGATACCGGCGGCCAGCGCCTGTGCCGCCCGTTCGAAGGAGGCCACGGCGACCGGGTCGCCCAGCCGGGCGGCGTCGGCCACCGCGGCGGCCGACGTGTCGCCGTCCGGGCCCGGACGCCAGCCGTCGGCGAGCGCGCGCCGCGCGATGTTGGGGCCGCTCGCCAGGCGCTCGACGCAGCCGCGCGCACCGCACGGGCACGGGTCGCCGTCCAGGTCCACGCTGATGTGCCCGATGTGACCGGCGTTGCCGGTGGGGCCGGGGTGGAGCGCCCCGTTCAGGACGAGGCCGCCGCCGACGCCCGTCGAGACGACCATGCACAGCGCGTTGTCGTGCCCGCGCGCCGCGCCCTGCCAGTGCTCGGCCGCCGTGATCGCCACCCCGTCGCCGATCAGCTCGACGGGCAGGCCACCGGCGGCGGCGCCGACCCGCGGGACGAGGGGGAAGTCGCGCCAGCCGGGCACGTTGACCGGGCTGACCGTGCCCGTGGAGGCGTCGACGGGGCCGGCGCTGCCGATGCCGACGGCCGTGGCCCGCCCCCACAGCGGCGACGCGGTGAGCTCCGCGAGGACCGCGTCCACGGCCCGCATCACGGTCTCGCCGTCCTCCTGGGCGGGCGTCGCACGCTGCGCCCGGGCCTGGATCCGGCCGTGGCCGTCCACCAGCGCCCCGGCGATCTTGGTGCCGCCGATGTCCAGCGCTGCCACGAGGTCGGTGTGCATCAGAGTCGGATCTCCCCGTCAACCGAAAGAAATGGAGGTACACGAGCGGGAGCAGCAGGCCGGCCGCGCGGTGGGGGCGCGGGCCGAAGAGTGCGATGGACAGTGTCTCCCGCATCTGACAACGTTGTCCAGGCTCTATGCTCGACGCCACATCCTCATACAAGCGCATGAGCGACGCATCCCCCGTGGACGACAGGAGCCGACGCAATCCCGTGGACGACAGGACAGGACACCGCACCGTGCCCGACATGCCCCTCCGCGCAGACCGGCTTCGCGGGAACCGCTACGGCAACCGCCCGACCATGAAGGACGTCGCCGCCCGCGCCGGGGTCGGGCTGAAGACCGTCTCCCGGGTGGTCAACGGCGAGCCGGGCGTCACCGCGGAGACCGAGCGGCGGGTCCAGGAGGCCATCGACGCGCTCGGCTTCCGCCGCAACGACAGCGCGCGGGTGCTGCGCAAGGGCCGCACGGCGAGCATCGGGCTGGTGCTGGAGGATCTCGCGGACCCGTTCTACGGCCCGCTGAGCCGTGCGGTGGAGGAGGTGGCCCGCGCCCACGGGGCGCTGCTGATCAACGGCTCCAGCGCGGAGGACCCGGACCGGGAGCAGGAGCTGGTGCTGGCGCTGTGCGCGCGGCGCGTGGACGGGCTGCTGGTGATCCCGGCCGGGGACGACCACCGGTATCTGGAGCCCGAGCTGAAGGCCGGGGTCGCCACGGTGTTCGTCGACCGTCCGGCGGGGCGGATCGACGCGGACGTGGTGGTGTCCGACAACTTCGGCGGCGCCCGTGACGGCGTGGCCCATCTGATCGCGCACGGGCACCGCAGGATCGGCTTCATCGGCGACATGCCCCGCATCCACACCGCCGCCGAGCGGCTGCGCGGCTACCGGGCCGCCATGGAGGACGCGGGCATACCGGTGAAGGACTCCTGGATGTCGCTGGGCGTCACCGACCCCGAGCGGGTGCGCCGGGCCGCCGAGGAGATGCTCGCCGACCCGCACCCGGTGACGGCGATCTTCACGGGCAACAACCGGGTGACGGTCACCGTGATCCGGGTCCTCGCCGAGCACACCCGCAGCGTCGCGCTGGTCGGCTTCGACGACATCGAGCTGGCCGATCTGCTGCGGCCGGGCGTGACCGTGGTCGCCCAGGACGCGGCGGCCCTCGGCCGGACGGCGGCCGAGCGGCTCTTCCGGCAGCTGGACGGCACGCTCCTCGCCCCCGAGCGCATCGAACTGCCGACCCGGCTGGTCACCCGCGGCTCGGGCGAACTGCCCCCGGCGGACTGAGCGCCCCGTGGACGACATGGCCGGCGCGGCGGGCGCCGGGGCGGGAGACCGAGCGGACGCGCCGCGCCCGAAGACCGCCGGGGCACGCCCGGACGGCGCCGGGGAACGGGCAGGGGAAGAAGCGGGAGCCTCCGGGGCCGCCCCCGCCCGGGCGCGGGCAACAAGCGCCGGGACGGCCGGGGACGCCGCGGCCCCGGGCCGCGCGGACGGCCGTGCGCCGGACGACGGGGACGCGGAGGACCGGACGCTCGACGCGCTCGGGCTGGCCGGGGTGCCGCGGGAGCAGCCGCTGCTGTATCCGGGGGCATGGCCGCGGGAGTCCGGTCTGCTCGTCGGCGACCGGCTGCTGCCGCTGGACCTGCCGGTGCACGAGGACCGCGTCCCGGTGCTGGCGATCGGCTCGAACGCCAGCCCGGGCCAGCTACGGCACAAGATGGCCGAGTTCGGGATCGAGTCGCCGATCCCGATGGTCAGGTCCCGGACCACCGGGGTCGACATCGGCGTCTCCGCCCATGTGAGCCGCATGGGCTACGTGTCCGCGTCGCCGGTCCGCGCCCCGGGCGCCGTACGGGAGCTGTTCGTGCTCTGGCTGGACGCCGAGCAGCTCGCGGTGATCGACGCGAGCGAGGGCGTGCCGATGGCGGCCGGGAACTTCGACCGCGCCTGGCTGCCCGCTCCGGACGTCCGCGTGGAGCCGGGCGACGGCACGGTGCTGCGCGGCGTGTACGCCTACGTCAACCGGCACGGGGTCCTGCACGACGGTGCCGGCGCGCCCCGCAGGCACCCCGGCGAGCAGCGCCCGCTCCTGACGGAGCTGCTGCGCGGATCGGCCCGGCTGCGGGAGCTGTTCGGGACGACGCCCGAGGAGTTCTGCGCGCGGGCGCGGGCCGACCGGGGGCTGTGCGAGCGGGGGACGCGGCTGTTCGCCGAGGAGCGGCGCGTGACGGCGTCCGGCCTGGAGCGGTACGTGGACTCCGGCCGGACGGACGAGCCGCTTCCCCCGACTCCGCCGCCGCCTACTGCGCCGATGCCGTGAGGTCGCCGCGCCGGGGCGACGAGAAGCCCTCAAGGTCGGCGCGGGTCAGACCGGTGAGCCGGGCGACCTCGCCGGTGTCGAGGGCGCCGCAGTCCAGGCCGCGCAGCAGGTAGCCGCTGAGGGCCTTGGCGGTGGCGGGCTCGTCCATGACGTCGCCGCCGGTCTGGTTGGCGTAGCGGGCGAGTCGGGCGGCGGCCTGTTCGAAGCCCTCGCGGTAGAAGGCGAAGACCGCCGCGTACCGGGTGGGGATGTGGCCGGGGTGCATGTCCCAGCCCTGGTAGTAGGCGCGGGACAGCGCGCGGCGGGTCAGCCCGAAGTGCAGGCGCCACGCGTCGTGGACCTTCTCCGTGGAGCCGACGGGCAGGACGTTGGTGGAGCCGTCCGAGACGCGTACGCCGGTGCCGGCGGCAGCGACCTGCATGACCGCCTTGGCGTGGTCGGCGGCCGGGTGGTCGCTGGCCTGGTAGGCGGCGGAGACGCCGAGGCAGGCGCTGTAGTCGAAGGTGCCGTAGTGCAGGCCGGTGGCGCGGCCCTCGGCGGCCTGGATCATGCGGGCGACGGCGGCGGTGCCGTCGGCGGCCAGGATGGACTGGCTGGTCTCGATCTGGATCTCGAAGCCGATCCGGCCGGGCTCCAGGCCGCGGGCCTTCTCGAAGGCCTCCAGGAGCCGGACCATGGCGGTGACCTGCTCGGGGTAGGTCACCTTCGGCAGGGTGAGGACGAGCCCGTCGGGCAGGCCGCCGGCCTCCATCAGGCCGCTGAGGAAGACGTCGAGGGTGCGGATGCCGCGGGCGCGTACCGGGGCCTCCATGCACTTCATGCGGATGCCCATGTAGGGGGCCGCGGTGCCCTGGTCGTAGGCCTCGGCGACGAGCCGGGCGGCGCGGGCGGCGGCCTCGTCCTCCTCGGCGTCGGACCGGTTGCCGTAGCCGTCCTCGAAGTCGATGCGCAGGTCCTCGATCGGCTCGCGCTCCAGCTTGGCGCGCACCCGGGAGTACACCGGCTCGGCGAGTTCGTCGGACAGGCCGAGGGCGGCGGCGAAGGACGCGGCGTCGGGGGCGTGCTCGTCGAGCGCGGCGAGCGCCCTGTCTCCCCAGGTGCGGATGGTGTCGGCGGCGAAGACGTCACCGGGGACGTAGACGGTGTGGACGGGCTGGCGGGTGCCGGGGTCGCCGGGGTAGAGGCGCTCCAGCTCCGCGTCGACCGGTGCGAGGGAGGCACTGATCTCCTCGCCGACGGCGCCCGCGAGACTCGTTGCCACCTTCTCCTGCTGACCCATCCCACACTCTCCTATTTTCCGCTGAACTTTTCCGCTGAACGGAATCAATAATCCGTAGAGCGAAGTTATCTGCCGCATCTGCCCCGGTCAACCGTCCCCCGGCACCGCCCGGCGGTCCACCTCCATCCTGCGCAGACGCCGAGGCCCCCGCGACCACGGACGGTCGCGGGGGCCTCGGCCGGAGCTGCGGCGGGGATGCTCAGCCCTTGCGGGACTTCACTTCCTCGGTGAGCTGCGGGACGACGTCGAAGAGGTCGCCGACGACGCCGTAGTCGACGAGGTCGAAGATCGGGGCCTCGGCGTCCTTGTTGACCGCCACGATCGTCTTCGAGGTCTGCATGCCGGCCCGGTGCTGGATGGCGCCGGAGATGCCGTTGGCGATGTAGAGCTGCGGCGAGACGGACTTGCCGGTCTGGCCGACCTGGTTGGTGTGCGGGTACCAGCCCGCGTCCACCGCGGCGCGGGAGGCGCCGACGGCCGCGCCGAGGGAGTCGGCGAGCGCCTCGATGATCGCGAAGTTCTCGGCGCCGTTGACGCCGCGGCCACCGGAGACCACGATCGCGGCCTCGGTCAGCTCCGGACGGCCGGTCGACTCGCGCGGCGTGCGCGAGGTGACCTTGGTGCCGGTCGCGGCGTCGGAGAAGGACACCGACAGGGCCTCGACGGCACCGGCGGCCGGGGCCGGCTCGACGGCCGCGCTGTTCGGCTTGACCGTGATGACCGGGGTGCCCTTGGAGACGCGGGACTTGGTGGTGAACGCGGCGGCGAACACCGACTGGGTCGCGACCGGACCCTCGTCGCCGGCCTCCAGGTCGACGGCGTCGGTGATGACGCCCGAGCCGAGACGCAGCGCCAGGCGGGCGGCGATCTCCTTGCCCTCGGCGGAGGACGGCACCAGCACGGCGGCCGGGGAGACGGCGGCGACGGCGGCCTGGAGGGCGTCGACCTTCGGTACGACCAGGTAGTCGGCGTACTCGGCGGCCTCGTGGGTGAGGACCTTCACCGCGCCGTGCTCGGCGAGGGCGGCGGCGGTGTCACCGGCGCCGTTGCCCAGCGCGACCGCCACCGGCTCGCCGACGCGGCGGGCCAGGGTCAGCAGCTCCAGGGTCGGCTTGCGGACGGCGCCGTCCACGTGGTCGACGTAGACGAGAACTTCAGCCATGGGACTTCTTCTCTCCTGCTTGCGAAAGATGAGGGGCGGTAGGGACGGCGGGGGCTCAGATGAACTTCTGGCCCGCGAGGAACTCGGCGAGCTGCTTGCCGCCCTCGCCCTCGTCCTTGACGATCGTGCCCGCGGTGCGCGCCGGACGCTCGGTGGCCGACTCGACGACCGTGTACGCGTTCTCGAGACCGACCTCATCCTCGTCGATGTCGAGGTCGGACAGGTCCCAGGACTCCACCGGCTTCTTCTTGGCCGCCATGATGCCCTTGAAGGACGGGTAACGCGCCTCGCCCGACTGGTCGGTGACCGACACGACCGCCGGCAGGGAGGCCTCCAGCTGCTCCGTGGCGGAGTCGCCGTCACGGCGGCCCTTGACCGTGCCGCCCTCGACGGAGACCTCGGACAGCAGCGTCACCTGCGGCACGCCCAGGCGCTCGGCGACCAGCGCGGGCACGATGCCCATGGTGCCGTCGGTGGAGGCCATGCCGGAGACGACCAGGTCGTAACCGGCCTTCTCGATCGCCTTGGCCAGGACCAGGGAGGTGCCGATGGCGTCGGTGCCGTGCAGGTCGTCGTCCTCGACGTGGATCGCCTTGTCCGCGCCCATGGACAGCGCCTTGCGCAGCGCGTCCTTCGCGTCCTCGGGGCCCACCGTCAGGACGGTGATCTCCACGTCGTCGCCTGCTTCCTGGCGTGCTTCCGAGATCTGAAGCGCCTGCTCGACCGCGTACTCGTCCAGCTCGGAGAGCAGACCGTCGACATCGTCGCGGTCGACGGTCAGGTCATCGGCGAAGTGCCGGTCGCCAGTGGCGTCGGGCACGTACTTCACAGTGACAACGATCCTCAAGCTCACGCCGGCTCTCCTACTGCATCGTCATTTCAGTGCTGCCTGCTTGCAGGCAGCATAGGCGCCTCAAGCGGCCGATTCCGGTCGGGGCGACCCGCGCTTCCAGCCGGAACATTACTCGTCAGTACACCCAGTTCTTTCCCGCTAAGCAAGCGCTTTGAACTGTGACCTTCGCAACGCAGCGTAACCGGAACTCGACCGTTCCGCAGAAGCAGGCGGACGGAGTCGGAAGGCGGCCCGCGGAGCCCGTGGAGGCTCAGTCGCGCAGGCCCGTGAAGCGTCCCTGGTGGTACAGCAGCGGGCTGCCGGTGCCCGCCGGGTCGCCGAGCAGGACCTCGGCCAGCACGATGCGGTGGTCCCCGGCCGGGACGCGGCCGACGACCCGGCACACGAGCCAGGCGAGGACGTCGTCCAGCACGGGAACGCCCTCGGGGCCCTCGTGCCAGACGGTGGGCGCGCCGAAGCGGTCGGCGCCGCTGCGCGCGAAGGTGGCGGCCAGCTCCCGCTGGTGCTCGCCGAGCAGGTGGACGCCGACGTACTCGGCCCGGGACACGGTGGGCCAGCTGGAGGAGCCGGTGCCGATGCCGAAGGAGAGCAGCGGCGGTTCGGCGGAGACGGAGGTCAGGGAGGTCGCGGTGAAGCCGGCCGGGCCCGCGTCGCCGCGTGCGGTGATCACCGCCACCCCCGCCGCGTGCCGCCGGAAGACGGACCGCAGGAGGTCGCCGCCGGTGGCGGTCCGGGGTGCGGCGAGGTCGGGTGTGGCCGGCATGCGGGGTGTCCTTCCGCCGTGCGCCTCCGTCCGGGGAGCGGGGAGCGGGGCCGTACGGGCAGGCTGACGATGGGTGGCACACACAGTCAAATACGTCCCGGGATCTGGAAGCTGTGGAGAACGCCTCACCGCCGGCGTGGCGATGATCACACCGCCTCCCCCAGGGCGGCGATCACGTCCGCCTTGCGCGGCAGGCCGGCGGCCCGCCGTACGACGCGGCCCTCGGCGTCGAGGACCAGCACGGTCGGGGTCTTGAGCACGTCCAGCGCGCGGACGAGTTCCAGCCGCGCCTCGGCGTCCAGTTCGACATGGGTGACGCCGGGGACCATGCCGGCCACCTCGCCGAGGAGCCTCCGGGCGGCCCGGCAGGGGGCGCAGAAGGCGCTGGAGAACTGCACGAGCGTGGCGCGCACGCCCAGTTCCGTGCCCAGGTCGGCCGCGTCCAGGCGCAGGCCCTCGCGCCGCTCGCCGTCGTTCCGCCCGTGCACGCGCGCGTCTCCCGCTCCGCCGCCTTCGCGGCCTCTCATGGGCGCGCCACGCGGGCGGCCCGGTCCGGTCGTCCTCAGGTCCAGCGCCCGGGAGCGGGCGATGATTCCCCGGTTCACCATCGCGTTTCGGCCATCCGGCGGCCGATGACGTGATGAGGATTACGCCACGGCCGGGCACCAGGGCTGGTTCCCCGGCCGTTCTTGGGGCACGATCTCGACAAGCCGTAAACCTACGGCTGCGTAACTTTCGACTGGGAGTCTTCTTCCCAGGCCGAGAAGGAAGGGTCCGACCCGCCCATGGCAGAACTCGTCTACCGCCCGGTCATCGGTCTCGCCCGCACCATGTTCAAGGTGTGGGACCTCAAGATCGACTGCCGTGGGTCGGAGAACATCCCGCGCTCGGGCGGCGCCGTGCTGGTGAGCAACCACATCAGCTACCTGGACTTCATCTTCGACGGCCTGGCGGCGCTGCCGCAGAAGCGGCTGGTCCGCTTCATGGCGAAGGAGTCGGTCTTCCGGCACCGGATCTCCGGTCCGCTGATGCGCGGGATGAAGCACATCCCGGTGGACCGCAAGCAGGGCGAGGCCGCCTACGCGCACGCCCTGGACTCGCTGCGGTCCGGCGAGATCATCGGGGTCTTCCCGGAGGCGACGATCTCCGAGTCGTTCACGCTGAAGAGCTTCAAGTCGGGCGCCGCGCGCCTGGCCCAGGAGGCGGGCGTACCGCTGGTGCCCATGGCGGTGTGGGGCACGCAGCGGCTGTGGACCAAGGGCCACCCGCGCAACTTCAAGCGCAGCCACACCCCGGTCACCATCCGGGTCGGCGAGGCGATGGAGGCCTCCCGCGAGCAGTACGCGGGCGCCATCACCCA
>NZ_WWHX01000931.1 GCF_009862125.1 Streptomyces sp. SID5910
TGTCGACGGCGCTCAACCGCTCGGCGAGGCCCTTCATCCCCGTACCGCCGTCCAGCCGCGCGCCGCCGTGCCCGTCGTCGCCGACCTGCATGAGCAGCCGGCCGGCCGTCCGCCACACCTCCACGGAGGCGGACCTCGCCCCGCTGTGCTTGCTGACGTTCTGGAGCAGCTCCGAGACGGTGAAGTAGGCGATGCCCTCGATCGCCGCCGCGGGCCGCTCCGTCAGGTCGACGGTCACCTTCACCGGCACCGTGCAGCGCGACGCCACCGAGGACAGGGCCGCGTCCAGACCGCGGTCGGTCAGGACCGCCGGGTGGATGCCGCGCGCCAGATCCCGCAGCTCCTGGAGCGCCAGCTTCACCTCGCCGTGCGCCTCGTCGACCATCGCCGCCGCCGCGTCCGGGTCCTCCAGCAGCTTCTCCTTGGCCAGACCCAGCCCCATGGCCAGGTTGACCAGGCGGGCCTGCGCCCCGTCGTGCAGGTCGCGTTCGATGCGCCGCAGGTCGGCCGCCGCCGTGTCGACCACGACGCCCCGGTCCGACTCCAGCTCGGTGATCCGCCGCTCCAGCTCGTCGGACGGCGACAGCAGCCCGCGCACCATCGCCCGGTCCACGTTGGCCAGACCCCGCGCGACGAACGGCAGCACCGGCCACAGCACGAACAACGACACCAGCGTGACCGCGAAGGTGACGACACCCCAGGGCAGCCGTATCAGCTCGTACAGGACCGTGCGCCAGCCCACCGGGTCCTTCAGCGCCAGCCACAGCCGGGCGAAGAACCCGCCCCGGCCCCGCCACGGCAGCCGGCTCGGCTCCTCCACCCGCACCCCGAGCAGCGACCGGGCCCGCGCCCGCTCCATCCTGCCCAGCACCCGCGCCCCCGACAGCCCGGCCGCGAGCAGCGGCAGCCCGATCACCGTGACCGTCAGCCCGAAACCGACGAGCAGCGTCGTCACGACGTACGTGAAGCCGAGCAGCGCCACCGGAAGGTTCGCCAGCAGATGGGCGATCTCCTTCCAGGTGTGCCGGTCGAAGGCGAAACGGGCAGGTGGCGGGCGGTCGCCGTCCACTTCGCCGGCGGGTCCGGCGTGCGTCGGGAACGAGAGACGTTCGGTCATACGGGTCAGCGTGCCGTGCGGCGCCGCCCCGCGCCATGAGGCGGACCGCCGGGCGTCCCCTGAGGAAAACCCCACCCTGCTGTCCCAAGAGGCGACGGGCTGCTTACCGTGTCTTTATCAGGCCCTAGACTCCCGTGCGTACAGATCGTCGGACAGCGGCGTGCGAGGTGTTCAGGGCTCGGACAGCCCGGGCAGCTCGGACAGGGAGTGAGGGACGGGACGTGCCGGAACCGACTGTCGGCATCGCGGCGGGCTACTTCCAGTCCTACTCGGTCGTCGGACTGCTCGGCGTCGTCGGCGTGCTCTTCGTGGCCGTGGCCTTCGGCGCCGGACGCCTGCTGCGGCCCGTGGTCCCGACGCCCGAGAAGCTCCTGACCTACGAGTGCGGAGTCGACCCCGTCGGCGAGGGCTGGGCCCACACCCAGGTCCGCTACTACGTCTACGCCTTCCTGTACGTGATCTTCGCGGTCGACTCGATCTTCCTGTTCCCGTGGGCGACGGTCTTCGCCGCCCCCGGGTACGGCGCGACGACGCTCGTGGAGATGTTCGTCTTCCTCGGCTTCCTCACCGTGGGCCTGCTCTACGCATACAAGAAGGGCGTCCTGTCATGGACGTGAACCCCTCCGCCTCCGGCCCCGATGGCGCCGCCGAGCCGGTGCTGCTCCCCGAACCCAAGCGGCTCGGCGCGCTCTCCCGGCTCGCCCCCGAGCCGATGAAGGTCGTCCTCAACTGGGGCCGCCGCTACTCGCTCTGGGTCTTCAACTTCGGCCTCGCCTGCTGCGCCATCGAGTTCATCGCCGCGTCGATGGCCCGCCACGACTTCATCCGCCTCGGCGTCATCCCGTTCGCGCCGGGCCCCCGCCAGGCCGACCTGATGGTGGTGTCGGGCACGGTCACCGACAAGATGGCGCCCGCCGTCAAGCGCCTCTACGAGCAGATGCCCGAGCCGAAGTACGTCATCTCCTTCGGCGCCTGCTCCAACTGCGGCGGCCCGTACTGGGACTCCTACTCCGTGACGAAGGGCGTCGACCAGATCATCCCCGTCGACGTCTACGTCCCCGGCTGCCCGCCACGCCCCGAGGCGCTGCTCCAGGGGATCCTGAAGCTCCAGGAGAAGATCGCCCGGGAGTCGCTGGGGGAGCGCTACGGCACGACGCCACGCCCGTCGGCGGCGGCGCTCCAGAGCGGGTTGGTGCAGCCGCCGGCGTCGGCGTCATCCGCGGACGCGGACGCGGACTCGGCGTCGGGGGAGGGCCGATGAGCACGGTCGGCTGGCTGCCCGCCGACGCCGGGGAACTCTTCGGCGCGGACGCCACGGCCGAGGAGTCCTACGACGTCCTCACCGTGGACGTGCCGCCCGCGTCCTGGATCTCCGCGCTGGAGACCGCCCGCGACCGGCTGGGCTGCACGTACTTCGACTGGCTGAGCGCGGTCGACGAACCGGGCACGGGCTTCCGCATCGCGGCCCACGTGGTGGCCCTCGGACCGGTACGCCGGCTGCTGCTGCGCACGACGGTCCCGCACGACGCCCCCGTCCTGCCCACCGCCGTCTCCGTCTACGCGGGCGCGGCCTGGCACGAGCGCGAGACGCACGAGATGTTCGGCGTCGCCTTCGAGGACCACCCTGCGCTGGACCACCTGCTGCTGCCCGAAGGCTTCGAGGGCCACCCCCTGCGCAAGGACTTCGTCCTCGCCGCCCGCGTCGCCAAGGCCTGGCCCGGCGCGAAGGAACCCGGCGAGTCCGACCACGGCGGCCCCCGGCGCCGCCAGATGCTGCCGCCGGGCGTCCCCGACCCCAACGAATGGGGCCCACTGAAGGGCCAGCTCCCCCCGGCCCCGACCCGCCCGGCCCGAGGCCCGGCCCGCACCGCGAGCGACCGCCCGGCCCGCCCGGCCGGCGAACGCCCGGCCCGCCGCATGCGCACAGCGGCGGAGGGCTCCGCCGGCCAAACGACTTCGGCTACGGCTCCGGGGACTCCGGCTCCGGAGACGCCGGGGGCGGCGACGCCGGGTACGGAAGCACCGGGCACCGGGGCGTCGGCTTCGGGGGCTCCGGCTTCGGGGACGTCCGGGTCGGAGACGCCGGGCACCGGGACGCCGACTCCGGAGTCCTCGGCTGCTGGGCCCCCGGCGACGGAAACGTCGGCCACGGCGACGCCGGGCGCGGAAGCCCCGGCCACGGAGCCGTCGTCGGCACCGCCGGCCTCGACGCCCCGGCGCACACGCAGCGCGAGCCAGGGCTCAGCGTCGCAGCGGCCGGGACCGGCAGCCCCCGAGGCCCCGGCGGACGCGCCCGGCGGGGAAGCGGGCGACGCCACCGCACCGCGCACACCGACCGCCCGCCGCGCACGCAGCGCGAGCCAGGGCTCGGCATCACAGCGAACCGGCTCCACTGCGGGTCGGCCCGACGCTGCCGGCCAGTCGGACGCTGGCGGTCCGTCCGGTGCCGCAGGGGAGACGCCCCCTGCCCCGAAGCCCCCCGCCGCGCCCCGCAGCCCCGACGCACCCTGGCACCACGCCCGCCCTGCCTTCGACGAGCCCACGGAGCCCGGCGGCCGGGGGAGCACGGAGGACGGGGAGAGCCCGGGGAGCGCGGAGACCCCGGACAGCCCCGAAACGACCCCCGAGGGACCGGAGCCCCAGAAGATCCCGGAAGCCTCGGACACCCCCGAGGCCCAGGAGACCCCTGAGGCGACGGAGACCGCTGAGGCCTCTGAATCCCCCGAGACCCCCGAGGCACCGGAGACCCCGGCGCCCCGGGACGCGCCGCCCCCCGCCCGTCCCGAAACCCCCGACGACCGCCCAGGAGGCCCGCAGTGAACGACGCTCTCGACGTCACCCTGCGCCTCCTGATCGTCTTCGTCGTCTTCCTCACCTTCCCCCTGATCGTCGGCCAGACCGAGCACAAGGTGATGGCCCACATGCAGGGCCGGCTCGGCCCGATGTACGCCGGCGGCTTCCACGGCTGGGCCCAGCTCGTCGCGGACGGCGTGAAGTTCGCGCAGAAGGAGGACGTCGTCCCCGCGGACGCCGACCGCCGCGTCTTCCAGCTCGCCCCCGCCGTGGCCCTGCTGCCGTACCTCCTCGTCCTCCTCGCCATCCCCATCGGCCCCGGCGAGGGCGCGGTGGGCCAGGTCGTCGACGCGGGGATCTTCTTCGTCCTCGCCGTCATGGGCGTCGGCGTCCTCGGCTCGCTCATGGCCGGCTGGGCCTCCGCCAACAAGTTCTCCCTCCTCGGCGGCCTGCGCACCGCCGCCCAGCTCCTCGCGTACGAACTCCCGATGCTCCTGACCGCCGCCTCCGTCGCGATGGCGGCCGGCACGGTCTCGCTCGTCGGCATCCTCGACGCCTTCGAGTGGTGGTGGCTGCCCTGGCAGATCGTCGGCGCGATCGTCTTCTTCGTCGCCGGTCTCGCCGAACTCCAGCGCCCCCCGTTCGACATGCCGGTCGCCGACTCGGAGATCATCTTCGGCGCCTACACCGAGTACACCGGCCTGCGCTTCGCCCTGTTCCTCCTCGCCGAGTACGCCGGGATCGTCGTGCTGTGCGGTCTGACCACCGTCCTGTTTTTGGGCGGCTGGCACGGACCCTGGGGCGCCGACGGCCTCGGCTGGGTCTGGACCCTGCTGAAGACCGCCGTCCTCGCCTTCGTCGTGATCTGGCTCCGCGTCACCTACCCCCGCCTGCGCGAGGACCAGCTCCAGAAACTCTCCTGGACCCTCCTCGTCCCCCTCTCCCTCGCCCAGATCGCCCTCACCGGCATCGTCAAGGTGGTGATCCAGTAACCATGTCCCCCGTCCCCGGCTCCGGCCTGGCCAAGGGCCTGGCCGTCACCCTCCGCACGATGACGAGGAAGACCGTCACCGAGCAGTACCCGGACACCCAGCCCGACCTCCCGCCCCGCACCCGCGGCGTGATCGGCCTGTTCGAGGAGAACTGCACGGTCTGCATGCTGTGCGCCCGCGAGTGCCCCGACTGGTGCATCTACATCGACTCCCACAAGGAGACGGTGCCTGCGGCCGCGCCCGGCGGCCGCGAGCGCAGCCGCAACGTCCTCGACCGCTTCGCCATCGACTTCTCCCTGTGCATGTACTGCGGTATCTGCATCGAGGTCTGTCCCTTCGACGCGTTGTTCTGGTCCCCCGAGTTCGAGTACGCCGAGACGGACATCCGTGACCTCACCCACGAGCGCGACAAGCTCCGCGAGTGGATGTGGACGGTCCCGGCCCCGCCCGCCCTCGACCCCGGCGCGGAGGAACCGAAGGAACTCGCCGCCGCCCGCAAGACCGCCGACAAACTGGCCGCCCAGCAGCAGGCCGAGCAGGCGGCCCAGGCCGAGCAGACCGCCCCCGCCGAGCCGAAGGAAGGAGAGTCGTGACCCTCGCCGCCGCGCACCCCGGCTTCCTGTCCCCGACCGGCGTCGAGATCGCCTTCCTCCTCGTCGGCCTCGTCACCTTCGGCGCCGCCGTCGTCACCGTCACGACCCGCCAGCTCGTCCACGCCGCCCTGTGGCTGGTGGTGGCCCTCGGCGGCCTCGCCGTCGAGTACCTCCTGCTCACCGCCGAGTTCATCGCCTGGGTGCAGGTCCTCATCTACGTCGGTTCCGTCGTCGTCCTCATCCTGTTCGGTCTGATGCTCACCAGGGCCCCGATCGGCCGTTCCCCGGACGCCGACTCCGGCAACCGCTGGGCCGCCCTCACCGTGGCCGTCGCCGCCGCGGCGGCCCTGGTGTGGGTCGTCGCCGACGCCTTCCGGACCACCTGGATCGACCTGGACGGCCCGGCCGCCGGCTCCACCGCCGTCACCGGAGCGAGCCTCTTCCAGAACTGGGTCCTCCCCTTCGAGGCCCTCTCCGTCCTCCTCCTCGCCGCCCTGGTCGGCGCGATCGTCCTGTCCCGCAAGGCCAAGGCCGAGCGAGCGGCCGGCACCCCCGGCCCGGCAGCCACCCCCGGCCCGGCAGCCACCCCGGACGGTGCCGACAAGGACGGTGTCCGCTGATGCACCTCGCCTATCCCGCCGTCCTCTCCGCCCTCCTGTTCTGCACGGGCCTGTACGGAGTCCTGGCCCGCCGCAACGCGATCCTGGTCCTGATGTCGGTCGAGCTGATGCTCAACGCCGTCAACCTCAACCTGGTCGCCTTCGACGTCTGGCTCAGCAAGACCGCCGAGGAGACCCTGCACTCCGGGCAGGCCCTGACCCTGTTCACCATCGCCATCGCCGCCGCCGAGATCGGCATCGGCCTGGCGATCGTGCTCGCCGTCCACCGCAACCGCGGCACCGCCGACATCGACCGGCTCCGCGACACCGCCGAGGGCCACGAGCCGGACGGCCCCGACACCGACGCCCCCGCGACCGGGACGGCCGAGAAGGCTGAGGCCACCGCGTGACCACGACCACCCTCGCCGTACTCGTCCCCCTCCTTCCCTTCCTGGGCGCGGCCGCCAGCCTGCTCCTCGGCCGCACCGCACCCGGCTTCGTCCGTCCGCTCGCCGTCCTGCCCACGCTGGCGGCCGTCGTCCTCGCCGTCCTGGTCGCCGCACGCCAGGGCGGTGGCCGGGCCGTCGACGCCGCCACGGAACTGACGCCCACCGGCTCGGTCCCCGTCGAACTCGCCCTGCACATCGACGGCTTCGCCGCCCTCGTCGCCGTCCTGGTCGGCTGCGTCGCCACCTGCGTGCAGCTCTACTCGACGGGCTACCTGCGCGACGACCCGCGCTACCCCTCGTACGCCGCGCTCGTCTCCCTGTTCACCTCCGCCATGTTCCTCGTCGTCTACTCCGGCGACCTGATGGTGCTGCTGGTCGGCTGGGAGGTCATGGGCATCTGCTCGTACTTCCTGGTCGGCCACTACTGGGAGACCCCGGAGGCCCGCGCCGCCTCCCTCAAGGCCTTCCTGGTCACCAAGCTCGGCGACGTCCCCTTCCTCATCGGCCTGCTCGCGCTGGCCACCGAGACCGGCTCCTTCCGCATCACCAGGATCCTCGGCGCGGTGGCGAGCGGCTCGCTCGACCATCCGACCCTGATCGCCCTGCTGCTCCTGGCCGGCGTGGCGGGCAAGTCGGCGCAGTTCCCGCTGCACACCTGGCTCCCCGACGCGATGGCGGGCCCGACACCCGTCTCCGCCCTCATCCACGCCGCGACGATGGTCGCCGCCGGTGTCTACTTCATCGCCCGGCTCCTTCCGCTCTTCGAGGCCTCCGGGGCCGCGATGGTCGTCCTGGCCGTCATGGCCGCCGTCACGATGGTCGGTTCGGCGCTCGCCGCGCTCGCCCAGGACGACATCAAGCGCGTCCTCGCCTACTCGACCATCGGCCAGCTCGGCTACATGACCGGCGCTCTCGCCGCCGGCGACCGCGGTGCCGCCGTCTTCCACCTCCTCACGCACGGCGCCTTCAAGGCGCTGCTGTTCCTCGCCGCCGGCGTGATCATCCACGCCGCCGGCACCAACTCGCTGGCCGCCATGTCCCGCATGCGCGACCTGCGCACCCGCGTCCCGGACGCCTACTGGACGATGACCGTGGCACTGCTCGCGCTCGCCGCGATCCCTCCGTTCAGCGGGTTCTTCTCCAAGGAGTCCGTCCTCGGCGCCGCCGAGCACGTCGTCACCGGCCACACCGAGCACGCACCCGGCGCCGCGGGCTGGACCGTCCTGATCGCCGGTCTGGTCACGGCCCTCCTCACCGCCGCCTACGCGACCCGCCTGTGGCTGCTGGCCTTCCGCGGCCGGGGCGCCGAGGCCCCCGACCACGGCAGGCAGCCGCTGGTCATGAACGCCGTGCTCTGGGTCCTCGCCATCCCCTCCCTCGCCCTCGGCGGACTCGCCTTCCGCCTGCTGCCCGACTGGTTCGACGGCATCGACCTGACCCCGGCCCTCACCACCTCCGTGCTCGGCACCGGCGTGGCCCTGGTCGGCGGCATCGTCACCTACGCGGCCTGGCGGCACACCACCGCGTTCGCCGCCCGCGTCCCGCTGGGCGCGGTCGCCGCCCACCCCGAGGCCGACGCCGGCCAGGTCGAGGCCGAGGCCATCGCCAGCCACACCCCCGCCTACGGCAACGTGGCCTCCGCCCCGGACCCGGCCGACCCCGGACGGCTGCTGCTCGGTCCGCTGCACCGCCACGCGGCCGTCGGCTTCCACCTGGACGCCGTGTACTCGGCCCTCTTCGTCCGCCCGGTCCAGGCCGGCGCGAGCCTCGTCCGGTTCCTCGACCGCGCGGTCGTCGACACCTACGTACGCGGGGCGGGCGCCCTGCCCCGCTGGCTCGGGGCCGCCGTACGCCGTGCCCAGACCGGCAATGTGCAGACCTATGTGAGCGCGCTGCTCGCCGGCACCGTCGTCCTCACGGTCGCCGCCGTCCTCGTCGCCACGGGAGCGTGAGCAGGCGTGATCGATATCAACGAGTCCGTGATGCAGTTCCTTCTGGCGTTCGTCGTCGTCGGCCCGCTCCTCGGCGCCGCCGCGGCTCTCCTGCCGGCCCCGCCCGGGCTGAAGGGGAAGTCACCCGAGCAGGCCGTCCTGCGGCACGGCGTGACCGTGACCGGCGTCGTCCTGCTCGCCGCGATCGTCCTCGTGCTCGGCTTCGACCACGACCATCCGTCGAAGATGCAGGCCAGCACGGACATCAGCTGGATCCCGGCACTCGACGTGCGCATCCACCTCGGCATCGACGGCATCTCCCTCCCCCTGCTGGTCCTGACCGCGCTGCTGACCTTCCTGTGCGCGCTCTACTCGTACTTCAAGCTGCCTACCGGGCCGAGCCCGAAGGCGTTCGTCGCGCTGCTGCTCGTCCTGGAGTCCGGCACCCTCGCGACCTTCGCCGTCCTCGACCTGATCCTGTTCTTCCTCGCCTTCGAGACCGTCCTCGTACCGATGTACTTCCTCATCGCCCGCTGGGGCGGCGAGGGACGGACCCGGGCCGCCTGGAAATTCATCCTCTACACACTGCTCGGCTCCGTCGTCATGCTGCTCGGCCTGCTCCTGATCGGAATCAGGGCGGGCACATTCGACATGGTGGCACTCGCCACTGACAACGGCCGGTCGCTGACCACATCCGTGCAGGTCATCGCCGTTCTGGCGATCGGGATCGGGCTCGCGGTGAAGACCCCGATGTGGCCGCTGCACAGCTGGCTGCCCGACGCCCACACCGCCGCGCCGACCGTCGGCTCGGTGCTGCTGGCCGGCCTCCTGCTGAAGATGGGCACGTACGGATTCGTCCGGATCCTGCTCCCGGCCGCTCCGGACGGCTTCCGCACCTTCGCGCCCTACCTCGCCGCCTTCGCCGTCGTCGGCATCATCTACGGTTCCCTGGCCTGCCTGGCCCTCGCCAAGCGGGGCGCGAAGGGCGACCTCAAGCGCCTCATCGCCTACTCCTCCGTCGGCCACATGGGCTTCGTGCTGCTCGGCATCGCGACCATGACTCCGACCGGCGTCAACGGCGCCCTGTTCGCCAACATCGCCCACGGCCTCATCACGGGCCTGCTCTTCTTCGTGGTCGGCGCCCTGAAGGACCGCACCGGCACCACCGACCTCGACACCCTTGCCGAGGAGACCGGCGCCGCCCTGTACGGCAAGGCGCCTCGCCTCGGCGGCCTGCTCGCCTTCGCCGCCGTCGCCTCGCTCGGCCTGCCGGGCCTGGCCGGGTTCTGGGGCGAGATGCTGGCTCTGTTCGGCGCCTTCGACCCCCACGAGGGCCTCAGCCGTCCCGCCTTCCTCACCTTCATGGCGATCGCCGCGTTCGGCACCCTGCTGACCGCCGCGTACATGCTGATCGTGGTCCGCCGCGTCTGCATGGGCGCCGTCCCGCAGGAATCCCCGAAGCTCACCGACGTCCGCACGTACGAGTTCGCCGCCTGGACCCCGCTCGTCGTCCTGACCGTCGTCGCCGGGCTGTGGCCCAAGACCCTGCTCGGGCTGACCGACCCGGCCGTGCAGCAGCTCCTCTCAGGAGGCACCCGATGAGCTCCCTGGCCCAGCCCCTGGCCCAGAACCTCGTCCAGTCCGTCGACTGGCTCGCCATCGCGCCGCCCACCCTCGCGGCGGTCGTCGGACTCGTTGTCCTCGTCGCCGACCTGTTCGTCCCGGACGCCCGCAAGGCGCTGCTCGGCTGGGTCGCGGTCGCCGGACTCGCCGCCTCCGCGCTCCTGCTGCTGCCTCTCGTGGGCGACGACCGCTCCACGTTCTGCCTCACCGGCGACGCCGACGTGTGCAGCTACACCGCCGACACCTTCACCCTCGCCATCCAGTTCCTGGTCCTCGGCGGGGCGCTCCTGGCCGCCCTGCTCTCGGTCACCGCCGTGAAGGACGCCGACCGGGGACTGCCCGAGGGCGAGTTCTGGTTCCTGCTGCTGTCCTCGGCCGCCGGCGCGGCCCTCCTGCCCGCCTCCCGCGACCTGGCGACGCTCGTCGTCGCCCTGGAGGTCGCCTCCCTGCCCGCCTTCGCCCTGGTCGGCCTCCGGCAGGGCGACCGGCGCTCCTCCGAGGCCGCGCTGAAGTTCTTCCTGTCCTCGGTCACCGCGACCGCGGTCAGCCTCATGGGCATCAGCTTCGTGTACGCCTCCACCGGCACCCTGTACCTCACCCAGGTGGCCGACCGGGTCCAGCACGTCGACGGGCAGCTCACCACGCTCACCCAGACCGGCGTCGTCCTCACCCTCGTCGGCTTCGCCTTCAAGACGGCCGCCGTGCCCTTCCACTTCTGGGTGCCCGACACCTACGTGGGCGCGCCGCTGCCGATCGCCGCCTACCTGTCCGTCGTCGGCAAGGCGGTCGGCTTCTCCGGCCTGATCCTCGTCACGGTCGTCGCCCTCCCGTCCTACGCCGACGCCTGGGCGCCCGCCCTCGCCGTACTGGCCGCCCTCACCATGACCGTCGGCAACGTCGGAGCCCTGCGCCAGCAGTCCACGCGCGCGTACAGCGCGGTACGCCTGCTCGCCTGGTCGTCCGTCGGCCAGGCCGGCTACCTCCTGGTGCCGATCGCCGCCGCCGGCTACTCCGACGACCCCGAACGGTCGATCGGCTCCACCGTCGCCTACGCCCTCATGTACGCCGCCGTGAACCTCGGCGCCTTCGCGGTGGCCGCCCTGGTGGGCCGTACGCGGGCCCTCAACCGGGTCGCCGACTACCGCGGCCTGTACGCGACCAATCCGCTGACCGCCCTGCTCCTGGCCTTCTTCCTGCTCTGCCTCGCCGGACTGCCGCCCGGCATCATCGGCCTCTTCGCCAAGGTCACCGTCTTCTCCGCGGCCGTCGACGCGGGCCTCGGCTGGCTGGCCGTCGTCATGGCCGTCAACGTCGTCATCGCGCTGTTCTACTACCTCCAGTGGACGGCCCTGCTGTTCCGCGCACCCGAGGGCGAGGCCGTGCGGCACCGCCTGCCCGCCCCGCTCACGGCAGCGATCACCGCGACCGCCGTCCTCGCCGTCGCCCTGTCCGGAGCGCCCCAGCTGATCCTGCGCTTCGCCGACACCGGGCTGTTCTGACCGGCAGCCGCGTATCGGCACGCGCGCGTGGGGCACTCGGCCTCCACGCGCGCGTGCCGCATGCCGGGCCGTCACCCGGACGGACCACGCGCGCGGCCGTGCCCGCCGGGGAACTGGCGGCCGTCGCCTGGCGTTGACCAGTACGGAAGGGTCCACTGGACGTGACATCACGACCCAGGGGCACCGGAGACCAGGAAGCAACCACAGCGAGCGAGACAAGCAAGCAAAGGGTTTCCCTGCTGCACGACTTGGAGGGCGTACCGTGCACCGCCGGCACAACGGGCTCAGAACCGCAGTTCTCCTCGGGGGACTGTCCGCGCTCATCATCGTCATCGGCAGTTTCTTCGGCCGAACGGGCCTCGTCGTCGCCGTCCTCGTAGCCCTGGGCACGAACGCGTACGCCTACTGGAACAGCGACAAGCTGGCCCTGCGTGCCATGCGCGCCCGCCCGGTGAGCGAGTTCGAGGCCCCGGCGCTGTACCGCATGGTCCGGGACCTCTCCACCCAGGCCCGCCAGCCCATGCCCCGCCTGTACATCTCGCCGACGGAGGCCCCGAACGCCTTCGCGACCGGCCGCAACCCGCGCAACGCCGCCGTGTGCTGCACGGAGGGCATCCTGCGCCTGCTCGACGAGCGCGAGCTGCGCGGCGTCATCGGACACGAGCTCAGTCACGTCTACAACCGCGACATCCTGATCTCGTCGGTCGCGGGCGCCCTGGCCTCCGTGATCATGTTCCTGGTCAACTTCGCCTGGCTGATCCCGATCGGCCGGTCGAACGACGACGACGGCCCCGGCCTCCTGGGCATGCTGCTCATCATGCTCCTCGGCCCGCTCGCCGCGAGCCTCATCCAGCTGGCGATCAGCCGTTCCCGCGAGTACGAGGCCGACGCGTCCGGCGCCCAGCTCACCGGCGATCCGCTGGCCCTCGCGGGGGCGCTGCGCAAGCTCGACGCCGGCACCAAGCAGCTCCCGCTGCCCCCGGAGCCCCGGATCGAGACGGCCAGCCACATGATGATCGCCAACCCGTTCCGCCCGGGACAGGGGCTGTCGAAGATGTTCTCCACCCACCCGCCGATGGCGGAGCGAATCGCCCGGCTCGAAAAGATGGCAGGTCGTCAGCGATGAAGACCATTCTCAACGTCATATGGCTCGTCCTCAGCGGCTTCTGGCTGTTCCTCGGCTACCTGCTCGCGGGGGTGCTGCTCTGCATCACCATCATCGGCATCCCGTTCGGCATCGCCGCGTTCCGCATCGGTGTCTACGCCCTGTGGCCCTTCGGGTACGCGGCGGTCGAGCGCCGCGACGCGGGAGCGGCCTCCTGCATCGGCAACGTGCTGTGGCTGATCCTGGCCGGCTGGTGGCTGGCCATCGGTCACATCGTCACGGGCATCGCCCTGTGCGTCACGATCATCGGCATCCCGCTCGGCATCGCCAACTTCAAGCTGATCCCGGTCTCGCTGCTCCCGCTGGGACGCGAGATCGTGCGTACGGACCAGCCGTTCACGGCCACCGCCGGCGCTCAGAACGGTTGGTAGACCGGGGGAGTGGCGGGACGGGCCGCCGTTTGTCCACAACCGCGAGGTTGTCCACAGGCCCGAACGGCGCCCGTCGGTGCGGCGCATCATGAAGCCATGACCGCGAACGAGCAATTGACGACCCGGACGACGCCGAAGACCCATAACCCACCGAGGCAGCCCCGTTCACGCACGCCGAACCCCGGCGGCGGCTCACCGCGCAGCCGGCCGCCCCCGCACCGCGTACGCCACCATGCCCACGGCCAGCACCCCCACGCCCGCGATCACCGAGACCACCGGCAGGGAGAACGCCAGCACCGTGCATCCGGCCAGCCCCACCGCAGGCACGACCCGCGCCGCAGTCCGCGCCGACTCCAGCGTCCAGGCCGACGCGTTGGCCACCGCGTAGTACACCAGCACGA
>NZ_WWHX01000095.1 GCF_009862125.1 Streptomyces sp. SID5910
CGCCCACCTCGCCCCGAAGGCCGTACCCCGTATGTCGAACTACGCCGAGAGCCTCACCCACCTCGACAGCTACATCTCCGCCCGCGTCCCCGTCATCGCCATGCGGACCATCGAGCAGCAGCGTGCCCTGCGGCTGCTGCGGGAGGCGGCCACCCAGCCCCGGCGCAGCAACATGCCGTTCTGGATCTACACCCGCGCCACCGGCCTGCGCGACCTGCGGACCAACGCCTCCGTCCAGGACGACCGCTCGCTCACCGGCGCCATGGACTTCGCCGCCACCCAGTTCGGCAGCCGCGCCAACGCCACCGTCGTCTTCGTCGACCCCGACGAGCTCGAGTCCGACACCCCGGTCACCCGGCACTTCGCCGAGCTGGCCCGGCTCGCCGACAGCAACATGGGCAGCATCGTGATCATCACGGACACGCCCATCTGGAGCGGCCTCCAGCGGCTCGGCATGAGCCTCAAGCTCGACCTGCCGGACTCCGAGGAGATGTACGGCATCCTCAGCGGCTTCCTCGGCGACCACCACGGCCACATCCCGATCGAGTGGACCGAGGAGGACGCCCGCCGCGCCGCCGAGTTCCTCAGCGGCGTCACCGAGGCCGAGTGCGTCAACCTGATGGCGACCATCGCCGCCAAGGGCTCCATCCTCCGGGAGGACGTCCTCGGGCTCGCCCAGGCCAAGGACCGCATCTTCAGCGATCTGACCGGCCTCGAACGCGTCCAGCTCAAGGACAGCGACTACGCCGTCGGCGGCCTCGTCGGCCTGCGCACCTGGCTGCGCCGCAAGAACGACATGATCTCCCGCGACCTCCGCCAGACCGCCCTGCGCCCGCCCCGCGGCGTCCTCCTCGTCGGTGTCCCCGGCTGCGGCAAGTCCCTGTCCGCCAAGGCCATCGCCCACGAGTGGCGGCTCCCGCTGTACCGGCTCGACATGGCCAGCATCCACGGCAAGTACCTCGGCGAGTCCGAGGGCCGCTTCCGCGAGGCGCTCGCCATGGCCGACCGGGTCGCGCCCTGCATCCTGTGGATCGACGAGATCGAGAAGGGCCTCGCCGGCCGCGACGACGCGTCCGGTGTGCCGCAGCGCATCATCGGCCAGTTCCTGTACTGGCTCCAGGAGTCCCAGTCCCGCGCCTTCGTCGTCGCCACCGCCAACGACATCCGCAGCCTGCCGCCCGAGCTGCTGCGCAAGGGCCGCTTCGACGAGCTGTTCTTCGTCGACCTGCCCGACGCCGAGGACCGCCGGGAGATCCTCGGCATCTACTTCCGGCGCTATCTGGAGTCCGAGCCGGAGCCCGAGCTGATCAACCGGCTCGTCGACCTCTCGGAGGGCTTCGCGGGCTCCGACATCGAGGCCGCGCTGCACGACGTGGGCGAGGAGGCCCTGATCCGCGGCGGTGTCGCGGCGCTCAAGGACTCCTTCGTCCTCGACACCTTCGCCGACGTCCGGCCGCTGAGCGTGAGCAACCCCGAGCAGATCGAGGAGATCCGCGCCTGGGGCCGCGAACGCGCGGTACCGGCCGGCCGCGGCGCCGTCACGCCGGTCCCCGGCGACGGGGCGCGGACGCGGCGGATCGTCTTCATGGACGAGTGACGCGCGTACCGGGGTCCGACGCACAACTGTGACGTGCGGGAACGGTGGTGACCCGTGGTCCGGCTGTTCCCGGCACAGGAAAGTCGTCCATACTTCCGCCGTGGAGCAGCGCATAGGTTCGAGCAGCAAGCCCCTGGAAGGCGCCGGTTTCGACCCGGCCTTCATCCCCGGGCTCACCTCGCCCGTGTCCGGCGAGCCGGAGGACGCGAAGCCGGAGGAGGTGGAGGAGGAGAAGCCACCGACGGCCACGGAGCCCGCCGACGACCCGGCTGCCGCCGAGGAACCCGAGACGGAGCCCGGCGCCGAAGAGGTCCCCGACGGGCCGGTCTTCGAGGCGTCGGACCGCCGCGCCCGCATAGTCGCCGACCACAAGGGCGTACGCCTGGCCCTGGACGACCAGGAGTGCGAGTTCCGCTGGGACGAGATCGGCGCCGTGGAGACGGAGACGGGACGCTTCGGCAAGCGGTTCACCATCACGGTGCACACGCCGGACCGCCGCTGGTACCCGATCGAGATCGAGGCCACGTCCCGCAGCCGCTTCCCGGAGTGGGAGGCGTCGCTGGACGAGGTCCTCGACGCGTACTTCGAGGAAGGCGAGCCGGAGACGCCTGAGAAGCCCGAGGAGCCCGAGGAGCCTGAGGAGCCTGAGAAGGCCGAGGAGCCTGAGAAGGCCGAGGAGCCCGAGAAGGCCGAGTCGGCCACCGCGGAGTAAGCGAATGGCGTGAAGATCCCCGCACGCCCTCTTGCCCCACCGGCCGCTTTCCGCTTCCTTGGCTCGCATGGCGGACACCACGGGCAACACCAGGGACACGGGTGCACCACTCGGAGCCGGGGCCGGCCCGGCTCCCCGTAAGTCCAGTTGGCGCCACATCGGCCCCGGCATCGTCGTCGCCGCGACCGGTGTGGGCGCCGGCGACCTCGTGGCCACCCTCATCGCGGGCAGCAACTTCGGCTACACGCTGCTGTGGGCCGCGATCATCGGCTGCCTGGTGAAGATCTCCCTCGCGGAGGCGTGCGGCCGCTGGCACCTGGCCACCGGCCGCACGCTCTTCGACGGCTGGGCGAGCCTCGGCCGCTGGACGACCTGGTTCTTCGCGGTCTACGCCGTGATCTGGGGCTTCGTCTACGGCGCCGCCGCGATGTCGTCCAGCGCCCTGCCGCTGCAAGCCCTGTTCCCGCACGTGATGGACCTCGAATGGTGGGGCGTGGCCTGCGGCCTGGTCGGCCTGGTCTTCGTCTGGTTCAACAAGTACGCCGTCTTCGAGAAGGTCATGACGGTCCTGGTGGGCGTCATGTTCGTCGTCACCGTCTACCTGGCGATCCGGGTCACCCCCCACCTCGGCGACGCCTTCGCCGGCCTCCTGCCGGTCCTGCCGGACGAGAAGGACTCCGTCCTCAACACGCTCGGCCTGATCGGCGGCGTCGGCGGCACGATCACGCTGGCCGCGTACGGCTACTGGGTCAACGCCAAGGGCTGGACCGACACCGGCTGGATGAAGGTCATGCGCCTCGACAACCGCGTCGCCTACGCCACCACCGGCATCTTCGTCGTCGCCATGCTCTTCGTCGGCGCCGAACTCCTCCACTCGGCGAACATCGCCATCGCGAGTGGCGACAAGGGCCTGATCCAGCTCGGCGACGTCCTGGAGCAGGAGTACGGCACCGCGACCGGCAAGCTCTTCCTGATCGGCTTCTTCGCCACCTCCTTCACCTCGCTGATCGGCGTCTGGCACGGCGTGAGCCTGATGTTCGCCGACTTCCTGGCCCGCCAACGCGGCGAGCGGCAGGCGCGCGGCGACGAACTGGCGTCGGGCCGCCGGGAACGCTCCTGGGCCTTCCGCGCCTATCTGCTCTGGCTCACCTTCCCGCCCATCGTCCTGCTCTTCCAGGGCCAGCCCTTCCGCCTGATCATCCTCTACGGCGTCCTGGGCGCCGCCTTCATGCCCTTCCTCGCCCTCACCCTGATCTGGCTCCTCAACTCGGCCCGCACACCCCGCGAGTGGCGCAACGGCGCCCTGAGCAACGGCATGCTCGCCGTGGCCGGCCTGCTGTTCCTGGTGCTGTGCGTGAAGCAGATCTGGGACCAGCCGTGGGCGGACTTCTTCTGAGCACCCCCGAGCGGGCTCAGCCCAGTCGTTCCCACTGTTCACTGAGCGCGATCTCCTGGAGCTGCTCCATGGTCAGCGCGGGGGCGTCACGGGTGGCGTCCTCGTTCTGGGCGCCGGTGTTGAAGGCGCTGACGACGACGCGGAGGCCGCTGGGCCGCAGGGTGTCGGCGGTCCACATCACGACGCCGGAGCCGCCCTTCTCGCCGGGCCCCTGCGAGGTGGCGAGCAGGGTGCCGTCGGGGCGGGTCTCGGCGGAGCCGTAGAGCTCGCCGGCGACGTCGCTCATGCCGGGCTGCACGTTGATCTGGACGAGGCTGGGTCCCTTGCCGTCGTCGAGGACGAGGTAGGCGTATCCGGTCTCCTCCTCGCCCCGCGAGACGACGTCGACCCCGTCGGGCAGCAGCGACGCCAGCGTTTCGCCGATCGCCACGCCCGACGCCTCGGGCGCCCGGCTCGGTGCCGCGGACGCCTTCGCCTTCTCCCTGGCGGCCGCCTTGGGGTCCTCGGGGATGGCGTCCACGATCGGGAGCCACACGCCGGCGGTGGCGACCTTCTTCAACTGGTCGGGCGACAGCGGCGGCTGTGCCCGCGTGATCGCGGCGTCCTTCTCCGCCGGCGCGTTCCACTCGCTCACCGACACGTGCTGTCCCCGCGCCGTGACCAGCTCCGCCGACCACCACTTGGTGTCCACACGCCGGTCGGGATACTCGTAGCCCTGGTAGACCATGAGCACCGAGCCGTCGGGCAGCCGGCTGCTGGTGCAGTCGTCGTAGGTGACCACCGTCTTGTCCGGGCAGGTCGTCAGCTCACGGACGCTCTGGCTGCCCGGCTCCACCCGGTCGAGACTGATGCCGACGGCCGCCGCGCCCCGGCCGTCGTCGAACACGAGGTGGGCGTACGGCGGCAGTCCCGGGCCGGGGCCCTGGGCGTCCTCCTCGCTCACCTCGCCCTCGGGCAGCAGCTTCTTGAGGGCCTGGAGGAGGTCGTCGGCGGAGTAGGAGGCGGACGGTGCGGGGCTCGCGGCGGTGGCGCTCGGCGGGGCCGCGGCTGACGTCCCCTGCGGCTCGGCGGAGTGACCGCCGCCGGGCAGCAGCAGCGCCCCGCCGACTCCGACCAGGGCGATCCCGGCCGCCCCGCCGAGCACACCGGCCCGCCGCCGCAGCCGGGCCCGGCGACCACGGGTCTGGCCGCCTTCGGCCAGTGCGGCCCGGTCGGCGTCGAAGCTGTCGCCGGCGGTGCGCAGAGCGGCGGTGAGCCGGTCCTCGAAGGGAGTCGGGCGCTGGCTTTCGGACATGGCGAACCACCCTTTCGACAAGGTGAGAGAAGAAGAGAAGTGTGAGAGGCGAGTCTCGGGATGCCGGTCAGGGTCTGGCGTACTCCGCGAGGTCCTCGCCCAGCAGCTCCCGCAGCCGGCCGAGCGCCCGCGAGCACCGCGTCCGCACGGCCGCCGAACTGACGTTGAGCACATCGGCGGTCTGTTCGACGGACCGGTCCTCCCAGTAGCGCAGGACGATGACGGCCCGGTCCTTGGCGGGCAGCCGGGCGAGCGCGGCCAGCAGGGTCAGCCGCAGCGGCGCGTCCCCGTCGCCGGCGCCCGGCAGATCGGGGAACACGTCCGTCGCCCGCTCGCCGCTGCTGCGCCGCCGCTGGTGGGCGAGGAACGCCCGGGTGAGCACGGTCTGCGCGTACGCGGCGGGGTTCTCCGCCCGGGACACGCGTCCCCAGCGCACGTACAGCCGTCCGAGGGTCTCCTGCACGAGGTCCTCGGCCAGGTGCGTGTCCCCGGCGGTGAGCAGACACGCGGACCGGTACAGATGCCCGGCCCGCGCCCCCGCGAACTCGGCGTAGTCGTCCGCCCGCCCCTGCCACATACGACGCGTCCCCCTGCGCTCGCCCGGTACTGCCTTCATCTCATTGATGCGGTGGGGCGCCGGAAATGTTTCACACGACTTGGCGGCCGGCCACCGGACGCCCTCGACGCCGGACACGACACCGCCCCTGCCCACGGTCACGTGGGCAGGGGCGGGCGCGGAGCCGGACGAGCGGGCTACGGCAGGGCGTGCACGTGGGCGCCGACCGCGTTGGACCAGGCGTTGCCGGCCGTCGCGTCCCAGTTGGTGGACCAGGTCATGGCGCCCCGCAGGGACGGGTACGTCCTGGACGGCTTGAAGGTGCCGCAGTTCGTGCCCTTGGTCAGGCAGTCGAGGGCGTTGTTCACGACGCTCGGCGCCACGTAGCCGCCGCCGGCGGCGCGGGTGGAGGCGGGCAGGCCGAGGCCGACCTGGGACGGGTCGAGGCCGCCCTCCAACTGGATGCAGGCCAGGGCGGTGAGGAAGTCGACGGTGCCCTGGGAGTACACCTTGCCGTCGCAGCCCAGCATGGAACCGCTGTTGTAGTACTGCATGTTGACGACGGTGAGGATGTCCTTCACGTTCAGCGCCGTCTTGAAGTACCCGCCGGACGTCGACTGCATGTCGATGGTCTGCGGCGCCATGGTGAGGACCATGCCCGGCCCGGCCTTCGCCGACAGGGCGCGCAGGGCCTGCGTCATGTACGTCGGGTTGAGCCCGTTCTCCAGGTCGATGTCGACGCCGTCGAAGCCGTACGTCTGCATGAGGGAGTAGACGGAGTTGGCGAAGTTGGTCGCGGAGGCGGAGTCGTTCACCGAGACGGTGCCCTTCTCGCCGCCGATGGAGATGATGACCTTCTTCCCGGCCGCCTGCTTGGCGCGGACGTCGGCCTTGAACTGGTCGACGGTGTAGCCGTTCAGCCCGGCCGAGTCGAGGTTGAAGGTCACCGCGCCCGGCGTCGTCGTGGCGTCCGCGAAGGACACGGCGATGATGTCGTACTGCGCGGAGACGTCGGAGATCTTCTGGACGGCGGCGCCGTTGTTGAAGTTCTGCCAGTACCCGGTGACGGCGTGCTTGGCGACGTCACCGCCGCCGCCCCCGCCGCCGGCCTCCGCCGTGCGGGCGTTCACGGCCGCGGACTTGGGCGACTCGCCGGCCGCGTTGGTCGCGGTGACCTGGAAGGAGTACGACGTGGAGGCCGCGAGGCCGGTCACGGTCGCCGAGGTGCCGGTCACGGCCGTCACCTTCGTACCGTCGCGGTAGATGTTGTAGCCGGTGGCGCCGGAGACGGCGTTCCAGGCCAGGGAGGCGGAGGAGGACGACGTCCCGGTGACGCTGAGCCCGGCCGGGGCGGCCGGCACGGTCGGGCCGGGCTCCTGACCGCCACCGCCCCCGTCGGGCCCGTACACGGACACGTCGTCGGCGTAGTACGCCGCCTGCCCGTACCAGCCGTGTGTGTACACGGACACGGAGGTGGTCGAAGCGCCGGTCCTGAAGCTGGTCGACAGCTGCTTCCAGGAGGCCGAGTCGGGGATCCAGGTCGACACGTCGGTCGTCCCGGTGCCCGTCACGCCCAGATAGGAGTACCCGCCCTGGACCCACGCGCTGAGCGTGTACGTGGAGTTGGGCTGCACCTTGACCGTCTGCGCGCACCGGGCGTTGTCCTGCCCGCCGGGCGTCGCCTTGAGAGCGGCGGTGCCGGCGTGCGCGGGGGAGGCGACGGTCGTCCCGCTGTTCGCGGAGCAGGTCCAGTCACTCAGGCCGGCCTCGAAACCGGCGTTCTTCGCGTTGTTGACGTCCGCCGCGGACGCCTGGCCGACGGCGCTGACGGTGAGCGCCAGAGCGGCGGCCACGGCACCGACCGCGGACCCGGCCCGCATCCGTCGTCGTCCGCGCCGTCTGTGTACGGGCTCCACTGGGGCCTCCGGTGGGGAGTGGGGAGGAAGGGGGAGGAACTCACGAACTGCCTACGGTGGCCACCGCGTTGACGTACAAGGTGGTCCAGACCAATTGAGGTGTCAAGAGGTAGGTACGGACCAAGTGACCCTCGGTGTGCGGGGGATGGCCGAAGACCACCCCTCCCGGCCCTCGCACCAGGTGTGCGCGTTGCAGTCAGCAAAGTGGCAATGTGATGATCTCGGGCATGGCTGAGCACGGGGGAGCCGACGGGACGACCGGCGACGGACGACGATCCCGCCTGGCCGACTACGCGGAGGCGGCACGGGCCGAGAGGCCACCGACGGCGGAGACGGCGAGCACGGCGGCATCGCCCCACGTGACACCCGTTGAAAGCCCTCCGGAAGACGACGCGAGCGTGACCGGGGCACGCCGTGAGTTCGCCACCCTGGTGGGGGAGTTCCGGCGGACTCCCGTCCTCGTCCCGCTCGACGAGGACGACGTACCGCTGACGGGTGACCACGA
>NZ_WWHX01000932.1 GCF_009862125.1 Streptomyces sp. SID5910
GACCGTCGTGAAGGCGCGGCTCCGGTGCGGCTGCTGCGGGCCGCGGGGGTGCGGGTCGCCGCCGGGAGCGGGGCGCTGCGGGACGTGTCCAACCCGGTCGGGCGCGGCGACCCGCTGGAGGCGGCGTACCTGCTGGCCTCACGTCACGGGCTGCGCCCCGAGGACGCCTACGACGCGGTGAGCGGCGCGGCACGGGCGGTGCTGGGCCTGCCCGAGGTGCGGGTGGAGGCGGGCTTCCCGGCCGAGCTCCTCGCGGTGCGCGGCGACCGGCTCTCGGGCGCGCTGTCGCTGGCCTACGGCCGCATCGTGGTGCACCGGGGCCGGGTGGTGGCCCGGACGAGCGCGGTACGGGAGTACGGCGACTCGACGGCCGCCCCGGAACTGGGGCTGCCACGGCAGGGGCGCGGGGGTCGGGCAGAGGGGTGAGGGGTGAGGGGTGGGCTGGCGGGACCTCCGGGGTCCATCCGGACGTGCGCCGGGACGTGCACCCGCGTGAGTCCATGTGCGCCCACGTGAGCCCCCTGCGACGTGCCGGATGCGGCCGAACTCGTGCGGCGCGGGCGGCCGTCGGGGCGTACGGTCGAAGACATGCGCATTGTCATCGCTGGTGGTCATGGTCAGATCGCGCTGCGGCTGGAGCGTTTGCTCGCCGCGCGCGGAGACGAGGTGGCGGGCATCATCCGCAAAGCCGAACAGGCCGACGATCTGCGCGCGGCCGGTGCCGAACCGGTCGTGCTCGACCTGGAGTCGGCCTCGGTCGAGGAGGTCGCGGAGCGGCTGCGGGGCGCGGACGCGGCGGTCTTCGCGGCGGGCGCGGGACCGGGCAGCGGGGTGGCCCGCAAGGACACGGTGGACAAGGGGGCGGCGATCCTCTTCGCGGACGCGGCCGTCCGGGCGGGCGTACGGCGCTATGTGATCGTGTCGTCCATGGGCGCCGATCCGGCGCACGCGGGGGACGAGATCTTCGACGCGTATCTGCGCGCCAAGGGCGAGGCCGACGCGTATGTGCGCGGGCAGGACGCGCTGGACTGGACGATCCTGCGGCCCGGACAGCTGACGGACGACGCCGGCACCGGCCTCGTGCGCCTGGAGGCCCGCACCGGCCGCGGCCCGATCCCGCGGGACGACGTGGCCGCGGTACTGGCGGAGCTCGTCGACACCCCGGCGACGACCGGCCTGACCCTCGAACTGATCAGCGGCTCGACACCGGTGTCGGTCGCGGTGAAGTCGGTCGCGGGGAACTGAACGCCGCTCAGAACAGCGGCAGTTGTCCGGGGAAGTCGGGGACGACGTAGCCGTCCAGCGTGGGCTGGGCGGCGTCCGCCTCGGCGAACCGCCGCGAGCCGGGACAGGACACGAGTTCCCCGGCGGCCCGCGCCCCGGGCGGATCGTGCCGCGCGAACCGCCCTGCGACGACGGCGATCTCCCGACTACACTCGGGACAGGTCCTGCGACGCGACGACATGGCCCCAGCGTAGGCCGCGCGGCACTGAGGCTCACCGAGCCGGCGGGTCCGTGAACGCCGAAAGGGTCTGTGATCAGCATTGCTGCTGTTCACAGACCCTTTCGATCTTGTGGCGGCGCCAGGATTCGAACCTGGGAAGGCTGAGCCGGCAGATTTACAGCGGGCCGGTTTCGTAGCCGCTGAGCTGGACTTTCCTTCCCTGCATCTCCTTCCGGGGGACACCTGGGGGAAAGTGCCCTCATCCGCCGTAGCCGAAGTGGGGGCCAGCGTCGGCGGCACTCCCGCGTGCTCAGCTCACAAGCCATCGGACGACCGGAGGAAGAGTGGCCCATCCCCGCTACGCTGGTACGCACCACGTCAGAACGGAGAGTGCTCCGCGGATGGGACCGAAGACGACACAGGTCTACGAGACGCTTCGCGCACGACTCGCGGCCGGCGAATACGCCCCCGGCGACAAGTTCCCCTCAGAACGCGCCCTCGTGGAAGAACTCGGCATCGGGCGGACGGCCCTACGGCAGGTGCTCGCCCGCCTCGTCTCGGAAGGTCAGTTGGAGGTTCGGGGGCGTAGTTCGTACAGGGTGCCGGGTGCAGTGAGCGTTCAGCGCCCGGAGGGGGTGGAACCGTGGCGCATCCACGGAGAGCGCGACGTGTACGACAATCGTTGGGTCAAACTCCAGCTCTGGGATGTAGAGCCCCCGGGAGTGAAGCGGTTCGAGCACCACGTCGTGAGGCTTCACCACGTAGCAATTACCGCTGTCATTGATGATCAGGACCGCGTTCTGATGATGTGGCGGTACCGCTTCGTCCCGAAGCAATTCGGCTGGGAGCTGCCCGGCGGCATCGTCGACGAGGGAGAGGACCCGGCGGACACGGCGCTGCGGGAAACCGTCGAAGAGACGGGGTGGCGGCCCAATTCGCTGGAACACGTCGTGAGCTATCAGCCCATGGTCGGCATGGTCGATTCGCCACACGAGATCTTTGTAGGGCACGGCGCTGAGAAGGTCGGTGAGCCGACCGACCTGGAAGAAGCAGGCCACGTCGAGTGGGTACCGCTGGCGGACATTCCCGGGCTCATGGCCCGGGGGGAGCTGCTGGGGTCGGGCACCCTCGTTGCCCTGCTGCACATCCTGGCGGCCCGACGCACGCAGGGACTCACAACCGCGCGCTGAGCATGTCGACGCGACGACGCTGCCGGACCGATCCGGTCCGGCTCGCCAACAGGCGGGCCTGTCGCAGGTGCGTGCCGGCGTCGTCGTACTCGGCTCGCGTGAGGTGCGCTTGCGCCAGGTCGGCGTGAAGTCCGGCGCGGGCGCGCACGAACGTCGGGTCCATGATTTCGAGCGCGCTGTAGAGGCTGGTGACCGCCGACTCCTCCCCGAGGAGAGCGAGCACGTTGCCTTGCCATCGGGCCAGATGGGCGCCGTTCAGGAAGATGCTCAGCATGTCCGGGTCACGGTCCTCGGGGCCCGACGGGATGACGGCCATGGCCGCTTCGAGCGCCCGCCGGCAGTCGTCCGGCATCCCGGCATGCGCGCACATCTCGGCTTCCGCGGCATGCAGCCACGCCCGCAGTCGAGCGGAACCGGACGCGCTGACGGTGCGCTGTGCGTCCCGCACCAGGTCGACCGCGAGGGCTGGCCGCCCTGCCTCGCAGAGCACGTACGCCTGCTCGCCCATGGCGTGAGCCAGGTACATCGGTTCCTCAGCGTCGCGGGCCGCACGCTTGGCGAGTTCGTAATGCCGCCACGCTCGCTCAACCGCGCCCGAGTCGATTGCCTGCCACGCTGCGAGAGTCGATGCGCCAGCGAGCGCAAGGGCCACGGGTCGGCGCGTGCTCGGCAGTACGGCGAAGCTGAGTGCGTCTTCCAGTGCGGAGAGGTGGCCGGTCATCTGGTCGACCAGAGCCGCGGCTCCCCGCTGCCGGTCCATGGTGCGCAGTAGCTCGGTCTGGTCGTTGAACGCCTTGACCATGGATTCACCGACGCTGCTCGCCGAATCGATCCGGCTCAGCAAATCGTCGTAACCGTCTGCGGTCGGCGCTGCCGGTATCGGGTCGGTGTCCCGCAGCTCCCCGTCCGTGACGCCAAGGAGCTGCCGTAGGACACGCGCGTATCGGTCCGAGATCGTGCGCTTGCCGTTCTCCCACTCGGAGACGTACACCCGCAGGCTCGGGGCCGACGCAACGTCCGTGAGGTTCCGCCGGGCGTACAGCTCGATCTCGCGAACCAGTCGTTCCTGCGACCATCCGCGCGCCGTCCGCGCGTTGCGAAGTCCCGTGCTCACGGGCGACCTCCCGATGTTGGTTCCGCTCGCACCACCTTGCCAGCATGCCGCACATCACCGCAGGTCAACAGCCCTTAACAGGACGGATGTTAAGCCCTGTTGGCTACCGCCGGGCCCGCCCCCAGAGGTCTCCTGGAGATGCACCGCGACGAGGTGGACGTCACTCGAAACAGCGAACCACCTTGACACTGGTGCGCACCAGATGCATTCTTCTGGTGCGCACCAGATTACGGGATGGTTCCGGATTCGCGGTGTGCGAGGCGAACGCCCGGAGGGCTCCGTGAAACGGGCTCGAAGGAAGCGCCGGCTCTTTGAGAACTGCATATGTGGGCCCCGTCTCCCCGAGTCGAAAAGGCGGACCGCGCGGCCTTGTCGCGCGTCAATCTCTCCCGCAGCTCGTCTGCTGTGGGCCGGTTGCCTCCGCTGCTCGTCTTGTACGAGCAGCGCTGAGGGGAGCCGGAAACGCCGGTACTCCAACTCGAAGGGGGTTGCTCATGTGGGCAAGCGTGATCGCGGTGGTGGGGACTCTGCTCGGGTCCGTGACCACGTTCCTGCTTCAGCAGCGCAGCACGGAGCGGGTGGCGCTTCGGCGTGACCGTCTGACGGCGGTGACCGCTCTGGCGGTGGCGCTGGCCGACCACCGCCGCGCCATGTGGGTCCGCGAAGACCTGCGCCTTTCCGACCCGACCGGCGCTGCCTACGAGGCGGCCCGGGCGGAGAGTCACGCCACCCGGAGCGCGATCACCGCGCCCCTGACCACCCTGTCCATCCTCGCCCCGGCCTTGGCGAGCGTGGCGCAGGACGCGGCGACGGCCACCTACCGCCTGCGTGGCGTCGAGTCCTCGCAGGCCCTGAACGCCGCGCGGGAGGCCGCCATCGCCGCGTGCGAGCGGCTGACCCGCGAAGCCTCCAAGACCTTCTGAACCACCCCTTCAACGGCGCGCGCCCCCGGAGCGGCAACTCCGGGGGCGCTGTTCGGGCCGTTCCACCTGCTAGGGAGACCACGACCCATGAACCACATCGTCACTGTTCAGGACGCTGTTACCGCGTTCGCCGACTTCATGGAGCCGACGGACGCGGAGCTGGACGCGATCGAGCAGGAAATGCCCGTGATTCTCGCGGGCGTCGACCTGGTCGACGCGCAGATCATCGCCCTCGACCACATGCCGAACGAGGTGGACGCGCGCCGCATCCGCCGGGCCCGCCGCCGCGTGCTGGCCGCCCGCCGGGAGCTGGCCAACCGCACGGCCGGCACGAGCCTGCCCGGGGGTGCCGCGTGATCCGCATCGTCACCCGGGCCCGCCTCGCGCAGCTTGAGAACGACGCCCGCACCGCGACCGAGCAGGCCCGGCAGACCAACGGTGCCGCCAACGAGGCGTTCGGCCGGCACATGCTGGAGCTGAGCGCGGTCACGGACCGCGCGGAGCGAGCCGAGGCCGCCACGACCGAGGTGGGCGCCCTGCTCGCTCGCGCGGTGGAGGAGCTGTCCGAGGCGCAGCAGGAGCTGCTGCTGAAGGACATCGAGATCCGCCGGTTGCGCGAGGACGTGAACCGTGGGCGGCGTGAGGGCGAGACGCTGACGGTGCTGCTGCACTACGGCGAGCCCCACACCGTCTACGCCTCCCGCGAAGACGCCTACTCCGACACCGCCACTCACGGAACCGACCCGGACGCGGTGTGGGTGCCCGCCGGTGAACGCCCGCCGTCCGCGTCCAAGTGGCGGTGTGAGGCGTTCATCTACGCCGCCGCCTCCAACGGGTTCCGCCGCGCGTACATGCCTGCCCCGAAGCCGATCGAGGAGGCAGCATGAACAGTGTTCAGACCCGTTCAGCGGAGCGCGCCCTGTCCGGCGGCACGTGGCTGATCGTGTGCGGCGCGATGCTCTACTCCATCCTGACCGTGACGCCGCTCATGGCGAAGCACACGGCCGAGGCGTGGGACTGGACGGCGCCAATCCTGCCGCTCGTGGTGGACGCCGCCGTGGTCATCGTGGTCAAGCTCGATGACGTGCTGGCCCGCCTCGGAGGGCACGGCGGCAAGTGGCCCGTCGTGCTGCGGTGGATGACCGGGCTGATGACACTCGCTCTCAACACCGCCGACTCCGCGCTGAAGAAAGACCTGGTCGGCGCGGCTGTCCATTCGGTGGCGCCGCTGCTGCTGATCGTCACCGCAGAGACCAGCCTCGCCTACCGGCGGGCCATCGCCCGTGCGGTGGCCGCGCTGGAAGCCGAGCAGCAGGCGGAGCGGGAGCGGCAGGAGCAGGTGGCCCGCGAGCGTGCCGAGCGGGCCCGTGCCGAGTCCCGGGAGGAACGCGAGCACGCAGCCATGCTGGCCCGTGAACAGCGTGAGCACGAGGCCGCGCTGGCCCGTGAGCAGGCCGAGCGGGAGGAGCGGCAGCGCCGTGAGGAGCGGGAAGCCCGGGAGCGTGCCGAGCAGGCGGAGCGGGCCGAGCGTGAGCGCCGTGAACGCGAGCGTGAACAGCGTGAACAGGAGCGGCTCACGCGTGAACGGCAGGCGCGGGAGCGTGCCGAGCGTGAACGCGCCGCGCTGCTGAACCGGGGCCCGGCCGACGGCAAGCTTCCGGAGGATGAGGCGCGCCGGATCGTGGCCGCCGCGTTCGCCTCGGACATGTCGGTGCGGGCGGCTGCGGAGCTGTGCGGCTGGTCGGTCGGGTGGGTCTCTCACCGCTACGCCGAGCACCGCGACCCCAGCGCGGACCGCCGCGCTGATCTCGCGATCGCGGGTCAGTGATGGGTGCCCTGCCCGTCTACCGGTGGCGCCTCGCCCCCGACGGCTACGCCACCCGCCGCCAACTCCGTGCCGCCGGGCTTCGGCCCGGCGGTCAGGACGTGGCCGCGCAGCTCGAACGCCCCCGCCGCCGCCGGGGGCCGCTGGTCGCCTACCTCT
Organism: Streptomyces sp. SID5910; assembly: GCF_009862125.1. Classification (GTDB taxonomy): domain Bacteria; phylum Actinomycetota; class Actinomycetes; order Streptomycetales; family Streptomycetaceae; genus Streptomyces. The sequence goes on from NZ_WWHX01000932.1 coordinate 6,656, forward strand.
ACCGCGTCGACCTGGCCAAGCCCGTCCGGCCGATGACACCGGCCCGGCGGGCGGCGCTCGCCGCGGCGAACCGGGCCCGCCGCACCTGCCCCGAGTGCCGCACGGATGCGGGCTACATCATCCCGTCCTCGCTCGGCATGTGCGTGACCTGCGCCTTTCCGGAACCTTCCGACTCCCTGAGGAGTGCCTGATGGGTAAGCCCGACACGCGCCGCCTGGACCGCGCTATCCAGCTGGCGAACCGGAAGCTGGCCGCCGTGCAGAACCGCGAGATGTGGCCGCTGGACGGCCGCGAGCGCCGCGCGATCCTCGCCGGTCTGGCCGGCGGCGGCTACAAGGTCATCCGCGGCAAGAGCCCCGCCCGCGCGGAACGCAAGCTAGAGACCGCGTGGGGTTCGGCGGAGACCCGGCTGATCGCGGAGCTCGCCGCGCTCACCACCGAGCGGCAGCGGATCGTGAACGAGGCCGCGAAGACGAAGGCGGCCAAGAAGTCGTCCGGCTGGTGGTGACCACTCCCGCCACGTGACTGGTGCCCGCATGTCTCCTATCCGGGGTGGCCGTCCCCTCCGACGGACCCGGCCACCCCGGTTCTCCCTACCTCCCGCCCCACAGGGGCAGTCAGGAGAACTTCCGGCATGTCCGAGAACGTCGTTCACCTGCACAAGCACACCGATCCACCCACCGACACGGCGGCCGTGACCACGTTGACCGTGGTCCCCGACCCGCCGGCGCCCAAGCCGGTGCCGCTGTGGGTGCGCTCCGGACGCGCCGTGCGCCGGATCGCGACCGATGAGCGGACCGTGACGGCCGCGCGTGCGGTGGCCCGGCACAGTCTCTACGTGACCGGCGGCGCCCGGATCGTGGCCCGCCGCGCCTGGGACAGCCGCACCGCCGCCCGCTACGAGCGCTACATGCGCACGGCCGAAGCCGCGGGGAACCTGGAAGCGGCCGAGGAGTGGGAGGAGCGCGGACAGCGGTTCCGCGAGGCCCGCCACCGCCGCCGCATGGACCTGCTCCACTCCCCGCTCGACGCCGCCAAGGGCGCCGCCGTCGGCGCCGGCATGAGCATTGGCGTCCTGATCGCCCTCGGCGTCGTGATGGCCATCAACACCGGCCAGCCCGGGGACGTCATCACCCCGCTGTCGGCGACGGTCGACTTCGTCGCCCTCCTGATCCGCATCGTGCAGATCGTCTGGGGTCCGGCGCTCACGCTCGGCCCGCTCCTCGCCCTGTTCGCCCTGTGGTCGGTGGGCCGCAAGCAGCACGCCGCCCCTGCCTGGGCGCTGCCTGCGAACGTGCGCAACGGCGAGGGCGAGCCGATCACGCCGTCCATCGTCGTCAAGGCCCTGCGCGACCTCGGCGTGCCCGCCCTCGGCCGGGCCATCAAGGAGATGGGCGACGCCGGCGCGTCCATGCTGGGCCCGATCCGGATCGCCGGATGCGGCGTGGAAGTCGACGTCACCCTGCCCTCCGGGGTGTCGACCAACGAGGTGCAGAACCGGCGGCGCAAGCTCGCCGAGAACCTGACCCGGCACGAACACGAAGTGTTCATCACCATCCCCCAGGCCGCCCGTACGGTGCGGCTGTGGATCGCCGACTCCGGGGCGCTGGACGAGCCGATCGGCCCGTCCCCCCTGGTCACCGACGACACCATGACCGCCGACTACGCCAAGGGGAAGGCACCGTGGGGCCAGGACCTGCGCGGCGACGCCGCCGCCCTGAGCCTGTACCAGCGCCACCTGCTCATCACCGGCCTGTCCAACCAGGGCAAGACCGTGGCCCTGCGCTCCCTGGCCCTGTGGCTCGCCTTGGACAAGTCGGTGCAGTTCCTCATGGGCGACCTCAAGGGCGTCGGCGACTGGGCCATGTTCGACGGCCTCGCCACGACGCTGATCCAGGGTCCGACGGATGAGCACGTGATCCAGGTGACCGAGATGGTTGAGGGTGCGGTGGACGAGATGAACCGCCGTATCCAGGCCCCGCCCGGCACGGTGTTCCCGCCGCTGATCGTGCTGGTCGATGAGGCGCAGGTCGCGTTCATGTGCCCGGCCAAGGACGAGGACAAGCGCCCCTACGGCGGGTCCAAGGCCAACTCCCGGTACTTCATGGCCGTCCGCAAGATCCACAACCAGGGCCGCGCGGTCAACGTACTGATGTGGCAGGGCACGCAGGACCCCACCAACGAGAACCTGCCCAAGCTGGTCCGCGAGGGGGCCCACACCCGCGCCTCCCTCGCCCTCGGCACCGAGTCGCAGGCCCGCATGGCGCTCGGGGACAAGGCCGTGGACGGCGGGGCGGCGCCGAACCTGCTGCGTCCGGGCCTGGACCGGGGGACCCTGGTCCTCGCCTCCGACGGCATCACCATCCCGGCCGGCCAGTCGTCCATCACCGTGCGCACGCACTACATCGACGACGACGCGGCCGTGGCCGTCACCGACCGGGCCAAGGCCCTGCGCGACGGCGTCACCACCTTGCACGCCATCGACCGCGGCCCGGAGCACGACCCGCTCGCCGACGTCGCCGCCGTCATCGGCGACGCACCCCGCGTGCGCACGAAGGACGTGCTCGCGCGGCTCGCCGCGCTCAACAGCGACGCCTACGGCGGCTGGTCGTTCCTCGACCTCAAGCGCGTCCTGGACGCCGCCAGCGCCAGCCCCTACAAGTCCGACGGCGTCATGGTCGTCTCCCGCGACCGCGTCACCCGTGCCCTCGCCGACCGCGACACCGACGGTTCCGCTTCCGCCGAATGACGGCAGGGAACCGACCCCCGCCGGGCCAGGGAGGCAGGGAGAACTCCCTGACCGCCTCCCTACCCCGCCTCCCCGGCCCTGAACTGCACAGATGATCGTTCAGGGAGTCAGGGAGGCACCCAGGTCAGACCCCCCGAACACCCCCTCCAAACGGCACCCCGAAGGGGGTGCCTCTGCCTCCCTGGCCATCCGCCGGAAGGGATTCCGCATGCACCCCGAGCACACCCCGCACGTGCCCGCACAACGGACCGTGGAAGTCCACCAGCCCACCCCGCTGCCGCCCGCCACCATGGCGCCGGCGCCGCTCGTGACGGTGCAGCCGGGCACGGTCCCGACGGTCGCGAGCATCGTCCTCCCGGACGGCCGCGTCGTCTCCGGCTACGCCATCGACCACGCCCGGCCCGAGGCGGTCGCGGCCAAGCCGGCCGTCTCGCGGACGGCCGTGAACGTCGCCCTCGGGGGCGTTGGCTTCCTCGCGGTGTGCGGCGGGCTGATCCTGCTCACTTCGTTCATCGCCGCGCTCACCGCGTTCATCACCCAACTGATCATCCTGGCCGCCGTCGTCTTCGGCGGATGGATCGCCGTGCAGGTCTTCAGCGCGAGCGGCCACCAGGGCGGCACCACCGTGAACATCCGCAAGGCCGTGATCAAGCGCAACCACTTCCACGGCTAGCTACGCCAAGGGCGGCCCCCCTCATCTCGCCAAAGATCGCGGGGCCGCCCTTGTCACCCAGCACCCTTCGACAGGACTGGAGACACCCAGCATGACCCATGACCCCCAAACGGCGCTGCTGTCCGCGGCGCTGGCCGCCGCCGCGCGCGGCTGGCCCGTCTTCCCGCTCCGTCCCGGCACCAAGCGCCCCGCGCTGCATGGAGAGACGGCCTGCCCCCGCACCGGACCCTGTTCGGACGGGCACCGCAAGTGGGAGCAGCGGGCCACCACCGACCCGGACCGTATCCGGGCCGCCTGGTCGCGGGCTCCGTTCAACGTCGGTATCGCCACCGGCCCGTCCGGGCTGCTCGTGGTCGACCTGGACGTGCCCAAGGACAACAGCAGTGGGGACGCGCCTGGCGGCGCGACGACCTTCAGGGCGCTCTGCGAGCGCACCGGGCAGGCCGTCCCCCACACCCGCACCGTGCGGACCGCGAGCGGCGGACAGCACCTGTACTTCACCGCCCCCGCCGCCGTGCGGCTGCCCAACACCGCCGGGACGCTCGCCCCGCGCGTCGACACCCGCGCATGGGGCGGCTACGTCGTCGCCGCCGGCAGCCTGGTCGACGGCAGCCGGTACGAGACGGTGGGGCCCGCTCTGTTGCGGCCCCTGCCCGGATGGCTCAAGACCCTGCTGGTGCCCCCGCACCCGATCAACCGGCCGCCCGTGGCGGCACCGGCCAGCGGGCGTCGCCGCCCGTACGTCGATGCCGCCCTGGCCCGGGAGACCGCTGCCGTCACCACCGCCCGCGAGGGGCGGCGGAACGCAACACTGCTGCGGGCCGGGCGGGCACTGGGCCGGTTCGTCGCATCCGGCGACCTGACTCGCACCGAGGTGGAGAACGCTCTTCAAGGGGCGGGAGAGGCGGCCGGACTCACCGTCGCCGAGTGCCGCGCCACTATCCGCAGCGCCCTGAACTGGTCCATCACCCACAACGCCGCCCGCAGGGGGGTGGCGGCATGAGTCGTCGCCGCCCTTTGAAGAGCATCACCGCGGCCCCGGACGGCCCGCTCGCCGCCCGGCCGGCCGCACCTCGAACGGCCGTGGGCGTGCCGAAAGGCGCCGCCCGTCAGGGCGTCCGAACTGCTCTTGGTCCTGACTCGCGGCCGGCCACCGTCACCAGCATTGAACCGGGTCTCCGCATCCGCACGACGGGCGTACCGGTCGCCGACTGGCTGTGTGCCTGCGGGCACCGCGAGCGCGCCCGAGGCCGCGCCGCCGTCGTTGAGCTGCAAGCACGGGTGCGCGTCGGCGTCTGCGGGCACGTCACCACGACTGAGGGGAGGGCCGCCGCATGACGACTGTCATCGACGGGGCCGCGCTGCTCGATGAGGTGGAAGCCTTCCACCGCCGGTTCAACGTCTTCCCACACGAGGCCGCCTACGTCGCCGTCGCGCTGTGGGACGCGCACGCCCACCTGCTCGACTGCTTCGACTCCACCCCCCGCCTCGCGTTCCTGTCCCCCGAGCCGGGGTCGGGCAAGTCGCGGGCGCTGGAGATCGTGGAAACCCTCGTGCCGCACCCCATGGTGGCGGTCAACGCGTCCGCCGCCGCCCTGTTCCGGGCTGTCTCGGGGGCCGACGGCCGGCCGACGATCCTGTTCGATGAGATCGACACCATCTTCGGCCCGAAGGCCGGGGACAACGAGGAATTGCGTGGCTTTCTCAACGCCGGTCACCGCCGCTCCGGGGTGACCTACCGGTGCATCGGCGACGGCGGCAACCAGACCGTGCAGGCATTCCCGTCGTACTGCGCGGTCGCGGTCGCCGGTCTCGGCTCCCTGCCGGACACGATCCTGACCCGCTCGGTCGTCATCCGCATGCGCCGCCGGGCCCGCAACGAACGCGTGGAACCGTTCCGGGCCCGCGTCCACGAGACGGAGGGGCACAAGCTGCGTGACCGGCTCGCGCAGTGGGCCGAGCAGGCCCGCGCCTCCGTCGTCGGGGCCTGGCCCGAGATGCCCGACGGGGTCACCGACCGGCCCGCCGACGTGTGGGAGCCGCTGCTCGCCGTCGCGGACGCCGTCGGCGGTGACTGGCCCCGACGGGCCCGGGAAGCGTGCGTGACGCTGGTGACCGCCTCGCAGTACACGGACAAGCACAGCCTCGGTATCCGGCTGCTCACCGACCTGCGCGACCACGTCCTCATCGGCATCGACCGCCTGCCCACCATCGCTATCCTCGACCGGCTCAACGCCCTGGACGACGCCCCCTGGGCTGACCTGGATGGCAAGCCGCTCGACAACCGGCGCCTCTCGCGGATGCTCGGGGAGTACATGACGGCCGACAACGAGCCGATCCGCTCCCGCAACATCCGCACCGCCGGCGGAGTCCTCAAGGGCTTCCACGCCTCAGACCTGCAAGACGCGTGGGCCCGCTACTGCCCCGCACCACAGAACTCCGCTACAGCCGCTACGCCGCTACAGCCCAGCTCAGAGCCCCCGCATCTGTAGCGGCACCCCAGCGTGTAGCGGCTACGCCCGCCACCCCCCGCAGCGCGTGCGTAGCCGCTACACGCCACCCCTCCGCTACAAAAAATCACCCGCTGACCTGCGATGTAGCGGCGTAGCGGATGTAGCGGACTTCCAAGAAGAGGCCCAAGCACCTTGCCTGCCGAGAAGGAGTCGCACCGTGGCCCGCCCCAAGATGCTCAAGCTTCCCGAAGTCCTCGAAGAGATCGAGATGAGCCGCGCCGCGTTCTACCGCATGCGCGCCCGCGGCAAGGCCCCCAAGCTCATCAAGCTCCCGAACGGGCAGATCCGCTGCCGCCGCACCGACCTTGACGCCTGGTGGACGTCCATCGAAGACGCCGCCTGACCATCGCCGCACGAGAAACGAGGGGCCCGCTTCCAGTGGGCCCCTCTGGAGTTCCTATGGCACTGACCTACGACGTTCGTCTGTACTCCATCGAGATCCGCAAGGAGCGGCCCAAGCCCTACCGCGTCCGATGGCTGGTGGGAACGCGGAAGCACTCCAAGAGCTACACACTCAAGGTTCAGGCCGAGGGGCGCCGGTCGGAACTCATGGCCGCCGTGCGACGCGGTGACCAGTTCGACGAGGAGACAGGACTTCCGGTCTCCGAGCTGCGCGCCAAGCTGGGCTCCATCACCTGGTACGACCACAGCCGCGCGTACGTCGATCGCAAGTGGGCGTTGGCGCCAGCCAAGTCCCGGAAGAACTACGCCGACGCGTTGGCGACCATCACCCCCGCCCTCGTGAAGACGCGCACGGGGATGCCTGACGCCGCCCTCATGCGGCGTGCGCTCTACGGGTGGGCGTACAACCGGAACCGGTGGGCCGACACTCTCCCGGACGACGTGGCCCGCGCTCTCTCCTGGGTCGCCAAGCACTCGTTGCCCGTCTCTGCTCTGGAGGACCCCGCAACCGTGCGTCTGGCGCTGGATGCGCTCTCCCTGCGGCTCGACGGCAAGGAGGCGGCACCACGGACCGCGAAGCGCAAGCGTGCCTGCCTGAGTGACGTTCTCGGGCTCGCCGTGGAAGAGCAGTACTTCACCATGCCGGTGAATCCGATCGGTGCCGTGAAGTGGACCGCCCCCAAGTCGGTGGAAGCGGTCGACCCCGAGAGCGTCGCCAACCCACGCCAGGTCCGCGCGCTGCTGGCGGGGGTACGCGAGCAGGGGCCGCGGGGGCGGCACCTGGAAGCCTTCTTCGGGTGCCTGTACTACGCGGCTATGCGGCCGGCCGAGGCCACCGCGGTGCGCGCAAGCCAGTGCCACCTCCCTGAAACGGGGTGGGGGACGCTCACCCTGCGACAGGGGATCGTCCGGGCCGGACGGAGTTGGACCGACGACGGAACGGCGCATGAGGCACGTCACCTCAAGGCCCGGGCCAAGAACGACTCGCGTCCGGTACCGATCCCCCCGCACTTCGTCCGGCTGCTGCGCGAGCACATCGCCTCTCAGGGCACGGCGCCCGACGGTCGGCTCTTCCGGACGAACCGGGGAGGTCTGCTGCAAGAGACCGGCTACGGCGAGGTCTGGGCCAAAGCCCGGAACGACGTGCTGAGCGACGCTGAGACGGCCTCGCTGCTGGCCCGCCGCCCCTACGATCTCCGGCACGCGGGAGTGTCGTTCTGGCTCAGCTCCGGAGTGGACGCGATGGAGTGCGCCCGTCGCGCCGGCCACAGCATCGCCGTGCTGCACAAGGTGTACGCCAAGGTTCTCGACCAGACGCGGGAGCACGCGAACAGCCGGATCGATGCGGCTCTGCGGGAGTGGAACGAACCGGAGTGATCACGCTCACCCTCGGGGGACACCTGGGGGACACGCGCTGATCGAAGGTGGGATACGGGCGGTACGAGGTGAGACACGCCCGCGCCGTGCCCGCCAGAAATCGAACGGGATACGGCACGAAGAAACCCCCTCTGACCAGCACTATTCTCTGGTCAGAGGGGGTTTCCCTCAGTGTGGCGGCGCCAGGATTCGAACCTGGGAAGGCTGAG
>NZ_WWHX01000933.1 GCF_009862125.1 Streptomyces sp. SID5910
AACCGCGCCGCCGCACGGCGCCGCCGGCTGGCGCTGGGCGCCGGCGCGGTAGCCCTGCTCGCGGCGATCGGCGTCGGTACCTGGCTGGCCACGGGTGGTGACGAGGGCGACGCGGGCCCCCAGGACACGCAGAACTCCGCACCGGCCTCTCCGTGAGGCCGGTCGCCCCACCGCCACGGCCGTCCGCCCCGGCCCGGCGTGGACCGCGCGGCGGAGCCGTTACGCTGGATGCGTGGCAGTCGTCGATGTATCCGAAGAGCTGAAGTCCCTCTCCTCGACCATGGAGTCGATCGAGGCCGTCCTGGACCTCGACAAGATGAGGGCAGACATCGCCGTGCTCGAGGAGCAGGCGGCAGCGCCCTCCCTGTGGGACGACCCGGAGGCGGCGCAGAAGATCACGAGCAAGCTCTCCCACCTCCAGGCCGAGGTGCGGAAGGCCGAGGCCCTGCGCGGCCGGATCGATGATCTCGGCGTGCTCTTCGAGATGGCCGAGGAGGAGGACGACCCGGACACCCGTGCCGAGGCCGAGTCCGAGCTCACGGCCGTCCGCAAGGCGCTGGACGAGATGGAGGTCCGCACCCTGCTCTCGGGCGAGTACGACGCCCGTGAGGCGCTCGTCAACATCCGCGCCGAGGCCGGTGGCGTGGACGCCGCCGACTTCGCGGAGAAGCTCCAGCGGATGTATCTGCGCTGGGCCGAGCAGCACGGCTACAAGACCGAGGTCTACGAGACGTCGTACGCGGAGGAGGCCGGCATCAAGTCGACCACCTTCGCCGTGCAGTCGCCGTACGCCTACGGCACCCTCTCCGTCGAGCAGGGCACGCACCGCCTGGTGCGCATCTCGCCCTTCGACAACCAGGGGCGCCGCCAGACCTCCTTCGCGGGCGTCGAGATCCTCCCCGTGGTCGAGCAGACCGACCACATCGAGATCGACGAGTCCGAGCTGCGCGTCGACGTGTACCGGTCGTCCGGTCCCGGCGGCCAGGGCGTCAACACCACCGACTCGGCGGTGCGCCTGACCCACCTCCCGACCGGCATCGTCGTCTCCTGCCAGAACGAGCGCTCCCAGATCCAGAACAAGGCCACGGCGATGAACGTCCTCCAGGCCAAGCTCCTGGAGCGGCGCCGCCAGGAGGAGCAGGCCAAGATGGACGCCCTCAAGGGCGACGGCGGCAACTCCTGGGGCAACCAGATGCGTTCGTACGTGCTGCACCCCTACCAGATGGTCAAGGACCTGCGCACCGAGCACGAAGTGGGCAACCCCGAGGCCGTGTTCAACGGTGAGATCGACGGCTTCCTGGAGGCCGGAATTCGCTGGCGCAAGCAGCGGGAGAAGTAGCGGGACGCGTCCGCGACGCTTTGTCGACAAGGCAACTGCCGCCTCACGGGCGGTGGTTGCCTTTTCTTCGTCGGCGATGTCCGGGTTTTACATCACACTCACACCCTTTGTGTCCGGCATACGTTCCTTACCAGGACATCGCGTACGCAATGACCTTGACGATGCTTTGAACATTCGTAAGGGTGAGGCTCGGCATGCGTATTTCTGGGGCGCATGTGAACCGGGGGACGTTTCAGCGCGACAGCCACCTCCGTCGATCACGGCCTCGAACGCAGCCTCACTGACGAATTCAGCTACTGGGGGTAGCACACTCATGACGAAGAAGACGCGGGTCCGCGTCGCACGCATCGCCGCCGGCGCCATCGTTGCGGCGGGCGCCTCTCTGATGGTGACGGGCGTCGCCCAGGCCGACGACGGTCCGCTCTGCGACATCGTCGTCACTCCGGACTGCGAGGAGAACCCCGGCGGGGAGACCCCGTCCACCGACCCGACCGACCCGGAGATCCCCTCCACGGATCCGACCGACCCGGAGATCCCGTCCACGGATCCGACCGACCCGGAGATCCCCTCCACCGACCCGACCGACCCGGGGACTCCCTCCACCGACCCGACCGAGCCGGGGACCCCGTCCACCGACCCGACCGAGCCCACCACCGACCCCACCGAGCCGGGTCCGACCGAGACCTCCGGTTCTGCCAACGGCAACGGCGGTGGCAACAACACCGACCCCGACGGCGGTGCCTCCACCCAGGAGCAGGGCTCTTCCGCCCTGACCGACACCGGTGAGCAGGCCCCGGCCTCCGACACCTCCGCCCAGGGCGGCAAGGAGCTCGCCGAGACCGGTGCGGCGGAGACCACCTTCCTGCTGATCGGTGCCGCCACGATGATCGCCGGCGGCATCGGCTTCCGCGTCCTCCCGCGCATGATGGGCGGCCGCGGCGCCGCTGCCTGACGGTAGCCGCGCGTACACACGCGTACACACAGGGGCCCGGAGCGCAACCGCTCCGGGCCCCTGTCGCGTCTTCGCCGGGCTCTACACCGTCTGGTGGGCCAGCAGCGCCACCGCCGCCACCAGGACCGCCAGCAGGGCGATCAGCGCCATCGGGCTGATCCCCGAGAGGAAGCTCTCCTGCTGCAACCGCTCGCGGTTCGCGCGGCACACCGGGCACCGGCCCTCGCTCACGGGCGCCGCGCAGTTCGCGCACACCAACCGGTCGTACGTCATGCGCCTCGCCCTCCTTGCAACCGGCTCACTCACACAACGCCCACGAAGCCGTGAACGTTCCCCTTCCACTGTGCCAGGTTCCGGGGGGCCCTGCGCGCGGTCCCGGAGGTGCGGTGGTCGGGCGGTGGCCGGGACAAAACGCGCAACTACCGCGCAACCCCGACCGGTGACTGCGGGCCGCTCCCCGGTTCGCGTATGGTCACGCTCATCTACCCCCGGCGACCCGTGGTGCATCCGTGATCCGATTCGACAACGTCTCCAAGGTCTACCCCAAGCAGAACCACCCAGCCCTCAGGGATGTCTCCCTGGAGGTCGAGAAGGGCGAGTTCGTCTTCCTCGTGGGGTCCTCCGGCTCCGGAAAGTCCACCTTCCTGCGGCTGATCCTCCGCGAGGAGCGGTGCAGCCACGGACAGGTGCACGTTCTGGGCAAGGACCTCGCGCGCCTGTCCAACTGGAAGGTGCCGCAGATGCGGCGCCAGCTGGGGACGGTGTTCCAGGACTTCCGCCTGCTGCCGAACAAGACGGTCGGCGAGAACGTCGCCTTCGCCCAGGAGGTGATCGGCAAGTCCCGCGGCGAGATCCGCAAGTCCGTGCCGCAGGTGCTCGACCTGGTCGGGCTCGGCGGCAAGGAGGACCGCAAGCCCGGCGAGCTGTCCGGCGGTGAGCAGCAGCGCGTCGCCATCGCGCGCGCCTTCGTCAACCGGCCCAAGCTGCTGATCGCGGACGAGCCCACCGGCAACCTCGACCCGCAGACCTCCGTCGGCATCATGAAGCTGCTCGACCGCATCAACCGCACGGGCACCACCGTGGTGATGGCCACGCACGACCAGAACATCGTGGACCAGATGCGCAAGCGCGTCATCGAGCTGGAGAAGGGCCGCCTCGTCCGCGACCAGGCGCGCGGCGTCTACGGCTACCAGCACTGAGACCGCAGACCGCACCGGCTTCCACGGAAAGGCTCAACCACTCGTCATGCGCGCCCAGTTCGTGCTCTCGGAGATCGGCGTCGGTCTCCGCCGCAACCTGACCATGACCTTCGCGGTCATCGTCTCCGTCGCCCTGTCCCTGGCCCTGTTCGGCGGTTCGCTCCTGATGAGCGACCAGGTCGACACCATGAAGGGCTACTGGTACGACAAGGTCAACGTCACGGTCTACCTCTGCAACAAGAGCGACGCCAAGTCCGACCCCGCCTGCGCCAAGGGTGCGGTGACCGAGGACCAGAAGAAGCAGATCCTGGCCGACCTGGACGAGATGAACGTCGTCCAGAAGGTGACGTACGAGTCGCAGGACGAGGCGTACAAGCACTACAAGGAGCAGTTCGGCGACTCGCCGCTGGCCAGCTCGCTCACGCCGGACCAGATGCAGGAGGCGTACCGCGTCAAACTGGAGGACCCGGAGAAGTACCAGGTCATCGCCACCGCCTTCAACGGCCGGGACGGCGTGCAGTCCGTGGCGGACCAGCGCGGCACCCTGGACAACCTCTTCAAGCTCCTGGAGGGCATGAACGTCGCCGCGCTGGCGGTGATGGCGCTGATGCTGGTGGTCGCGCTGATGCTGATCGTCAACACGGTCCGCGTCTCGGCGTTCAGCCGGCGGCGCGAGACCGGCATCATGCGGCTGGTCGGCGCCTCGGGCTTCTACATCCAGGCGCCGTTCATCATGGAGGCGGCCGTCGCCGGACTGATCGGCGGCACGGTCGCCTGCGGCTTCCTGGTGACCGCGCGGTACTTCATCATCGACCACGGGCTCGCGCTGTCCGAGAAGCTGGCACTGATCGACTTCATCGGCTGGGACGCCCTGCTGACGAAGCTCCCGCTGATCCTGGCCACCAGTCTGCTGATGCCCGCGTTGGCCGCGTTCTTCGCGTTGCGCAAGTACCTGAAGGTGTGACACATCCCCGGAGGGCCGAACGGTCAAGCGACCGTTCGGCCCTCTCGCGTTGTCCTAGACTCACCGGCATGTCAGGCCGTGACCCGTTCTGTCAGCCCCGCCGCGTACGCCACGGGGCCGCCCTGACCTTGGTGTTCGCGAGTGTGCTCGTCGCCGGGGCGGCCACCGGTTCGTTCCCCGAGGGCGACCGGAAGTCCACGGCGGACACGGCCCGTTCGGCCGCGCCCGCCGGTCACCACGAGGACGTGGCCCGCGCGGCGGCCGAGGCGATGGCCGACGGCAAGTCCCCGGTGAAGGCCGCCGAACGCGCCGTCAGCCGCAGCGGGGACCGCTGGGGCGCCGTCTACTCCCGCGGCGAGTACGAGGAGTTGGAGGAGGCCCTCGACGGCCGGTACACCGGCGTCGGACTCTCCGCGCGCCGCGAGCGCGACGGCCGCATCGAGGTGACCCGGGTGCACTCCGGGTCGCCCGCCGCCGACGCCGGGATCCAGGAGGGCGACCGGCTGCGCAGCGTCGACGGCGAGCGGGTCGACGGACGCCCGGTCACCGAGGTCGTCGCGATACTGCGCGGCGACGCCGAGGACGACCCCACCGGCACCGCCGTCCGGCTCGGTCTGGAGCGCGGCACGCGGGAGTGGACCGAGACCGTCCGCCGGGCCCGGCTGTCCACGGACCCGGTGACCGTGCGCACGCTCGCCGACGGCGTCACCGTCGTCAAGGTCGCCTCCTTCACCAAGGGCGTCGGCCGGCAGGTGAGCGAGGCCGTCCAGCGGGTGCCGTCCGGCACCGGCGTCGTCCTCGACCTGCGCGGCAACTCCGGCGGACTGGTCGCCGAGGCCGTCACCGCCGCCTCCGCCTTCCTCGACGGCGGCCTCGTCGCCACCTACGACGTCGACGGCGACCAGCGCGCCCTGCACGCCGAGCCCGGCGGCGACACCGCCCGGCCCCTGGTCGCGCTCGTCGACGGCGGCACGATGAGCGCGGCCGAGCTCCTCACCGGGGCCCTCCAGGACCGGGGACGGGCGGTCGTCGTCGGCTCCCGCACCTTCGGCAAGGGCTCGGTGCAGATGCCGAGCCGGCTCCCCGGCGGCTCCGTCGCCGAGCTGACCGTCGGCCACTACCGCACCCCCTCCGGCCGCGGCGTCGACGGCAGGGGCATCACACCCGACCTGGACGTCGACCCGGCGGCCCCGGCCGCCCTGGAACGGGCCCGCACGGTGCTCAGCGGCCTGGGACGCTAGGACCGCCTCGCGGAAATCGGCTTCCCGCGGACCCCCTCCGTAGTGCCAAAATGGCTGCACTATGGCTAAGGAAAAAGGGCGCAAGCTGATCGCGCAGAACAAGAAGGCGCGGCACGACTACCAGATCCTCGACACCTACGAGGCCGGCCTGGTCCTCACCGGGACCGAGGTGAAGTCGCTGCGCCAGGGGCGGGCGTCGCTGGCCGACGGCTTCGTGCAGCTGGACGGGAACGAGGCGTGGCTGCACAACGTGCACGTGCCGGAGTACAGCCAGGGCACCTGGACCAACCACAGCGCCCGCCGCAAGCGGAAGCTGCTGCTGCACCGCGTGGAGATCGACAAGCTGGAGTCGAAGTCCCAGGAGACCGGGCACACGATCGTGCCGCTCGCCCTGTACTTCAAGGACGGCCGGGCCAAGGTCGAGATCGCGCTGGCGCGGGGCAAGAAGGAGTACGACAAGCGCCAGACCCTGCGGGAGAAGCAGGACCGGCGCGAGGCGGAGCGGACGATCTCCGCGATCCGTCGCAAGCAGCGGGCCTGACCCCCGGGGAATAGGCTGGCACCCTCGTGCGTTGGTCACGTACGATGGGCCGTGCACCGCTTGGACGGTGCGGGTTTTGAAAAATCAACATGGGGATGATCGGTTTCGACAGCGGCTGTCGAAGCAGGGGAAGCGTGTCGAGGAAGCGGCCATGATCTCGTAAACCACAGGCCGAAAAAAATAATCGCCAACACCAAGCGCGATTCCTCCCAGCAGGCCTTCGCCCTCGCTGCCTGATCTCAGGTAGCGAAGCGAGCCTCCTATACAGGGAGTGTCAGCCCGGGGCTGTTCCCGACCCGGATCCTGGCATCAGCTAGGGGACTAAACCTTGATCCCGGTCACGGGGTGAAGAGGGAAACCAAACAGTGACTGAGCCCGTCGGAGACTTGTCCGCGTGATCTCCGGGGCTGAGAAAATCGAAGCGGACTGCACACGGAGAAGCCCTGATTCCGCACCGTTGGACGCGGGTTCGATTCCCGCCATCTCCACAATTCCCATGTGGGCGAAGGCCCCGTCGCTTCCGAGCGGCGGGGCCTTCGTCATGCCCGGACACCGGCCGGACGCAGCCGACGGGACCGGGGCGGCAGAGTCAGCAGGGCCAGCAGCAGGGCGAGCCCCGCTGCCGTGACCGGTACGCCGTAGCCGGCCGTGGGCGACACGTGCTCCACCGTCCAGCCGCCGGCCGCGCTGCCGCAGGCGATGCCGCCGAGCAGCCCGGTCACCGCGAGGGTCATGCCCTCGTTCAGACGGCCCTCGGGGGTGCGGTGCTGGACCAGCGTCATCGTCGTGACCATCGTCGGCGCCGTCGCCATCCCGGCGGCCGGCAGCGTGACCGCCAGCAGCGGCAGCGAGCCGGTGAGGGACGCGGCCAGGAGGGGCAGCGTCATCAGGGCCGTCATCGCGGCCACGCACCACGGCAGCCGGGCCTCGGCCGGGCCGGCCGGCCTCAGCGCGCCGTACAGCAGGCCCGCCGCGCAGGAACCGGCCGCCTGGAGCGCCAGGACCACCCCGGCCGCCGCACGATGACCCTGTGCGTCCGCGAACGCGATCGTGACGACCTCCAGCGCGCCGAACACCGCGCCCGTCGCCAGGCAGACCGCCAGCAGCGGGGGTATGCCGGGCGCGCGGAAGGGTGCCCTCGCGGCGGGGCGCGGCCGGGCCGGCGGTTCCGTCGCGCGCTGGGCGGCGAACAGCAGCATGCCGGTCACCAGCAGGACCACCCCGACCAGCGTGCCCGCCTCCGGGAACAGCGCCGTGCACAGGAACGCGGCGAGGACCGGCCCGAGCATGAAGCACAGCTCGTCGGTGGCCTGCTCGAAGGAGTTCGCCGTGTGCAGAGCGCCCGCGTCGCCCTTCAGCAGATGGGCCCAGCGGGCGCGGGCCATGCCGCCGGTGTTGGGCGTCGTGGCCGTGGCGGCGTACGCGGCGAACAGGGTCCAGCCGGGGGCGCCA
>NZ_WWHX01000934.1 GCF_009862125.1 Streptomyces sp. SID5910
TGCCCCGGAACTCACCTCCCGCGCGTGGTCGCCCGAGAGCGCCGAGCACCGTATCGGGATGGCCGTACGGCGGTGGCGGCGGGAGCTGGAGGAGTACGCCGAGGAGGAGGTGCGCCGGCTCGACCGGAGCCTGGCGCCCGACCCGGAGATGGTCGCCGCGCTCGGCGCCACCGTGCTGCTGGGCGGCCGGCGGGCGCGCAGCGCCGGGGAAGGGCTCGCCGAACGCATCGGCGCCCATGGCGCGCTGCGGCTGCGCGACCGGGGCGGACGGCTGCTCAACGACCACATGGACCGCGTCATGCACGTGGAGCGGGAGCGCCGGCTCGCGCCGCTCGACGCGCTGGACGTCCACGCCGAGCCGCAGGCCGAACTCATCGCCGCGCTGTCCGTACTGCAGAAGGAGAGGTGACCGGTGACCGCCGTCACTGACCAGGACCCCACCGAGCACACCGACCACATGGAGGAGGCGGGCAACCGGAGCGGCGCCGAGGGCGCGGGCCGGGGCGAGCGTGCCCGCGGCGACGAGCGTGAGCGGGCGGGAAGCGCGCGTGCGGGGGAGGTGGAGAGCGGGCGCGTACAGAGCGGGCGCGTGCAGAGCGAGGGGAGCCAGGACGCGCGGGGCGGGGGGAGCGAGCCCGTGGCGCGGGGCGACGGTGAGTGTGCCCGCGAGTCCCGCTCCCACGCGCGCGTGGCGGACGACGGCACCCCTCGGCGTACGGACCGTACAGACCCCAAGGAGCGTACGGACCGCACAGAGCGTACGGAACGTACGGACCGCAAGGAGCGCACCGACAGCAAGGTGCGGGACGGCGGCCAGGCGCGCGTGGACGCCGAGGAGCGTGGGGAGGGTCACGCGCGCGTGGACGCCAAGGCGCCTACGGACGGCGCACAGGGCCGATCGCCGGCCGAAGCCGGGGGCCGGGGCGAGGACGAGGCCTGGGGGGACGGGCTCATCGCGCGGCGGGTGGACGAGAGCGCCGGCGCGGAGCAGTACGCCGCCGTGCCGAGCAGGCCGGCGAGTTCCTCCTCCCTGATGCCGCTGGCCTACGACGGGAACCTCAGGTCGCGGCTGGACGCGCTGCGCGAGCTCGTGGGGCTCTCCCGCACCCGGCTCGACGGCGGGACGCTGGCCGAGGCGGGGCGGGTGCTCGACGAGGCCGCCGCGCGGCGCAGGCTCTCCGGGCAGCACACCGTCGTCGCCATCGCGGGCGCGACCGGCAGCGGCAAGTCGCAGCTGTTCAACACGCTCGCCGGGGTGACGATCTCCGAGACGGGTGTCCGCCGGCCCACCACCGCCGCGCCGATCGCGTGCAGTTGGAGCGACGGCGCGGCCAGCCTGCTGGACCGGCTCGGCATCCCCGGCCGACTGCGCCGACGCCCGCTCCAGCACCCGGACGCCGACTCGCCGCTGCGCGGGCTGGTGCTGATCGACCTGCCCGACCACGACTCCGCGGCCGTGCAACACCGTGAGCAGGTGGACCGCATCCTGGGCCTCGTCGATGCCGTCATCTGGGTCGTGGACCCGGAGAAGTACGCCGACGCCGTGCTCCACGAGCGCTATCTGCGGCCGATGGCGGGCCACGCGGAGGTCACCTTCGTCGTTCTCAACCAGGTCGACCGGCTGCCCGGGGAGGCCGCCGAGCAGGTGCTCGACGACCTGCGGCGCCTACTGGACGAGGACGGCATCGCGCTCGGGGAGTACGGCGAACCCGGCGCGACCGTGCTCGCGCTGTCGGCGCTCACCGGTGAGGGCATGGGGGAACTGCGCGAGACGCTCGGCCAGTTCGTCGCCGAGCGGCAGGCTCCCGCGCGGCGTATCGCCGCCGACGTGGACGCCGCCGCCGGGCGGCTGCGGCCCGTGTACGTCACCGGGCTGCGCACCGGGCTCAGCGAGGAGGCCCGGGACGAGTTCGCGGACCGGCTCGCCGACGCGGTGGGCGCCACCGCGGCGGGCGACGCGGCCGAACGCGCCTGGCTGCGCAACGCCAACCGTGCCTGCGGCACGCCCTGGCTGCGGCTGTGGCGTTGGTACCACGACCGGCGCGAACCCTCCACGGGGCGGCTGGCGCTGCGTGCCCAGGCGGACGAGGAGGCGACGGCCCGTCAGCGTGTCGAGCAGGCGGTGCGTACGGTGTCCGACCGGGCGTCCGCCGGGCTGCCGGCGCCGTGGGCGCAGGCGATGCGCGAAGCGGCCCTCCGCGGCGCCCAGGGACTGCCCGAGGCCCTCGACGAACTGGCGGTGAGGCAGGGCCTGCCGACGGGACGCCCGCCGCGGCCCGGGTGGTGGCCGGTGGCCGTGCTGGCCCAGGCGTGCATGACCCTCCTTCAGGTGGTGGGCGGGCTGTGGCTGCTCGGCCAGATCATCGGGTTCATGCCGCCGAACCTGGGCGTGCCGGTGCTGCTGATGCTGTCCGGCATCGTCGGCGGCCCGGTCATCGAGTGGAGCTGCCGCATGGCGGCACGCGGACCGGCACGGCGCTACGGGTACGAGGCGGAACGCCGATTGCGGGAGGCGGCCGCCGGGTGCGGCCGGGCCCGGGTGCTGGATCCGCTGGCGGCGGAGCTGCTGCGGTACCGGGAGGTACGGGAGCAGTACGGGCGGGTCGCGGGGACGGGTGTGGGAGCCGGCATGGGGGCGGCCATCGGGTCGGGGGTGGGGGCGGGGAGCCGGACGAGGTAGGGGCGGGAAGCGGTCTGGGAGGCCGTCGGGGGAGATCCTCACCCGTTCGGGTGGCGGGGTTTTCCACAGGCGGGGGACGGTCCACAGGGCTCAGCGGGCCCGGTCCGGACGGAGGCAGTCTGGTCTCGCGGCGATCGTGGCGGAAGCGGTCGCCGGCAGGCAGACGAGCAGCCGTACGGGCCGGGCCCGTACGCGTGGAGGGAGGGACTCGTGATGAACGAGACCATGATCTGTGCCGTGGGCAACGTGGCGACCCAGCCGGTGTACCGGGACCTGGCGAGTGGAGCGTCGGCGCGGTTCCGGCTGGCGGTCACCGCGCGGTACTGGGACCGCGAGAAGAACGCGTGGACGGACGGACACACCAACTTCTTCACGGTGTGGGCCAACCGGCAGCTCGCCACCAACGCGGCCGCGTCGCTGGCCGTGGGTGATCCCGTCGTCGTGCAGGGACGGTTGAAGGTGCGAACGGATGTGCGCGAGGGGCAGAACTGGACCTCCGCGGACATCGACGCGGTGGCGATCGGACACGACCTCTCGCGGGGGACGGCGGCGTTCCGGCGCACCAACAGGGCCGAGACGACGGCCTCTCCGCCACGCCCGGAACCCAACTGGGAGACACCGCACGAGGGATCGGTGGACGCCGGGGCCGAACAGCGGCCGGAACCCGTCGCGGTGGGATGACGCCGGCGGACCGACAGGGGTGACCGAAGTGCGGCTTATCGGCGAAAGCGCACGGAACGACCCGGGTGGATTTGTCGATAAGCCCTG
Organism: Streptomyces sp. SID5910; assembly: GCF_009862125.1. Taxonomy (GTDB): domain Bacteria; phylum Actinomycetota; class Actinomycetes; order Streptomycetales; family Streptomycetaceae; genus Streptomyces. Next base: position 3,449 of record NZ_WWHX01000934.1, read on the forward strand.
CTCACAGGGGTGTCGGCCATAACGATTCCGAGTCGGATCACCGCTCGGACCAACATCACCGAGGGGCGCGGCGCGCCAGGTCCTTAGGATGCCGAACATGTCCTACGGGGCTGCTGATTCTGCTGGTGGGACCGTGCCCCCACGCCAACGGGTCCTGCTCGAAGGGGAATTTGGTGTTTTCTTCGCTCACTGTCCTGTCCCGGAACGGCCGAGGAGCGGCGGCGCGACTCGCCGCCACGGTGCTGGTCTCCGCGCTCGCCGCAGCCGGCGTGGCGGTGGGCGCGACCCCGGCCGCGGCACAGGGCACGGCGCAGGGCGAGGGCGGGGCGGCGGCCACCATAGGCGGCCTGAAGACCTACGGCACCGCGGTCATACGCGGGGCCGCCGGTGACCAGGAGGTGTCGGCCGGGCTGTTCGAGATGTCCGTCGACGGCGGCGGCATGTTGCAGACCTACTGCGTCGACATCCAGAACCCGACGCAGAAGGACGCCAAGTACCACGAGACGTCCTGGAGCGGGACCTCGCTCGGCACCAACAAGGACGCCGGCCGCATCCGCTGGATCCTTCAGAACTCCTACCCCCAGGTCAACGACCTCGCGGCGCTCGCGAAGAAGGCCGGGGTGCGCGGCGGGCTCACCGAGCAGGAGGCGGCGGCCGGTACGCAGGTGGCCATCTGGCGCTACTCGGACGACACGGACGTCGAGGCCGTCGACCCGCAGGCCGAAAGGCTCGCGGACTACCTCCACAAGCACGCCCGCGACCTGACCGAGCCGGCGGCGTCGCTCACGCTGGACCCGCCCGCGGTCTCCGGACGCCCGGGCGAGCGGCTCGGCCCGGTGACGGTGCACACCAACGCCGGCAGCGCGGCGGTCACGCCTCCGGCGGACGCCGCCACGGGCGGGGTGCGGTTCACCGACAAGGCGGGCAAGCCCGTCACGTCGGTGACCGACGGCACGCAGATCTTCTTCGACGTGCCGAAGGACACCGCGGCGGACACCGTCCCGCTGACCGTCCAGGCCTCGACCACCGTGCCGGTCGGCCGCGCCTTCGCCTCCGAGAGCCGCAGCCAGACGCAGATCCTGGCCGGGTCCAGCGAGTCGACGGTGGCGGCGACGGCGAGCGCGACCTGGGCGGACCAGGGGGCGATACCCGCGCTGTCCGGGGCGAAGAACTGCGCCAAGGGCGGCCTGGACATCACCGCCGTCAACAAGGGCGACGAGGCGTTCACCTTCGAGCTGCTGGACAGCGAGTACGTCATCGCGGCGGGCGAGACCCGGACGGTCACGGTGCCGCTGCCGGAGGACCGGGCGTACGACTTCACCGTCCGCAGTCCCGACGGGTTCGAGCAGCGTTTCACTGGTGTCCTCGACTGCCGCACCCAGAGCAGCCCGGTCGAGCCCGCCACCCGCACCCTCGGTGAGCCGGCCCCGGCCGCGGTGGTCGACCCGGCCCCGGACACCGACCTCGCCGAGACCGGCAGCTCGGACGCGACGCCGCTGATCGGCGGCACCGCCATAGGCCTGGTCGTGATCGGCGGCGCGGTCCTGCTGCTCGTCCGCAGGAGGGACGAACGCGGGCAGGGCTGACCCGCCCCGCCCGTCGGCGGACGCGCGCGGCACCGTCAGTAGCGGTGGCCGGGCCAGTGCGGGTCCGTCCAGCGGGCCTCGTCGGTGAGGGAGAGCAGCCGTATGCGGTGCGCAGCTCGTCCTCGTCGGTCCCACTCGGCGAGCCAGGGCGCGAGCGTCCCGGACGTGTCGGCGCACAGCGCGAGCGCCTGGTGCGCCGGGACGGCCGGGACGGGTTCGGTGAGGCTCCGCGCCTACCAGGCGGGCGGGAACTCGGGCACCGGGCCGGCGTGATCGGTCCAGTCGGTCGCCTGCCAGGTCCCGTGGCACACTGCGGCGCGGACGAAGATCGCTTGCGGGGGCGGGGGTTTGCTCCGGTGGGCGGGGGAACGGGGGAGAGCGGTGGAGAGTTGGGCGTGGCGGCATCGTAAGTGGCTGTGGAGTGGCACCTGTGCGGTGCTCGTACTGGTCGTCGTCGGCTTCTCGGTGCGTGCTCCGGTGAAGGACTGGTGGCTGTCGCGCGAGGCGTGCGGGGGCGAACTGCCGGGCGAGGACCTGAGGACGGTACGGCCGGGCGGGCGGCTCGGTGAGGAGCGGGAGTCCTTCGACGAGAGCGGCGGTCAGTACCACTGTGTGCTGGTGACCGACCGGGACAAGGTCGTGGTCGCGGTCGACGCCTACCTGGACGGGGCGGACCGGGAGAAAGAGCTGTCGTTCGTCGGAGATTCCTACCCGCCGCAGGGCGTGTTGCCCGGTGGCCTTCCCGGCTTCGAGTTCCAGAACAGCCTCGTCTACCTCATGCCCGAGTGCCCGGACCGCGGCAAGGGGGAAGACGGGGATCCGCGCAGGTTGCTCGTGGGGACCTGGACGTACTTCGCGGAGAGCCGCGAGGAGAAGGCGGCCATGCTGCGGCTCGCGGTGCGCATGACGAACGTGGTGACCGAGAAGCTCGGCTGCGGTGGGAAACCGCTGCCCGCGCCGGAGGACGGCGCGGTGCCCGACCCCGGCAAGCGCGTGCCGCGAGCGCAGACACGGGGCACCGCCTGCTCCGCCTTCGCCACCACCCGCGTCCCGGCGGAGGGGCGGGACGGCAAGGTCCGTATCGCCGTCGCCGACGGCGGGATGGTCGGCCGGTGCACGCTGTACGCGGAGGCGGCGAGCGACGGTGACCGGCACCGGCCGCTCGTCGAGCTCACGAGCTGGCGTGGCGACTGGGGCGTGGACGTGCGGGAGATGGGCTCGGGGCCGGACCCCATGCCGATGGGCGACGGGCCCTGGAAGCCCGAGCTGACCGAGGACAGAGCGTGGGCCGTCGCCCGGTGCGACGGTGAGAGGACCGGTTTCGCGGCGCACTGGGGGGACGACTTCCCGTACAGGGAGGAGGGGGAGAAGTACGTGCCCCCGACGGAGGCCGAGCGGAACGAGCGTCGGGTGCTGCTGCGCGAGTACGTGACCGCGTTCGCGCAGGACCAGGTGCGGCGCGGCGGCTGCACGGAGCTGCGACTGCCGACGGGACCGTGAGCGGGGCGGTGACGCGGGTCGGTACACGCTCGTGCGGGCGAGGCAGCCCGGCGACGGACGCATCGCCCGAACCCACCGAGCCCGAACCCACCGAGACGGCGCTCAGCGCGGCGTGACGACTCCGAGCCATTCCGCGACGGCATGGAAGTCGGCGTCCCGGAGGCCCTCGGCCGGGTCGACGTGGTGGAGGAGGGCGGGGCCGGGGTGGGCGGCCGCGACCCACTGGCGGTCCATGCCGCTGATCTCGTCGTCGACCCAGATGAACGGCCGGCCGTCGGCCCATTCGACGAGGAGGGGGGTCTTCCAGTGCAGGCCCCGCGGGCCGTCCCCGGCACCGGCGTCCGGCCACGGGAGGACGGGCAGCCTCGGCAGGCCGATGCGCGGGGCCACGACCTCGTTCGCCTCTTCCATCCAGGTCGTCGCCCACACGAGAGGGCAGCCCAGGGCCAGGAGGCGCGGTCCGAGCCCGGGATCGAGCCGGGGCAGTAGCGGGTTCCCCTGAGGGGACGAGGCGGGTGCGGGGTCGGCCCGTGGGTGACCGGCCGGCGATCCGAACGGGATCAGTGGGCCGTCCACGTCGAGGAAGAGAAGGGGGCGCTCCGCCGCGCTGGTCACGTCGTCACGGTAGTCCGGCGCGGCGGGGGAGCGGCACCCCCGGGCCGGGCCGTCCCCGGGCCGTGTCAGGGCGCCCGAGGCCGGCCGTGACCGGCCGTGACCGGCGAGGTTCCGGCGGCATCCGGGAAAGGCCAGGTCAGCGCCCCCGCAGGGAACGCGTTTCCGCGTAGGGGTGGCGGTACGGCAAGATGGGGTGTATCTGCCCACTGCCTGATCAAGCTGCCGGACGGTTTCTCTTGGCTGAGTACATTTACACCATGCGCAAGGCGCGCAAGGCGCACGGCGACAAGGTGATCCTTGATGACGTCACGCTGAGCTTCCTGCCCGGCGCGAAGATCGGTGTGGTCGGGCCGAACGGCGCCGGTAAGTCCACCGTTCTGAAGATCATGGCGGGCCTGGAGCAGCCGTCCAACGGGGATGCCTTCCTGACCCCCGGCTACACCGTCGGCATCCTGTTGCAGGAGCCGCCGCTGAACGAGGACAAGACCGTCCTGGAGAACGTCCAGGAGGGTGTCGCCGAGGTCAAGGGCAAGCTCGACCGGTTCAACGAGATCGCCGAGCAGATGGCGACCGACTACTCGGACGCGCTGCTGGAGGAGATGGGCAAGCTCCAGGAGGACCTGGACCACTCCAACGCCTGGGACCTCGACGCCCAGCTCGAGCAGGCCATGGACGCGCTGGGCTGCCCGCCCGGCGACTGGCCCGTCTCGAACCTCTCCGGTGGTGAGAAGCGGCGTGTGGCGCTGTGCAAGCTGCTGCTTGAGGCCCCCGACCTGCTGCTCCTCGACGAGCCGACGAACCACCTCGACGCCGAGTCCGTCAACTGGCTGGAGCAGCACCTCGCCAAGTACGAGGGCACCGTCGTGGCCGTGACCCACGACCGGTACTTCCTCGACAACGTCGCCGGCTGGATCTGCGAGGTCGACCGCGGCCGCCTGCACGGCTACGAGGGCAACTACTCCAAGTACCTGGAGACCAAGGCCACCCGCCTCAAGGTCGAGGGTGCCAAGGACGCCAAGCGGCAGAAGCGCCTCAAGGACGAACTGGAGTGGGTGCGCTCCAACGCCAAGGGACGCCAGGCCAAGTCCAAGGCGCGCCTCGCCCGGTACGAGGAGATGGCCGCCGAGGCCGACAAGATGCGGAAGCTGGACTTCGAGGAGATCCAGATCCCGCCGGGCCCGCGGCTCGGCAGCGTCGTGGTCGAGGTGAACAACCTCAGCAAGGGCTTCGGCGAGAAGGTGCTCATCGACGACTTGAGCTTCACGCTTCCCCGCAACGGCATCGTCGGCATCATCGGTCCCAACGGCGCCGGCAAGACCACCCTCTTCAAGATGATCCAGGGCCTGGAGGAGCCGGACTCCGGTTCCATCAAGGTCGGCGAGACCGTCAAGATCTCGTACGTCGACCAGAGCCGCGAGAACATCGACCCGAAGAAGACGCTGTGGGCCGTCGTCTCCGACGAGCTGGACTACATCAACGTCGGCCAGGTCGAGATGCCGAGCCGGGCGTACGTCTCCGCCTTCGGCTTCAAGGGCCCGGACCAGCAGAAGCCGGCCGGGGTGCTCTCCGGCGGTGAGCGCAACCGCCTGAACCTCGCGCTCACCCTCAAGCAGGGCGGCAACCTGCTGCTCCTCGACGAGCCCACCAACGACCTCGACGTCGAGACCCTCTCCAGCCTGGAGAACGCGCTGCTGGAGTTCCCGGGCTGCGCCGTGGTCGTCTCCCACGACCGGTGGTTCCTCGACCGGGTGGCCACGCACATCCTCGCGTACGAGGGTGAGTCCAAGTGGTTCTGGTTCGAGGGCAACTTCGAGTCGTACGAGAAGAACAAGATCGAGCGGCTCGGCCCGGACGCGGCGCGTCCGCACCGTGCGACCTACAAGAAGCTGACCCGGGGCTGATCGATCTTGCGGCACATCTACCGCTGCCCGCTGCGCTGGGCGGACATGGACGCGTACGGCCACGTCAACAACGTGGTCTTCCTCCGGTACCTGGAGGAGGCCCGTATCGACTTCCTGTTCCGTCCGGACAAGGACTTCCAGCAGGGGTCGGTGGTGGCGCGCCACGAGATCGACTACAAGCGGCAGCTCGTCCACCGGCACGCGCCCGTGGACATCGAGCTGTGGGTCACCCAGATCAGGGCGGCGTCCTTCACGCTCACCTACGAGGTGAAGGACGGCGACCAGGTCTACGTCCGCGCGTCGACGGTGATCGTGCCGTTCGACTTCGAGGCGCAGCGGCCCCGCCGGATCACCGCGGAGGAGCGGGAGTTCCTCCAGGAGTACACGGACGGCCCGGACGGGAAGACGACGGGCGAGAAGGCGGAGGACGAGGAGGAGGCCGTCGCCGCATGACGGTCCTCCACCTCGCCGACGAGGGTGAGGCCGCCGACCTCGCGGCCTTCCTCTCCCGCCTGCTCCACTACGACCGCGGCGCCGCCGTACGCCTCCAGGCGCACGGTACGGCGCTCGCCGTCTTCGGGCGGCCGCCCTCCTTCGAGGTGCTGGCCGTGCGGGCGGTGCGGCTGGCGAAGCCGTACGAGGACGGGCTCGACGTCACGCTGGACGTGACCGTGTCCGCCGGTGAGCTCCTGGAGTCGGTCGACGAACCGGCGGCCACCGCGGGCGTGCCCGGCGCGGTCACCGGGCC
>NZ_WWHX01000935.1 GCF_009862125.1 Streptomyces sp. SID5910
GATTTGAACCTGCGACCTCTGGGTTATGAGCCCAGCGAGCTACCGAGCTGCTCCACCCCGCGTCGATGAATAAAACACTACGTCACCCCCACGACAAGAAGCAAATCGCTTCCCGCCCCACCCAGCTGCGGGCAGTCGTGCCGCTGGGGCGGCACGGGTGGGCGCAGCGGCACCCCGCACCGCCGGGCCGCGACACCCACCCCCGGGCACCCGAAACCCCGGGCACCTTCACACGCGCCCCGGCTCAGCGCAGCGTCACGCCGACAGCTCCTGCCGCAACGCGTCCCGCAACCGCGCCGCCCGCCCCGCCACCTCCCGCGGCCCCAGCGACACCGCCCGGTCCGCCCACCGCTGCCCCTCCTCCAGCTCCCCCCGCCGCGCACACACCAGCGCGAGCCGCAGCGCCGCCCGCCCGTGCCCCGCCTCCGCGGCCCGGCGCCACCACACGACGGCCTCGGGCTCGCTGCCCTCCCGGGCCAGCAGCAGCCCCAGATTGAAGGCGCCGTTGCGCGAACCGGCCTCGGCCGCCTCCCGGTACCACCGCGCCGCCTCCACCACGTCACCCCGCGCCGCGGCCAGCATCCCGACGCGCACCTGCGCCCGGCGGTGCCCCTGGGAGGCCGCCCGCTCGTACCACTCCTCGCACTCGGTCTTCTCCTGCGCTGGTTCGCCCAGCTCGTGCGCGGGCGCCGGCGGCCGGCGCGCGTCGAGCATCGTGGCCAGCCGGTACGCGGCCTCCGGGCTGCCGCCCCCCGCCGCGCACCGCAGGAACCGCTCCGCCTCCGGCTCGTCGCCGTCCCGCAGCCGCGCCATCCCGACCTGGAGCGCCGCTTCCGTGTGCCCGGCGGCGGCGGCCCGCTCGTACCAGCGCAGCGCCGCGGCGTCCTCGCCCCGCCCGGCGTGCAGGATCCCGAGGTTGAAGGCGGCGTCCACGCTGCCCGCCTCGGCGGCCTTGGAGAACCAGGGCTCGGCACCGGCCGCGTCCCCGGCGCGCAGCAGCAGGATGGCCAGCGCGTTGGAGGCCTCCCGGTGCCCGGCGTAGGCGGCCCGCCGGTACCACTGCTCGGCCTGCGAGGTCCGCCCCTGCTCGGCGCAGAGCAGCCCGAGGTTGTAGGCGCCGTTGTCGTCCCCGGCGTTCAGCGCGGCGCGGTACCAGCGCTCGGCGGTCTGCGGCTCGCCGCGCTCGGCGTGCAGCGCGCCCAGCGCGTTGGCCGCGTTGCCGTCGCCGTCCTGCGCGGCCCGCAGCCACCACACGGCGGCGCTCTCGGTGTCCCCGGCGTCGCGCAGCAGGAAGCCCAGCGCGCAGGCGGCGCGCGCCTCGCCGTCCTTGGCGGACGTCAGGTACCAGCGCCCGGCCTCCCTGAGCTCGCCCCGTCGCTCCAGGATCGACCCGAGGTGCAGTGCGGCCCGCCGGTGTCCGCGCGCGGCGGCCTGCCGGTACCACTGCTCGGCCTCCTCGCCGCCCTCGGTCCGCTCGGCCTGCTCGGCGGGCTCGGTCACGGAGCGCACGACACCGGCTCCGCCGTCCCCGTCGAGGTCCCGCCCGGCCTGCCGGTCCAGCGCCCGGGCCAGCCGGTACGCGGCCTCCCTATGCCCCCGCTCGGCCGCGGCCCGCAGCCAGCGTTCGGCGCCGGCCGCGTCGGCGCGGTGCTCCAGCAGGTCGGCGAGCGCGTAGGCGCCCAGCACGTGTCCCTGCTCGGCGGACTGGCGGAGCCAGTACTCGGCGGCGGGCTCGTCCCCGCGCTCGCGGAAGTGCCGGCCCAGCGCGTGGGCGGCGGCGCAGGAGCCTGCGACGGCGGCGATCCGCCACCATCCGGCGGCCTCGTCGGCGTAGCCGCGCTGGTGCAGCAGGACACCGAGGTTGTTGGCGGCGGCACGGTCACCGGCCGCGGTGGCGGCACGCAGGTGGGACTCGGCTCCGTCGAGATCGCCGCGGCGCAGCAGCATGGCCCCGAGCACGCTCATCGCCTCGACGTCACCGGCGTCGGCGGCGAGCCGCCGGCGCACCTCCTCGGCGGCCTCGTCGGCGGCTTCCTGAGCCTCGTCCCCGGGCTCCTCCCGGCCGGACGGCTGCACAAAACGCCCCGTCTCGAACAGATTTGCCATGTCCCCCATAACGTCCATCGTCGCACCACCCGCAACCCGGGTACACCTGGTATACCGCAGCCATTGAGGTCACTTCAGCGTTTTGTCGACATGCCCACAGGGAGACAAGTCAAACACGGATCGCCCCAACTCCCGCCATCGGCGCGGCCGTCACCGTCGTCGGCACATGCGTTCGCACATCACGAAGGCCCGGATCCCAAATGGGATCCGGGCCTTCGTTGTCGTTCGCCGATGGCTCACGACTTCAGTAGCGGGGACAGGATTTGAACCTGCGACCTCTGGGTTATGAGCCCAGCGAGCTACCGAGCTGCTCCACCCCGCGCCGTTGTGTTCACAACCGTATCACGGCGCGGGGTGGGCGTTTGACCAGCTCAGCCGCTGCCCGAGCCGTCGGCGGTGCCGGTCGGGGTCGGACTCGGACTCGCCTTGTCCGCCGGCTTCTTGCCGTCCTGGTTCTTGCCGTCGCCGTTCTTGTCCCCGCCGCCGCTCCGGCCGGCCTGGGCCTGCGCGTCCTCGGCCCGCTTGAGGGCGTCACCCAGGTCCTTCTGCGCCTTGCCGTACGCCGTCCAGTCGTTCTCCTTGAGAGCTTCCTGGCCGGCGGTGAAGGCCTTCTGGGCGTCGTTCAACGCCTCTTGGACCGTGGGGTTGGTGGACGTCGGCGGCGGTGTGGTGGTGTCGTCGCCCTGGTCCGGTGGCTCCGTGGTCGAACCCTCCGCCCCGAAGACCTTGTTCAGGGCCGCGTCGAGCGTGTCCTCGAAGGCCGTGCTGCCGCCGTAGGACACCAGCACCTTTCGCAGCAGCGGGTACTTGAGGTCGCCACCGCGCACATAGACCGGTTCCACGTAGAGCAGCCCGCCGTCGAGCGGCACCGTCAGCAGGTTGCCGTACTCGACCTCCGAGTCGCCGCCTCTGAGCAGCCTGATGGACTCGGCGATGTCCTGTTCGGAGTTGAACTGGCTCTGGACCTGTTTCGGTCCGTTCACCGTCGTGCTCGTCTGGAGCTTCAGGACTCTGATCTTGCCGTAGTCCTTGGTGCCCGCTTCCGCGTCGACCGCCATGAACGCGCTGAGGTTGTCGCGTCCGATCGGCGTGAACGTCGTCGTCAGCGAGAACGCCTGCTGCTGCTGGTCGGGCATCTTCATGCTCAGGTAGTACGGCGGCACCGCGTCACCCGACTTGTTGGTCGGGTCGTCCGGCACCTGCCACACCTCGCTGCCGCTGAGGAACGTCGTGGCGTCCTTCACGTGGTAGCGGGTGAGCAGCTCGCGCTGGACCTTGAACAGGTCCTGCGGGTAGCGCAGATGGGACATCAGCGCGTCGGAGATCTCGCTCTTGGCCTTGACCGTGTCCGGGAACGCCTTCATCCAGGTCTTCAGGACCGGGTCCTGGGTGTCCCACTGGTACAGCTTGACGTCGCCCGTGTAGGCGTCGACGGTCGCCTTGACCGAGTTGCGGATGTAGTTGACCTGGTTCTGCTGGGCCACCACCGCGCGCGAGTCGTTCTGCGCGGTCAGCGAGTCGGCGGTCGTGTCGCCGAGCGTCGTACGGGAGGCGTACGGGTAGCCGTTGGTCGTCGTGTAGGCGTCCACGATCCACTGGATCCGGCCGTCCACCACCGCGGGGTAGGCGTCGCCGTCGATGGTCAGCCACGGGGCGACCGCCTCGACGCGCTCCTTCGGCGTGCGGTTGTAGAGGATCTTCGATCCGTCGCCGATGGCGCCGGAGTAGAGGATCTGCGGCTCGCTGAAGGCCACCGCGTACGCGGCCCGGTTGACCGGGTTGGACAGGTCCACCCCGCCGTCGCCCTTGTAGCTGGTGGTCTTCTCACCGTTGTCGTCGGAGTAGTCGATCTCCTTCTGGGGACCGCCGACGATGGAGTACGTGGTGGTCTTCTCGCCGTAGTACACCCGCTGTTCGTACGTCCCGAGGTCGCCCTTGGACGGCAGGTCGGACTCGGTGAAGACCGGGCGTCCCTCGGAGTCGACCTGGGTGCCCTTGGCGGCGACCACTCCGAAACCGTGGGTGTAGCGGAAGTGGTTGTTGATCCAGTTCTTCTTCGGGATGCCGGCCAGGTTCAGCTCGCGCAGACCGAGGACCGTGTCCTGGTCCTTGCCGTCCTTGGAGTAGCGGTCGACGTCCAGGTTGTTGGGGAACGCGTAGTAGTTCCGCATCTGCTGGCGCTGCTGGAACGTCGGCGAGATGATGTTCGGGTCCATGATCCGGATCGACGCCGTCGCGTCGACGTCGTCACGGAGTCCGGCCTTGTCCTCGCTCTTGCCCTCGCCCGCGTACTCGGTGACCTGGGTGCCCTCGATGTCGTAGGCCTTGCGCGTCGCCTCCAGGTTCTTCTCGACGTACGGCGCCTCCTTGGCCTGCTCGTTGGGCTGCACCTCGAACTTCTGGACCAGCGCCGGGTACAGGCCGCCGATGAGGATGGCCGACAGGACCATCAGGCCGAAGCCGATCACGGGCAGCTGCCAGGTGCGCCGCCACAGGGTGGCGAAGAACAGCAGCGCGCAGATGACGGCGATGCAGAACAGGATCGTCTTGGCCGGCAGGTAGGCGTTGGCGTCGACGTACCTCAGGCCCGTCCAGTTGTCGGTGGCCTTGAAGTCGCTGGACTTCACCGCCAGTCCGTACCGGTCGAGCCAGTAGGCGACCGCCTTGAGGGCGACGAAGACACCGATGAGCACCGACAGGTGACCGGTGGCCGCGGCCGTGGCGCGCGCGCCCGGGCTCGTGACGCGCAGCCCGCCGTAGAGGTAGTGGGTGAGCGCGGCGGCGATCAGCGAGATGATCACGGTCGCGAAGCCGAAGCCGAGCAGGAACCGGTACCAGGGCAGGTCGAAGGCGTAGAAGGAGACGTCCAGCTTGAACTGGGGGTCCTTCTGCCCGAACGGCACGCCGTTGACCCACATCAGCCACGTCCGCCACTGGCCGGACGCGGAGGCGCCGGCGATCAGACCGACCAGGGCGGTGATGCCGAGCAGCAGCCACTTCTTGTACGGGGCGATGCCCATCCGGTAGCGGTCGAGGTTCTGCTGCTCCATCGACATCGCGCTCAGCGGCGGGCGCAGCCGGTGGGCCAGCCAGATGTTGAGGCCGACGGCGAGCGCCATGAGCAGGCCGAAGACGAAGAAGAGACCGATCTTGGTCCACAGTGTCGTCGTGAACACCGACGAGTAGTGGACCGACCGGTACCACAGCCAGTCCGTCCAGAAGCCCGCGAACATGGTGAACGCCATGCCGAGCACGGCGAGGACACCGAGCGTCATCAGCAGGGTGCGGACACGCCGGGACGGGCGGCCCACTCTGATCCGTGGCCCCGTCGGGCCTCCGCCTCGGTCCGGCATCTGGAAAGCCAAGGTGCGCACCTCGAAGTCGCTGTTGTTCCGTCAGGCCCTCGGGTTCGTGGGCCCCCCGTGCGCCCTCGTCATCGTGGGCCCACACCTATGCAACTTACTCATCGTTTACTCGGTTCCCGATTCGGCCCAGGAACGAGGCAGGATTGTGACCATGTCCAACACCCCCATGGCAGCGAGCCCCCTCACCCGGGCCGTGCTCGAGATCGACGAGTACGTCTCCGGCCTCGGCTGGGACCAGCCCGCACGCCTCTTCGCCCTTGTCGACACCGCACGGCTGCGGGCCGACCAGCCCACACTCGCGGACCGGCTCGGTCTTCAGGAGGAGACGGAGAGCTCCGGCCTCACCCCGATCGAGCAGGACGAGATTCCGACGGACCAGCCGCTGGACGAGTTCCTGGGAACCATCGCCTGGCCCGACGCCGTCGTCGGCTGCGCGCTGGCCGTCGAACGCCTGATGCTGCCGCCGTCCGCCGAGGCCCAGGTGCCGGGAGACCTGGACGGGGCGAAGCTCACGCGGTGGGTGGCCGAGCACCCGGACCGCCAGGAGGTCCGGATGACGGTCGCGGTGCTGCGGGACGGCGCCCGCGACTCCGCCCTGCGGCTGCGTGAGAAGGACTCCGCGACCGAGGTCCTCACGGGTTCCGATCTGGTGCCCGGCCTGGCCCAGGCGCTGACGGCGACCTTCGAGGCGTAGTCCCGGACGGTTCCGGGCGGCCCGCCGGGCCGCCCGGGGCGCCGTCTGTCCGGAGCTATCCCGCGGTGCACTTCGGCAGGTCGGCGGTCTTCCCGGAGCGGATGTCGCCGAGGGCGCCGATGGCGTCGTCGATGGTGTCCACCTTCACGAGGGTGAGCCCGTCCGGGGTGTCCGCGGCGGCGGACGCGCAGTTGTCGGCGGGCGTCAGGAAGTACCGGGCGCCCTTCTCCCGCGCGCCGATGGTCTTCATCCCGATGCCGCCGATCGGACCGACCTTGCCGGCGTCGTCGATCGTCCCGGTGCCGGCGACGAACGTGCCGCCGGTGAGGCTGCCCGGCGTGAGCTTGTCGTAGATGCCGAGGGCGAACATCAGACCGGCGCTGGGTCCGCCGACGTCGGCGAGCTTGATGTCGATGGAGAACGGGAACGTGTGGTCCGTCCCGGCGCTGATCCCGACGATGGCGCGCTTCTGGCCGGCGTCGGCGGAGGCCGCGGTGGTGATCGTGACGTCCTCGGTCTTCGTCGGCGTCCGGTTCTCCTTCTCCGCGGCGGCCTGCTCCTTGGCCGGCACGATGGTGAAGACGACGTTCTGACCGGGCTTGTGCTTGGTCACCAGGTCGGCGACGTCGCCGGGCTCCTTGACCGTGGTGCCGTCCACGGCCCGGATCACGTCACCGGCGTGCAGCCGGCCCTGGGCCGGGGAGCCCTTGACGACCGTGGAGACGATGACCCAGGACTTCACCGGGATGTCCAGTGCCTTCAGGGCGGCGACCTTGGCGCTCTCCTGGGACTGGCTGAACTCCTCGGCGTTCTCCTGGGTGGCCTCCTCCTCGGTCTTGCCGTCCGGGTAGAGCGTGTCGTGCGGCACCACGCGGTTGTCGTGCGAGAACCACCCGTAGACGGCCTCCACGAGGTTCATCCGGTAGTCGGCGCTGGTGACCCGGACGGTGGTCATGTTCAGGTGACCGCTGGCCTCATATGTCTTGTGTCCGGAGATCTGAAGCACCGGCTCGCCGTCGTGGTCCCCGAGGGTGTTCACCGTCGGCCCCGGTGACATCTCCGAGTAGGGCACGGGGATGAACACACCCGCGCACAGGAGCGCGATCAGCATCAGGGTGGAGGCGAGCATCGTCGCGGTGCGGCGTGGCATGGGACGACATTACGGGACGCCGCTGTCGGAGCACCGTCAGGGCGGCTGCCCCGTCCGGGGCGGCCGTCAGGCTCCGGTGCGGGACTTCTCCATCGCCTCGCGGAACCGGGCGTACCCGTCGAGCTCGGGGCCGTCGCTGCGGGCCTTGCGGGTGCGGTTGGCCCAGCTTCCCCACAGGCCCGCGGCCACCGCGGCCACCAGCGGAATCAGCAACCAGGCGAGCGCCGCCATGCCGACCTCCCAACCCCATGAGCTCCGCGACTGACTGATCAGCAGATTAACCATCCGCCGTGACAACGCTCACGCCGGGGGGCCGGTTACGCAACCGGAGTCGGGAGGGTGCCGGTGCGGCCGAACGGGGCCGCCGGACCTCAGCAGGCCCCGACCCGCCCAGCCGTCGCCCGACCGCCACCCCTCAACGACGACGCTACGCGCCGACCCACTCATCGGTGCCGTCGGAGAAGGTCTGGTGCTTCCAGATGGGCACTTCGTGCTTGAGGTCGTCGATGAGCTTCCGGCAGGCGTCGAAGGCCTCGCCCCGGTGCGGGCACGAGACGGCGACGACCACGGCGAGGTCCCCGACCTCCAGGTCCCCCACCCGGTGCAGGGCGGCGAGCGCCCGTACGGGGTACTCGGCGACGACCTTCTCGGCGATCCGCCGCATCTCGGCCTCGGCGGTGGGATGGCAGGAGTAACCGAGCCGGTCGACGTCGGTGCCCCCGTCGTGGTTGCGCACGGTCCCGACGAACAGGGCGGTCCCGCCGGCCGCGTCGTCCCCGACGGCCCGGAAGACCTCGTCCAGGGAGAGGGGCGTCTCCCGGATGCCGATCAGCTTGACGGGGTCCGGTGCGGCCTGCTCACCGGGGTGGTCGTTCGTGGATGCCATACGCCCATCGTGCCCCACGGCGCGCGCGGCGCGGAATAGCGTCATCGCCCGGCACGCGCGCGTACCGCCTTGGAGCCTCCTACAGGACGGCGCCCGCCTCAGATCCGCCGCCGGGCCTTCCGCGCCCGCCGCACCACCGCCGCCGCGCCCAGCAGGGCGACCGTCGCGCCCGCGGCACCGGCAGCCGTCGCGTCCTTGCGCCCGAGGCGCCGCCCGGCGACCGTGTGCCGGCCCGCGACCTCCTCCAGCAGCTCCGCGAGGACCTCCTCGTTGGTGTACTTCGGCCGCCACCCGGCGTCGTGCAGCCGGCTGCCGCTGACCACCCAGGGGTACATCGTGTACGCCAGGTCCCCGGCCGGGGAGGGCGTCAGTCCGATCCGGTGCAGGCGGGCCGCGGCGCCCAGCGCGACGGCCGACGGCAGCTCCATCCGCCGGATCCCGCTGAGTTCCTCGACCTCCTCCTGCTCCAGCCAGCCGTCGCACCCGACGGCCAGCTCCCCGTCGGCCTTCTCCAGGACGGCGTACTCGAGGGCGCTGCACAGGTCGTCGACGTGGCAGAACTGCCAGGCGGGCCGGGACCCGGCCACCACGAGCAGCCGGGGCGACTCGAAGTACCTGGTCAGCGCGGTGTCCATGCCCCCGACCAGCACGGCGGGCCGGACGACGGTGACATTGAGCCCGGGGTGCGCGCGGGGTGCGCGGCGGGCCAGCCGTTCGATCTCCAGCAGGTCGCCCACGCCCGTCGCCTCGGCCGTGGCGCGCAGCTCGGCGTCCTCGGACAGCGGCAGCTCGTTGTCCGGCAGCGCGCCGTAGACCATCGCGGAGGTGCACA
>NZ_WWHX01000936.1 GCF_009862125.1 Streptomyces sp. SID5910
CAGCCAGCCCAGCTTCCACTTGTGCCAGCCGAGCAGGTCGTTGTTGGCGCCCCAGTCCTCGCTCATGATGTCCCAGTGGCCGACCGCGCCCCCGCCCTCCTGGGTGTAGAGGTCGGGCAGGCCGAAGACATGGCCGTTCTCGTGCGGGAGGACGCGGTAGCCGGTCTTGCCGTAGGAGCCGGAGCCGTCGTCCTGGCGGGAGTAGACGAAGGACGCGTTCGCCACCGGGACGCCGTCGGCGACCGGGGCCTCGGCGTTGCCGGCGAAGGTGACGGACAGGACCGTGTCCAGGGCGGAGGGGCCCGCGTTGGGTGTCACCAGCACGTTCAGCAGGTCGTACGCGCGGAAGTCCACCTTCGCGTCGGCCACCGACACCAGGTCCTGCACCAGCTCCCGGTAGCCGGGCTCGAAGGGCGCGCCGCGCTCTATGCCGTACTCGGCGAACGACTTGGGCATGCGCAGCCAGCCGCGGATCGGGGTCTCGGGGCGGTAGTCGAGGCGGCCGTAGGAGCTGGTGCGGAACCACTGCCGGGTCTGCGGGAAGAACTCGTCGTACCGGTCCAGGGCCTTGCCCTCGCCGGGCGCGTCGGAGAAGTCGATCATCAGGTTGAGGGCGCGGACGGTGCCGGTGGAGCGGGCGTACCCGGACGAGGTGGGGACGCCTTCCGACATCTGGATCTCGGAACCGCCGCTGATCATGCAGGGGCCGTGCGCGGGGGAGTGGGACAGGGTGGCCGGGCCGGGGCCCGACGTGGAGGTTCCGGGGGCGAGCCGGCCGGTGCCCGCCGAGGTGCTGACGGCGAGCGTCAGGACGGCGACGGTCGCGATCGCGGCCGGACGGCGCAGGCGTATGCGTCGGCTCGGTGGCCGCACCTGCGGCAGCGGCTGCATGCGGACCTCCCGGAGCACGGCAGCCGCCGGTCACCGACTGCACCCATGCGTTCACCCTGTGCCGAGGGGTGTGCGGACGCGCGCTGGAGCGGACCGATCGTGGGTTTCTCGCGGGTAGCCCTCGGCGGGCTCCGGGGGCGGTGCGCCCGTGGTCGTCGAAAGCCCTGGTCGCGGGCGTCCTGGTCGTGCGGTGGCCCACCGGAGTCGGTGGGCGTCACGGAGGGCTCGGAGGGATGTGACGCGGGTCACCGGGAAACATTCCGGCCGCGGGAAATAACCGGGGATCCCTTCCCCGTTTAGCCCTGTGTCCGAGCGAAGCGGGGAGGCAGTCCCCGGATCGGACACACCAAGCTTCACCGCATACGTCACCAGCCTTGAGGAGTACGCCGTGCAGACCGCAACCCCCGTGCAGCGCAAGGCGACCCGGCCGCGCGCCGACGCTCTGCGCAACCGGGAGCGGATCGTCACCGCCGCCCGGGAGATGTTCGTCGAGCACGGCCCCGACGTGCCGCTCGACGAGGTCGCCCGCCGGGCCGGCGTCGGCAACGCCACGGTGTACCGCAACTTCCCCGACCGTGACGCCCTCGTCCGCGAGGTCGTCTGCTCGGTCATGGACCGCACGGCACGGGCCGCCGAGGACGCGCTCGCGCAGACCGGCGACGCGTTCGAGGCGCTGGAGCGCTTCGTGCACACCGCCGCCGACGAGCGGATCAGCGCCCTGTGCCCGATGGTGTCCAGCACGTTCGACCAGCACCACCCCGACCTGGAGGCCGCGCGCGACCGGGTCGAGCGGCTCGTCTCCGAGGTCATGGAACGGGCCGCCGCGGCCGGACAGCTCCGCGGCGACGTGGGCGTGGGCGATGTGATGATCGCCGCGGCCCAGCTCAGCCGGCCCCCGGCCGGTACGGGGTGCGTGAGCGCCGACCGGTTCGTCCACCGCCATCTTCAGCTGTTCCTCGACGGGCTGCGGGCTCCCGCCCGCTCCGACCTGCCGGGTACGGCCGTGACCCTGGAGGACCTGCGCCGGCCCTGCGACCAGTAGTCCCACCATCAGCAGTTCCATCACGTTCATGATCGTCTGACCGGAGGACGGCGGCACCGCGGCCGTCGCCCCGGGTCAAGTCGTCCCTTTTACCGACCTTTTTCCGTCACGAAGTCCCGAAGTGGGTATCCCCATGTCTCAAGCAGCCGTCAAGGCTCACGCCCCCGGCGTCCCCGACGCCGGCCGCTGGAAGGCGCTCGTCTTCATCGCGCTCGCCCAGCTGATGGTCGTCCTCGACTCGACCATCGTGAACATCGCCCTTCCCTCCGCGCAGCAGGACCTCGGCATCTCCGACGGCAACCGGCAGTGGGTCGTCACGGCCTACGCCCTCGCCTTCGGCGGTCTGCTGCTGTTCGGCGGCCGCATCGCCGACCTGTGGGGCCGCAAGCGGACCTTCGTCACGGGTCTCGCCGGCTTCGCCGTCGCCTCCGCGCTCGGCGGCGCGGCCACCAACGAGGCGATGATGTTCGGCTCCCGCGCACTCCAGGGCGCCTTCGGCGCGCTGCTCGCGCCCGCCGCGCTCTCCCTGCTCGCCGTGATGTTCACGGACGCCAAGGAGCGCGCCAAGGCGTTCGGCATCTACGGCGCGATCGCCGGTGGCGGTGCCGCCGTCGGTCTGATCCTCGGCGGCTTCCTCACCGAGTACCTGGACTGGCGCTGGACCTTCTTCGTCAACGTCCCGTTCGCGGTCGTCGCCGCGGCCGGCGCGTACCTGGTCATCCGCGAGCCGGCGGGCAGCCGCAACCGCTCCCCGCTCGACATCCCCGGCGTGATCCTGTCCACCCTCGGCCTGGTCTCGCTCGTGTACGGCTTCACCCGCGCCGAGTCGGCGGGCTGGAGCGACGGCCTGACCATCGGCATGTTCGTCGCGTCCGTCGTGCTGCTGGCCGCCTTCGTGCTGGTCGAGGGCCGGGTCAAGGCGCCGCTGCTGCCGCTGCGCGTGATCACCGACCGCAGCCGCGGCGGTATCTACCTCTCGCTGGGCCTCGCCATCATCGGCATGTTCGGGCTGTTCCTCTTCCTGACCTACTACCTCCAGGTCGTGCAGGGCTACTCGCCGGTGAAGACCGGCTTCGCCTTCCTGCCGATGGTCGCGGGCATGATCACGGGCTCCACCCAGATCGGCGCCCGTCTGATGACCCGCGTCCCGGCCCGTCTCCTGATGGGCCCCGGCTTCCTGGTCGCCGCCGTCGGCATGCTGCTGCTGACGCAGCTGGCGGTCGACACCTCGTACGCCTCCGTGCTGCTGCCCGCGATGCTGCTGCTCGGTCTCGGCATGGGTACGGCGTTCATGCCGGCCATGTCCCTGGCCACCCAGGGCGTGGAGCCGCGGGACGCCGGTGTCGCCTCCGCGATGGTCAACACCTCGCAGCAGGTGGGCGGTGCCATCGGTACGGCCCTGCTGAACACGATCGCCGCCTCGGCCACCACGTCCTACATCGCCGACCACATCGGCGGCGCCGCCGGCCGGTCCCAGCAGCAGCTGGTCCAGCTGGAGGGCATGGTGCACGGCTACACCAGCGCGATCTGGTTCGCCGTCGGCATCCTGGTGGCCGCCGGTGTGATCGCCCTGACCTTCGTCACCGCCGGCCGTCCGGGCAGCGCGCCCGTCACGGGGTCCGGCTCCGGCGACGGGGTCGAGGACGAACTGCCGGTGCCGGTCGTCGCCCACTGACAGCCCACTGACAGTCCACTGACACCGGCGATGACACCCCTCGGGCCCTGAGCAGCACCCGCGCCTCCCGTGCGTAGGGGGAGGGGACGCCCCGTACGCACGGTTCCCCCGCGGACCTGCCCGGCTCCTGAGCGATCCGCTCAGCGCAGCCAGGGCAGGTCCGCGCCCGCCTCGGCGGGCTGAAGTCCCTCGGCGACGATCCGCATGATCTCGCCGAGGGACTTCTGCTGTTCCGGGGTGAGCCGGTCGAACACGGCCTGGCGTACGGCGTCCACATGGCCCGGCGCGGTCTGCCGCAGGACCGCGTACCCCTCGTCCGTGAGCACCGCGAACTGGCCGCGCTTGTCGGACGGGCAGTCCTCGCGGCGCACCCAGCCGCTCTTCTCCAGGCGGGCGATCGCGTGCGAGAGGCGGGAGCGGGTGATCTTCGCGTACTTGGCCAGTTCCGTCATCCGCAGGCGCCGCCTCGGCGACTCGGCGAGCTTGACCAGCAGGCCGTAGTAGACGTGCGGCATGCCCGCGTCGCGCTGGAGCTGGCGGTCGAGGTGGTCCTCCAGGAGGGTGGCGGCCTCGATGTAGGAGCGCCACACGAGCTGCTCCTCGTCGGTGAGCCAGCGGGGCTCGTCGGCGGGGGCCGGGATGGGTGCCGTGTTCATGCATCCCACTCTACGAGGCCACTTCTTGAAGGTTAAACAAAAGGGGCGTAGATTCGTCTTCGAGAGAGATTGAGACTTCAAGTAGTTCAAGTAGTTCGCGTAGTAACGATCAAGATGGGGAGCCGCCGCCATGCCGACCGACGTGCGGGAGCGCATGCCCGCCCTCTACCTCAGCCACGGCGCCCCGCCCCTCGCCGACGACCCCGTCTGGCCCGGGCAGCTCGCCGCCTGGGCCGCCGGGCTGCCGCGTCCGAAGGCGATCCTCGTCGTCTCCGCCCACTGGGAGGAGGCCCCGCTCGCCCTCGGCGCCACCCGCACCGTCCCGCTCGTCCACGACTTCTGGGGCTTCCCCGAGCACTACTACCAGGTGCGCTACGAGGCCCCCGGCGCCCCCGCTCTCGCCGACTCCGTCCGCAAGCTGCTGCGCGCCCCCGGCACGCCCGTGCAGGACGTCCCCGACCGCGGCCTCGACCACGGCGCGTACGTCCCGCTGGTCGAGATGTTCCCCGGCGCCGACATCCCCGTCCTCCAGGTCTCCATGCCTACCCTCGACCCGGGCCGGCTCATGGAGATCGGCCGCCGGCTCGCGCCCCTGCGCGACGAGGGCGTGCTGATCGTCGGCTCCGGGTTCTTCACCCACAACCTGGCCGCGCTGCGCCAGGGCGGCGTGCCCGCCTGGTCCGCGGAGTTCGACGACTGGGGTCGGCGCGCGCTGGAGACCGGTGACGTGGACGCGCTGCTCGACTTCGCCCGCAAGTCCCCGGCGGGCCTGCTCGCCCACCCGCGCACCGAGCACTTCGCCCCGCTGTTCGTCACGATGGGCGCGGCCGACGCGGCCGGTGAGCTGGACCTCGGCGAGTCGGTGATCGACGGGTTCTGGATGGGGCTGGCGAAGCGGTCGGTGCAGTTCGGCTGACGGCCGGCTCAGGAGGGGCCCTGGAGGGGCCTCTCGTACCAGGCCACGTCCCAGTAGCGGCCGAACTTGCGGCCCACCTCGCGGAACGTGCCCACGTGCCGGAAGCCGAGGCGCTCGTGCAGCCGCGTGGAGGCCGCGTTGGGCAGCGCGATGCCCGCGTAGGCGCGGTGCAGGTCCTCGCCGGCCAGGGCCTCGAAGAGCGAGGTGTAGAGCAGGGTGCCGATGCCCCGGCCGCCGGCGTGCGGGGCGACGTAGACGGTGGTCTCCACCGACGTCGCGTACGCGGGCTTGGCGCGATAAGGGCTGGATGTGGCGTAGCCCAGAATCTCCTGTGAGTCCGCGTCCGTGGCAACCCTCAGCCGGTAGGGGCCGTCTTCAGGGTGGGAGAGCAGCCACGAACGGCGCCCTTCCGGGGTGAAGGGTTCGGTGTCGAACGTGATGGGCGTCTCACGTACGTAGTGGTTGTAGAGCTCGGTGAGGGCCTTGAGGTCGTCGTCGGTCCCCGGCCTGACCTGGACATCCGTGCGCTCCGGCGGCATCGATCCTCCTCCTGCGGCGGCACAGGGTACTGCATGATCAGAAAAATCGGGGGGCGGGTTGGGAATTCTGTCCGGATTCCAGTCGTTGTTTCCATCGGATGCAGGGCACCCGAGGAGAGTCCGGGAGGGAGTCCGGAGACGGATCCCGCCACAGCAGAGACAGATACCGGAGACAACCCACACGGTGCCCGACGTCCGCAGGACCACCCGCTGAACCACTCATCGCAAGGGAGCACGCATGGCAACCCGTGCCGTCGCCCGTCGTAAGTCCGCCACCGGCGAGACGGCCGACGCGGCAACCAGCGTCCGCGCCAACGGCGGCGAGCTCGCCGACCGCGATCTGGTCGGCATGTACCTCGACGAGATCGCGCGGACCCCGCTGCTCGACGCCGCCAAGGAGGTCGAGCTGTCCCAGACCATCGAGGCGGGTGTGTTCGCGCGGCAGGTCCTCGAAGGCTACGAGGAGACCGGGGCGGATGCCACCCGAGAGGAGCTCGAGGCGCTGATCGCCGAGGGCGAGCGGGCGAAGGACGTCTTCATCCGCTCCAACCTCCGCCTGGTCGTCGCGGTCGCCCGCCGCTATCCGCGCAGCGGTCTGCCGCTCCTCGACCTCATCCAGGAGGGCAACGCCGGCCTGGTCCGCGCGGTCGAGAAGTTCGACTACCGCAAGGGCTTCAAGTTCTCGACGTACGCCACCTGGTGGATCCGCCAGGCCAT
>NZ_WWHX01000937.1 GCF_009862125.1 Streptomyces sp. SID5910
GGTGAGGGCGTCGTAGACGGCGCCGGCGGCCGGGCCGTCCACCGCGCCGGGCAGCTCGGCCAGGGTGAGCCGGCGGCCGAGGAGGACGGCGAGGGCGAGCAGCACCCCGCCGACGGCCGTGCCGAGGCCGGTGGCCGTGAGCGCGCGCCGGCGGCAGGCGGCCAGGGCGAGGCCGGCGACGGCGAAGACGACGGCCGCGAGCGGCAGCCAGAAGGCGGCGACGTCGAGCACGTGGTAGCCCTTCCTGAGCCGGTCCACCTCGTGGGCCGGGAGCACGGTGACCTCGGTGTGCCGCACGGGGATCCGCCGCGCCATCGGCACGTTGTCCTGGAGGAGCCGGCTGCGGACCCGGGCCGTGACGGGGGCCAGGTCGACGGTGACGGGGCGCCCGGCGGCCCCCTCGTCGCGCAGGGCGCGCAGCACGGCGGCGTGGACGGCCCGGTTGGCGGCGTCCCAGCCCGCGCGGTAGGCCTCGGTCCGGGTGAAGGAGCGGGCGGCGTCCTCGACGTAGAGGCGCACGGTCGTGCGCAGGGGACCGGCGCCCACCTCGTTCATGACCCCGTCGCCCACCGTGTCCGCGACCGCGTCCCGCACGTCCGGGTCGGCGGCGAGCGGCGCCATGGTGGCGACGTACCGGCCGGTGTCGCCCAGCCCGTACGCCGCCCAGCCCGCCAGCGTGCCGCACGGGGCGAGCAGGCAGGCGAGGGCGATCAGGACGGCCGACAGGGCGCTCCGAAGACGTGAGGGCACCCTTCCAGGCAAGGCCCGCGCCCCGGCCCGGGCGACCGGGGTGACTGCAAATGGCCCGCCGGACGCCCCGAACGGCCGAAGCCGGACACGGGTGGGCCCCGGTCGGGTGACCGGGGCCCGGGGGACCGCGTGCCGTCGCCGGGAGCGGGGACGGCGGGCTCAGACGCGGTGGCCCGTCGCGTCCTCGCGGGAGTAGAAGACGTAGAACATCGCCGCCGTCACCGCGCCCGCCAGCAGCAGGGACGCGAGGATGCACGTGAACATGGCGACGCCGCTCTGCACGTACAGGAAGCCCAGCGCGCTGCCCGCGAACGCGCCCCACAGCACCGCGTGGCCCTCGCGCGGCAGCCGCTGCGCCACCGCCCGGACCACGGCGTACAGGACGACGAACGCGAGCGCGGTCAGGAAGCCGAAGAGCAGGTTCCAGCCGGTGACGGGGCCGCCGTAGCGCCGGTTGGCCGCCGCCCAGTAGCCGTAGATCAGCCCGGCCACGACGGGCACCGCCCACTTCGCCAGCAGATGGGTCCGCGGGCCGAAGACGTCGGGCGTCGTACGGCGGCCGGCCGGGCCGGCGGAGGTCTTGGGCGTGGGTACCGCGTGAGCCATGAGAGCACTCCTCTCTCCTCGCCCCCGTCTACCAGAGCACACCTGGCGGGGGCGGGTGGCAAGTCAGGATGCGGGCCGTGGGGGCACGTGTTTCGCTGACCCCCGTGAGGGGTCGCGCGAGAGGTCGTCCCGCAAGGCCGGTGCGCGGCCGGTGGCGGCCGGTCGAGGGGCTCGTCCGGGCCGCCGGCCGGGGCGACGCCGTGTCCCGGCACGAGCTGCTGAGCGTGCGCGGCCGCAGCGTCGCCTGGCTCTTCCCGCTGGTGCTGCTCGCCGGCATCACCGTGACCGACGTCCACACCGCCGCGTTCCAGATCATCTCCTGGACCGTCCTCGTGCCCGGCATCGCGGCCGCGGTCTGCGGAGTCCTGGGCACGGCCGCCCTCGCGGTGCTCTCGGCCGTCGTCTACGTCCTCGCCGACAACGTCTGGCAGCACCACGAGCGCACCGGGACGTCCGGCCTGGTCCTCGTCGTCCTCGGCGGCCTCATCGCGGTGGCCGCCGCCGCGGTCCGGGTCGCCGGCGAGCGGCGCATGCTGCACATGCGGAACATCGCCGACACCACCCGCCGCACCGTGCTGCGCCCGCTCCCGGAGGTCTTCGGAGGCCTGGAGATCGCGGCCGTCTACCTCGCGGCCGACACCGAGGCCCGTGTCGGCGGCGACTTCTACGACGTCCAGCCCGGCCCGCACGGCACCCGGGTCCTCGTCGGCGACGTGCAGGGCAAGGGGCTGGGCGCGGTGGAGACGGCGGCCGCGCTGCTCAGCACGTTCCGCGAGGCCGGCTACCACGAGGCGGACCTCGCGACGGTCGCCGAACGCCTGGAGGTCCGCATCCTGCGCCACCGCGGGCACGCAGCGGCCGTCGGCCAGTCCGGCGGCGACCGCTTCGCCACCGCCGTGCTGATCGAGTTCTCCCCCGGGCTGCCCGACGCCGTGGACGCCGTCGTCCTCGGCCACGAACCCCCGCTGGCCGTCGGCCCGCACGGCGTGCGGCGCATGGCCGTCACCGGCGGGCTGCCCCTCGGCATGGGCGACCTCCTCCCCGGGCCGTCGGTGACGGTGCACCGGCTGGCCCTCGCCCCGGAGGAGACGCTGCTGCTGGTCACCGACGGGGTGACCGAGGCACGCGACGCCGCCGGACGCTTCCACCGGCCCGCCGACGACGTCTCCCGCGCCGTCGCCGCCGATCCGCGCAGCGCGGCGCCGCGGCGGCTGGTGGCCCTCGTCCGGGACGGCACGCTGCGGCACTGCCGGGGGCGGCTCGTCGACGACACCACCGTGTTCGCGGTACGGCGGCTGAACGGCTGACTGCCCGCTTCGCGGCCGCAGCGGCTACCGTGCTGCCGTACGTGATCGACAGGGGGAGGGGACATGCCCGGAACCGTGCTGCTGCTCGCGGCGTCGCCCGTGGGCCGGGGGAGCCTGGTGGACGCGGCCTCCGTGCTCCCCGTGCTCGCCGCCGTGCCGCCCGCCGTGCTGGCCGGGACGGACACGGCGAACGTCGTCGAACTCGCCGACCCGCTGGAGCCGCAGGCCGTCCTCACCCGGCTCCGCGCCGCCGCGGCGGCCCCCGGCCCGCTGACCGTGTACGTCACCGGGCAGCTCCAGCTCGACCGGCGCGAGCGGCTGCCCCATCTGGCACTGGCCCGTACGACGCCCGCCACCGTCCGCTACACCGCCCTGCCCTGGCACTGGATCCGCGAGGAACTGCGGCTGCGGCCGACCGGTGCGACGACGCTGCTGCTGGACCTGCACGCCGACCAGGAGACCTGGGAGTGGCTGCGGGCCCACCCGCTGGACTCGGGGCGCAACAACGCCGTCTACGGTCGCGTCGCGCCGCCGCCCGCACGGCGGACCGTGGCCGCCCCCGCGTACATGCGCGGGGTCGCGACGATCCTGCGCAGCGGGCACCGGCCGCCGCCGGACCAGCTGCACCAGCAGGCGCTGGCCCGCTGCGCGGCCGAGGGCGGGGGGAGCGGCGCCGACCTGGTGCTGACACCGGCGCCGGTGGCGGGCGACCCGCACGCCGTCATCGCCGACGCCGTACGGGCGGGGCGGCACGGGGACGCCGACGCGCTCGCCGCCCGTCACGAGCGGGCCGCCGGGCTGGCGCTCGGGCCCGCCTCCGAGGACGCGCTGCACTGGGCGGAGGTCCGGGCCGACCTGGCGATGTTCGCCGGGGACCCGGTGCGCAGCTGCCGCGCGTGGCTGGCGGTGGCCGAGGCCCGGCTGCGGGCCGGGCAGCAGCCGGGGACGCCCGCCGTGGAGGCGGCCGTCGACCGGGCCCACCACCAGTGGGGCCGGATCCGCGACGCCGTGCCGGCCCGCGAACTGGGCGCCGCGCTCGCCGCGTTGCGCGGGCGGGTCCCCGGGCGGCGCGAGGGTGCGCTGAGCCATGTGCAGCGCGAGCTCAGCCGGTTGCAGACCCAGGGCTGACGCCCTTCCGCGCGTCCTCGGCCGGCGCGTGCGCCCGCGTGCGCATCGCGACGGCGGCGTACGAACCCTCCCCTGTGCACAACAGCGGTGCCATGATGGTGAGTTATGGCTGAGGGGGATGGAGTGGTGACGCGCGGTGTCCGGGTCCGGCTGGACGGCACCGCGAGCGAGAGCGACATCGGTGCCCTGCACAAGTGGCTGGCCCGGGAGAAACCGCTCGACGAGCTGGTGCGGGCCGGCCGGCTGCGCATCGACGAACGGCGCCGGGCCGACGAGGCCGGCGCGCCCATGGGCATCGGCATGGAGATCGTCGTGGCGTTCGTCGGGGGCGGTGCGGCCGTGGTGGTCCAGGAGGTGCTGGACCAGGTCAAGGGGGCCGTGGAGGCCTGGCGGGCCAATCGCAGCGGGGTGGAGGACGGCGAGCCGCCCGAGGCGCGCGTCGAGCCGGTGAACCTCGACGACAGGTAGGCGGCCGGTGACGGGTCACGACCCGCGTGGGCAGGCGAACCGGGCGCTGCTGGTCGGGGTGTCCGAGTACGACCTCACGGAGCCGCCGTACGGGGTGCCCGGCGACCTTCCCGCGGTCCGGCACAACCTGAACCGGCTGCGGGACGCGCTGCGGCGGGGCCGGGTGTTCCGCGAGCGGGAGATCACGGTGTGCCGTTCGCCGGACCAGGTCGACTTCGGCCGGGCGCTGCGGACCGCCGCCGACGAGGCCGAGGGCGTGCTGCTGCTGTACTTCGCCGGGCACGGGGCGATACCGAGCGCGGGCGACGAGCTGTTCCTCCAGATGCGCAACGCGAGCGTGGTGGCGGGCGGGCACGCGGTCTTCCCGGGCGCGGAGATGTTCACCACCGTGCTGACGGTGCTCGCGGCGAGCGGGGCGCGGCGGATCGTGGTCGTCCTGGACTGCTGCTTCGCGGGCAACGCGGCGTGGATCTGGGAGACGTTCCGCGACAAGCGGCGCGTGCTGCTGCTGATGAGCGTGCAGGCCAACCACCGGATCGACGCGGGCGATCCGCGCACGCCGACGCCGTTCACCGACGAACTCGTGGCGCTGCTGGACAACGGCGACGAGGAGGTGTGGTTCCGCGGCCTCGCGGACGCGGTGCGCGCCCGGATGACGGGCGACGGCCACCGGACCGTGCGCGGCGACCCGTGGGAACCGCAGAGCCGCACGGAGCCGGAGGAGGACGTCCTCCTCGCGGGTGCCTCCGGCGGTGGGGCAGGCGGGCGGTTTCCGTGGCAGCGGGGGGACGCGGGAACGGGCCGGACGCCGGATGCGGGGGCCCTCGGGGAGGAGCGTGGC
>NZ_WWHX01000938.1 GCF_009862125.1 Streptomyces sp. SID5910
CGTGCCGCCCCAGCGGCACGACTGCCCGCAGGCTGAGCGGGTTGGGGGGTGTGGCTGCCCGCGGGCTGAGCGGCGCGGCTGCCCGCGGGCTCAGGGGCGTAGCTGTCCGCGGGGTGAGTGGCGTGGCTGTCCGCGGGGTGAGTGGTGTGGCTGCTTGCGGGCATGGGGGCTTCGGGTGTGTCGGTGGTGGCCGGAGGTGTCGGGGCTGGGGGTGTGGTGGGGGTCTGGGGCCAGCGGGCGCCGAAGCGGCCGTAGGTGCCGAAGGTTTCGCGGGCCGTGCCCCAGCCGTACGCGCCGAAGCGGCCGTAGCCGCGGGTGCCCGTGGAGCGGGCGGGCCGCGCCTCGCGGGGGCGGAGGGACAGGGCCACCGCGGCGGACGCGATCGCCGGGAGCAGCGTCAGGAGGGTGACGGCCGCGGGGAAGGGGAGGCGCAGGCCGACCGCGAGGGAGTCGGCCGCGGCGCCGTCGAAGGGCCTGGCGGTCAGGTCGCCGCGCAGGTGGAGGAAGGCGAGCAGGGCCACCAGCGAGCCGATCGCCCCGGCGAGGGCCGTGGTCGTCGCGGAGACGGCCATCAGCCGGCCGGGTCCGAGGCCGATCGCCGACAGGCCGGGCCGGGGCCGGGTGCCCGGGTCGGTACGGGCCACGGCGACGGCGAAGTACACGGTGGCGGCGAGGGGGGCCGCGCACCAGGCGAGGCGGAGCGCGGAGGCGCCGGTCGAGTCGGAGTGGCCGATCGCGTGCCCGAGGGCGCACAGCAGCAGGAAGCCCGTGCCCGCCGAGAACGCCGCGACCAGCAGGCGGCGCAGCTGGACGGCGAACCGGGCGCGGCGGCTCAGACGGAGAGCGAGCACGCTGCCCGGCCTTCCGTCGCGGGGCCCGAGGAGGCCACCGTGGTCTCGGTCACCGGCGGCAGGTGCACGGTCCGTACCCGCCGGCCGTCCAGCAGCGCGACCGTGCGGTCGGCGAGCGCGGCGGTCCCCGTGTCGTGCGTGGCCAGGACCACGGTGATGCCGTGCGAGCGGGCCGCCGTGGTGAGCGTGCGCAGCACCTGGGCGCGGTCGGCGCGGTGCAGGGGTGCCGTCGGCTCGTCGGCGAACAGCACCGAGGGCGTGACGGCGAGGGCGCGGGCGATGCAGACGCGCTGCCGTTCGGCCTGCTGGAGTTCGTGGGGGCGCCGGCGGGAGACGCCGCCGACGTCGAGGCGGTCCAGCCATTCCAGGGCGGTCGTCTTGGCCCGGCGCCGGGCGGTGCCGCGCAGCATCAGGGGGAGCGCGGTGTTCTCCCAGACGCTGAGCTCCGGCACGAGCGCGGGAGAGGGGTCGATCCAGGCGAAGCGGTCGCGGCGCAGCCGTTCGCGGCCGATCGGGCCCATGGTGTGCACCGGCACGCTGTTGAACCAGACCTCGCCGTCCTGCACCCGCAGCAGCCCCGACAGGCACCGCAGCAGCGTCGTCTTGCCGCTGCCGCGCGGGCCGCTGACGGCGAGGATCTCGCCCTCCCGGACGCCGAGCGAGACGCCTTGCAGCGCGGGCGAGCCGTCGTGGTGCTGGAAGTGCAGGGCGCGAGCCCAGAGCACGTCGTTGTCCGGCGGAGCCTCCATGGGCGTACACCTCGGTTCTGATCCGTTTTCCCCGGTCGTTCCCCCGTCCGGGGGAACGAAGGCGGGGCCGATCGGTCACGAGGCACCGTAGGCAGTCACCGGGGTGCGGCCGGACAGCACGCGGCCCCGGGCCGCCGTTTCTCACTCGAACGGACGGCACCGGGGCCGGTGATGATCATCCGGAAGGATGACCGGAGCGCCGCGGGGCGGCCTGCGGGATCAGAGCTTCGTCCACGCCTCCGTCAGCGTGGCGCGCAGGATCTGCTCGATCTCGTCGAAGGTCTCCTGGTTGGAGATCAGCGGCGGGGCGAGCTGGATGACCGGGTCGCCGCGGTCGTCGGCACGGCAGTACAGGCCGTTGTCGAAGAGCGCCTTCGACAGGAAGCCGTACAGGATCCGCTCGGTCTCCTCGTCGTTGAACGACTCCTTGGTGGCCTTGTCCTTGACCAGCTCGATGCCGTAGAAGAAGCCGTTGCCGCGGACGTCGCCGACGATCGGCAGGTCGAGGAGCTTCTCCAGGGTGGCGCGGAAGTTGCCCTCGTTGTCCAGGACGTGCTGGTTGAGGCCCTCGCGCTCGAACAGGTCGAGGTTGGCGATGCCGACCGCGGCCGAGACCGGGTGGCCACCGAAGGTGTAGCCGTGCAGGAAGGTGTTGTCGCCCTTGTAGAACGGCTCGGCCAGGCGGTCGGAGATGATGCAGGCGCCGATTGGGGAGTAGCCCGAGGTCATGCCCTTGGCGCAGGTGATCATGTCCGGGACGTAGCCGAACTTGTCGCAGGCGAACGTGGTGCCGAGGCGGCCGAAGGCGCAGATGACCTCGTCCGAGACGAGCAGCACGTCGTACTGGTCGCAGATCTCGCGCACGCGCTGGAAGTAGCCGGGCGGGGGCGGGAAGCAGCCGCCCGCGTTCTGGACCGGCTCCAGGAAGACGGCCGCGACCGTCTCCGGGCCCTCGAAGAGGATCTGCTGCTCGATCTGGTCGGCGGCCCAGCGGCCGAAGGCCTCGGGGTCGTCGCCGAAGAGCGGCGCGCGGTAGATGTTGGTGTTCGGCACCTTGTGCGCGCCGGGCACCAGCGGCTCGAAGGGGGCCTTCAGGCCGGGCAGGCCGGTGATGGACAGGGCGCCCTGCGGGGTGCCGTGGTAGGCGACCGCGCGGGAGATGACCTTGTACTTGGTCGGCTTGCCGACCAGCTTGAAGTACTGCTTGGCGAGCTTCCAGGCGGTCTCGACGGCCTCGCCGCCACCGGTGGTGAAGAAGACCTTGTTGAGGTCGCCCGGGGCCTCGTTGGCCAGGCGCTCGGCCAGCTCGACGGCCTTCGGGTGGGCGTAGGACCACACCGGGAAGAAGGCGAGCTCCTGCGCCTGCTTCATGGCGGTCTCGGCCAGCTCGTGGCGGCCGTGTCCGGCCTGGACGACGAAGAGGCCGGCGAGGCCGTCGAGGTAGCGCCTGCCCTTGTCGTCGTAGATGTGGGTGCCCTCACCGCGGACGATGGTGGGGACGGGGGCGTTCTCGTACGACGACATGCGGGTGAAGTGCATCCACAGGTGGTCGTAGGCGGTCCTGCTGAGGTCCTTGGGGCTGTCGGTGCTCACGATTATCGGGTTCCCCACATATAGGTCTGCTTCTTGAGCTTGAGGTAGACGAAGCTCTCGGTGGAGCGCACTCCGGGGACGGCCCGGATGCGTCGGTTGATGACCTCGAGGAGGTGGTCGTCGTCCTCGCAGACGACCTCCACCATCAGGTCGAAGGAGCCCGCGGTCATCACCACGTACTCGCATTCCGGCATGGCCGCCAGCGCGTCGGCGACGGACTCCACGTCGCCCTCGACGTTGACACCGACCATCGCCTGCCGGCGGAAGCCCACGGTGAGCGGGTCCGTGACGGCGACGATCTGCATCACGCCCTGGTCGAGCAGCTTCTGGACGCGCTGGCGCACGGCCGCCTCGGAGAGGCCCACGGCCTTGCCGATCGCGGCGTACGGCCGGCGGCCGTCCTCCTGGAGCTGTTCGATGATGGCGAGGGAGACGGCGTCCAACTGGGGTCCGCCGTTCCTGGACTCGCGGGAGTCCTTCGGGTCTGCGCTTCGACTGGCCACGACTTCACTGTGCACGACGTATCGACACTTTTGCAAGGCCGGATCGATGAAATTCGTTGTCTGAGCACGTCCAGTCTGCGGATTTCGCAATGCGGAGGGGATCGGGGGTGTTGAAAACGTCGGGTCTCCGTCTAGGGTGGGTGTCTCAGTGTTTGGACATCGGCAGAGTCCGGACGCGAGAGACCTGAAGTAGACACCGAACTTGGAGGGCCGGCAGTGAGCACCGAGCTGCGTCGTCTGCGCAACTACATCGACGGTGAGTTCCGGGACGCCGCCGACGGACGGACCACCGAGGTGGTCAACCCCGCGACGGGTGAGGCCTACGCGACCGCGCCCCTGTCCGGGCAGGCGGACGTCGACGCCGCCATGGCGGCCGCCGCCGCGGCCTTCCCGGCCTGGCGCGACACCACCCCGGCCGAGCGGCAGAAGGCCCTCCTCAAGATCGCGGACGCGTTCGAGGAGCGGGCCGAGGAACTGATCGCGGCGGAGGTGGAGAACACGGGCAAGCCCATCGGGCTGACCCGCTCGGAGGAGATCCCGCCGATGGTCGACCAGATCCGCTTCTTCGCGGGTGCGGCCCGGATGCTGGAGGGCCGCAGCGCCGGTGAGTACATGGAGGGCCTGACCTCCATGATCCGCCGCGAGCCGATCGGCGTCTGCGCGCAGGTCGCGCCGTGGAACTACCCGATGATGATGGCCGTGTGGAAGTTCGCCCCGGCGCTCGCCGCGGGCAACACGGTCGTCCTCAAGCCCTCGGACACCACCCCCGCCTCCACCGCCCTGATGGCCGACATCATCGGCTCGATCGTGCCCAAGGGCGTCTTCAACGTCGTCTGCGGCGACCGCGACACCGGCCGCCTGATGGTCGAGCACGAGACCCCGGCGATGGCCTCCATCACCGGCTCCGTGCGGGCCGGCATGTCGGTCGCCGAGTCCGCCTCCAAGGACCTCAAGCGGGTCCACCTGGAGCTGGGCGGCAAGGCGCCGGTCGTGGTCTTCGAGGACACCGACATCCCCAAGGCCGTCGAGGGCATCTCGGAGGCGGGCTACTTCAACGCCGGCCAGGACTGTACGGCGGCCACCCGCGTGCTGGTCCACGAGTCGGTCCACGACGAGTTCGTGCGCGCCCTCGCCAAGGCCGCGTCCGAGATCAAGACGGGCCAGCCCGACGACGAGGACGTCCTGTACGGGCCGCTCAACAACCCGAACCAGCTCAAGCAGGTCGCCGGGTTCATCGAGCGGCTGCCCGCCCACGCCAAGGTCGAGGCCGGCGGCCACCAGGTCGGCGACAAGGGCTACTTCTACGCCCCGACCGTCGTCTCGGGCCTCAAGCAGGACGACGAGATCATCCAGCACGAGGTCTTCGGCCCGGTCATCACCGTCCAGTCCTTCCGCGACGAGGACCAGGCCGTGGAGTGGGCCAACGGCGTCGACTACGCGCTGGCTTCGTCCGTGTGGACCAAGGACCACGGCCGCGCCATGCGGATGTCCAAGAGGCTCGACTTCGGCTGCGTGTGGATCAACACCCACATCCCGCTGGTCGCCGAGATGCCCCACGGCGGCTTCAAGAAGTCCGGCTACGGCAAGGACCTCTCGGGCTACGGCTTCGAGGACTACACGCGCATCAAGCACGTGATGACGTCGCTGGACGCCTGACGGCCCCGGCCCCGCGCGGCCCCGGACGGGAACCCCCGTCCGGGGCCGCGGTGCGTGCGGGTACGGGGCCGTGCCCGGCCGCTGTGCGTACGGGCACGGGTCCGTGCCAGGGTCGACAGGGTGTCCGGCCTGGGCGGACGGGCTCGACGCAGCGTCGATTGCCGCCGCGCGGACGGACGCGGGATGCTGCGGCCATGCCCCTGCTCCCGAGGACGCCCTCGCTCTCCCGCCGGTCCCTGTTGCGCGGCCTGGGCGGCACCGCCGCGCTCGGCGCGCTGGCCGGCTGCGGTGTGCCGGCCGCGTACGTCGCCCCCGGCGACCGCGCCGCGACCGACCGGTCCGCCACCCAGCACCGGCTCACCTGGGCGAACTGGCCGCTCTACATCGACACTGACGAGGAGCACCCGAGCCGGCGGCCCACGCTCGACGCGTTCGAGAAGCGGACCGGGATCTCCGTCGACTACATCGAGGAGATCAACGACAACGACGAGTTCTTCGGCAAGATCAGCCCGTCCCTGATGAACCACCAGTCCACCGACCGCGATCTCATCGTCATCAGCGACTGGATGTGCAGCCGGTTCGTCCGGCTCGGCTGGGTGCAGGAGATGGACCGCTCCCGGCAGCCGAACGTCACCAAGTACCTGGACCCGCTGCTGCGTTCGCCCGCCTTCGACCCGGGCCGCAAGTACACCGTGCCGTGGCAGTCGGGCATCACCGGCATCGCCTACAACCGCCGTCGCCTCGGCCGCGAGATCCGGCACGTGTCCGACCTGTGGGCGAAGGACCTCAAGGGCCGGGTGACCCTGCTCTCCGGCATGGACGAGTCCTTCGCGCTGCTGATGCAGGGCAACGGCGTGGACATCACCGACTGGCACACGGACGACTTCCACACGGTCTGCGACCAGGTGGAGAAGCAGGTCGCCAAGGGCCAGATCCGCCGCTTCACCGGCAACGACTACATCAAGGACCTCTCCAGCGGCGACGTCCTGGCCTGCCAGGCCTACTCCGGTGACGTGATCCAGCTCCAGGCGGACGACCCGGACATCGAGTTCGTCGTCCCCGAGGAGGGCGCCGAGCTGTGGGCGGAGTCCCTCATGATCCCCAACCTGGCCGGTCACAAGGCCAACGCCGAGCGGCTGATCGACTTCTACTACCAGCCCGAGGTCGCCGCCGAACTGGCCGCCTGGGTCAACTACGTCTGCCCGGTCCCCGCGGCCCAGGACGTGCTCGCCTCCAGCGACGACGAGGAGACCGCCGCCCTGGCCGAGGACCCGCTGATCTTCCCCGACGCGCGGATGCGCGAACGGCTGGCCATCGCCAAGGACATCTCGGCGGGGCAGCGCACGGAGTTCGCGAAGCGGTGGAACGGGATCGTGGGCGTGTAGCAGACTGACCCGCGTGAGCAATTCATCGCGTGAGGAAATGGTCGGGGGCGCGGTCACGCTGGGGCTGCTGGCCGCCTGGGCGCTGCACGACGCCGAGGAGCTGGTGGCCATGCCGGGCTGGTGGCGGCGCAACCTGCCCGCGCTGCGCGAGCGGTACCCGGCCGTCCCGGAGGCGGTGTGGCGGCGGGCCGGGTCGGCCGAGCCGCGCGAATTCGCGGTCGCGGTGGGGGCGATGGCCGTCATCGTGACCGCCGCGTCCACCGCGGGACACCTGACCGGCGGCCGGTCGGCCGTGTACCAGACGGCGCTCAACGCCTTCGGCCTGCACGGCCTGGTCCACCTCGCGCAGGCGGGCCTCGTCCGCGGCTACACGCCCGGGTCCGCGACCTCGCCCCTGCTCGTCGTCCCGTTCACCCTCTGGGCCCGCCG
>NZ_WWHX01000939.1 GCF_009862125.1 Streptomyces sp. SID5910
TGGTGCCGCCCGCCGGGCGCGTACCGGACGCCGGGTCGATGCCGCCCGCCGGGCCCGTGCCCAGCGCGGCGTCACCTCGGGGGTCGGGGGTGTGCGGGTCTCGTTCGGCGGGGGTGCCGCCGGGCTGTCGGGTCACGTCGGACATGTGGCTCAACTCTCCTTCGGCTGGCGCTTGCTGAACGACCAGGCGTGGTGCGACCGGGCCGGTGCGGGGCGTTCGCCCTCCACCTCGGCCCGGTGCCGGCCGCCGTCGTGGCGGGACGGGCTCACCAGGTCCTCGAACAGGGCGCGCGCCTCGACGAGGGACGCGCGCATCTCCTCCGTGCCCGCGCCGCTGTCCTGCGCGCCGTCCACGCGGGCGTACGTCACGCGGTGCACGCGCCGGTAGCCGTCGACGTGGTGGGCGTGGTGCACGGACAGCGCGGCGAGCTGCTCCTCGTACTGTCCGCCGTCCGGGAAGCCGCGCGCTCCGGCGACCTCGGCGATCAGCCGGTCCGCCTCGCCGACCGCCTCACGCGGGGAGTCGACGAAGCGCTCCTGCGCCGCCGTCCAGCGCGCCTCGAACCGCTCGCGCTCGGCCGGGTCCAGCTGCCTCGTGTGCAGCGACCCGTGCCGCTCGACGCGCTCGGCCAGTTCACGCTCGGCGGCCTTGGTGTCTCCGTCGTGCCGGGCCACGGCCCGTTCGTACTCGGGCCCGAAGCGCCGCTTCAGGTTTCCGCCGTGGGAGCCCCGCGTGCGCGAGGCCAGGACGGCCGCGACGACGAGTACGGCCGCCACGACCACGATCAGAGCGATGATCACGCCTGTGGACATGTGTGCCTTCCGGGTTCTCGGCCCTACCGGCTCTCCGAGCGGCCGGTTCGCACTCCGTGTTGCCGCGCAGGATCCCCTCAAACGGCGCACGGGAAGCGCCATCGGCGCATCGGTGGGAAAATACGCTCGCGCACCGGACCGGGCCGTCCCGACAATGCCCGTCATGACCTGGACCGTCGCCCCCGAACCGCCCGACTCCCCCGTCGCCGCCGCCCTGTGGCGCGCGTACTACACGGAGGTCAGCGACCGCTGGTACCTGCTGCACGAGGACCGGCGCACCGAACCGGCCGAGCTGGAGCGGGAGATCGCCGCGCAGTCCGGCGCCGACCTGGCCCCGCCGCGGGGCCGGCTGCTGGTGGCGCGGTACGCCGGTGAGCCGGCCGGCACCGCGGGCGTACGCCTGCTGGACGGCACGACGGCCGAACTGACCCGGGTGTTCCTCCGGGAGGACCTGCGCGGCCGGGGCGGCGCCGCGCTGCTCGTCGGGGCCGCCGAGGAGGCCGCGCGGGAGCTGGGCGCCGCGCGGATCGTCCTGGACACGCGCGGCGACCTCGTCGAGGCCCGCGCCCTGTACGCGCGGCTCGGCTACACGGAGACCGAGGCGTACAAGGACGACCCGTACGCCGAGCACTGGTTCACCAAGCCGCTCAGGCCGTCCTGGTCAGGCTGCGCTGGTCGTGCGGGCGCTCCCGCTCCGAGCCGCACAGCTCGCCGCTGAGCTCCTTCACCAGCCGCACCAGGTCGGTCGGCCGGTCCGGCCCCCACCAGTCGCCGAGCAGCTCGGCCAGCGACTCCTCGCGGGCCTTCGCCAGATGCGCGGCGTACTCGCGTCCCAGGTCCGTCAGGACCAGGTCGGGGCCCTCGCGGACGGCGAGGTGCCGTTCCTCCACCTGGCGGGCGGCGGCCATGACGGCGGCCAGCGGGACGGGGCTGCGCTCGGCGAGCACGGCCGGCTCCACCCTGCCGTACCGCCTGACCCGCAGCAGCATCCAGCTCGCCGCCGGCAGCAGGTCGTAGCCCGCGCGTTCGGTGATGCGCCGGTAGATCTCCCGGCGGCCCTCGCGGGTGCCGAGCACCGACAGGGCGCGGCAGACCTCGTCGTGCGAGGAGCGTTCGACCGGGTTGGTGGCGAAGGTCTCGGAGCCGTCGGGCGCCGTGACGGAGCCGCGCAGCCGGTCCTCCTTCAGGAACCAGGCCAGCGCGAAGCCGAGCAGGGCGACCGGGGCGGCGTACAGGAAGACGTCGGTGATGGCGGACGCGTAGGCGTGCAGGGCCTCCGGGCGCAGGGCGGGCGGCAGGGCGCCGATGCCGCGCGGGTCGGCCTTGAGCGAGTCCGCGGAGACGCCGGGCGGCAGCTGCGTGCCGCGGAAGGCGTCGGTGAGCTCGGTGCCGAGGCGGCTCGCGAAGACCGTGCCGAAGATGGCGACGCCGAAGGCCGCGCCGATGGAGCGGAAGAAGGTGGCGCCGGAGGTGGCGACGCCCAGGTCCTCGTAGGGGACGGCGTTCTGCACGATGAGGACGAGGACCTGCATCACCAGGCCGAGGCCCAGGCCGAAGACGAAGAAGTAGGCGCTCATCTCGGCGGTCGAGCTGTTCTCGTCGAGCCGGTGCAGCAGGAGCAGGCCGAAGGTGGTGACGGCGGTGCCCGCGACGGGGAACACCTTCCAGCGGCCGGTGCGGCTGACGATCTGCCCGGAGCCGGTCGAGGCCAGCAGCACGCCGACCACCATCGGCAGCATGTGCACACCGGACATCGTCGGGCTGACGCCCTGCACGACCTGGAGGAAGGTGGGCAGGTAGGTCATCGCGCCGAACATCGCGAAGCCGACGACGAAGCTGATGATCGCGGACAGGGTGAAGGTGCGGACGCGGAACAGCTTGAGGGGCAGGACGGGTTCGGCGGCCTTGCGCTCCACCGCCACGAACACGGCGGCCAGGACGACGCCGAGCACCGCCAGGCCGATGATCTGCGGCGAGCCCCACGCCCAGGTCGTGCCGCCGAGCGAGGCGACCAGCACCAGGCAGGTGGCGACGGAGGCGATGAGCAGGGTGCCGAGGTAGTCGATGACGTGCCGGGTCGCGCGGTGCGGGATGTGCAGGACAGCGGCGATCACGGCGAGGGCGACGACGCCGACCGGCAGGTTGATGTAGAAGACCCAGCGCCAGTTCAGATGCTCGGTGAAGACCCCGCCGAGCAGCGGCCCGAGCACGCTGGTCGCGCCGAACACCGCGCCGAACAGGCCCTGGTACCGGCCGCGTTCACGCGGGGAGACGAGGTCGCCGACGATCGCCATCGACAACACCATCAGCCCGCCGCCGCCGAGGCCCTGGAGCGCGCGGAAGGCGATCAGCTCGCCCATGCTCTGCGCGACGCCGCACAGCGCGGAGCCGACCAGGAAGATCCCGATCGCCGTCTGGAACAGCCTCTTGCGTCCGTACTGGTCGCCGAGCTTGCCCCACAGCGGGGTCGCGGCGGTCGCGGCCAGCATGTACGCGGTGACCACCCAGGACAGGTGCTCAAGCCCGCCGAGGTCGCTGACGATGGTGGGCAGCGCCGTCGACACGATGGTCTGGTCGAGGGCGGCGAGCAGCATGCCGAGGAGCAGGGCCCCGATCGAGACCAGGACGCTGCCGGAGACCTGTTCGCGGTCCTCGGGCCGCACCGGCTCCGTCACTTCGCGCACATCCGCTGCCATTGAAGACCTCCCGGCGCTGTTCCAGGGGTGCCGCCAGGGTGCTGTCACCCCACTCCATCCTGATCGGTGTGACCGCTTATGGCCTGTTCAGTCCTGCGGAAGGCGGGTGTTCCGGGGGGCGTGTGCGCGTGAGTGTGGAGAAGATCTGCATAATCTCTGGAGTTCGCGAGGGGAGTCGCGAGGGGAGGGACGAGCGTGGAGCAGCAGCAGGAGCCGTCGCGGGAGCCGCACGGGACGGCGCGGTGCCCGGAGTGCGGGACGCCCAGGGAGGCGGACAACACCCCGTCCTGCGCCTGCGGGTCCCGCGCGGCCGACGCACTGCGCGACGCACGCGCGGAGCAGGCCGCGGCCGCGGAGGACTTCGACCCCCTGCGGATCCGGCCGTACGTCGAACTGGACGGCACCGGCGAGCCGGACGGCGCCGGGGAGCCGGGCGGCGCCGGGGAGCCGGGCGGCGCCGGCGAGCTGGGCGGCGCCGGTGAGCGCACGGTGCCGCAGGAGGCGGACGCGACGATGGTGCTGCGCGCCGTCGAGCCCGAGAGGCCGGCCGCGCTGCCCACCCCCATGTCCCCCTCGGCGGGTGCGCCCAGCGACCACGACCTGCGCCTGTTCGACACGACGGCGCCGCTGGAGCCGGTGCCGGTGCCGGACATTACGGACGGCCCGCGACCGCGCGGACGGCGGCGGGGCGTGCTGCTCAGCGCCGCCGGGGCGCTCGTGGTGGTGATCGGCGCGGCCGGCTACGCGAGCGGCCTGTTCTCCTACGAGTCGCCGTCCCGGGACGGCGCGCTGCCGACCGAACTCCGGGCAAGCGTCCCGCCCCCGTCGGCCCCGACGCTCCAGTCCCCGAC
>NZ_WWHX01000940.1 GCF_009862125.1 Streptomyces sp. SID5910
TGTCACCGCCGCCCTGACCCTCGCCTTCGTCATCTGGGGCGCCGCCTTCACCGACTCGCTGGAGGACGCCTCCAACACGATGCTCGGCGGCCTGATGCACAACGGCGGCTGGGCGTTCATGCTCGCCGCCTCCGGCTTCGTCGTCTTCGCCCTCTGGCTCGCGGCCAGCCGCTACGGCCGGATCCACCTCGGCGCCGAGGGCGAGGAACCCGAGTTCCGCACGGTGTCCTGGGTCGCGATGATGTTCAGCGCGGGCATGGGCATCGGCCTGATGTTCTACGGCGTCAGCGAACCGCTCGCGCACTACACGACGCCCCCGCCGGGCACCTCCCCGGCCGACTCCGGCGAACGCATGGAGACGGCCATGGCCACCACCCTCTTCCACTGGACGCTCCACCCGTGGGCGATCTACGCGGTGGTCGGTCTCGGCATCGCCTACAGCACCTTCCGCAGGCGCCGCCGGCAGACCATCAGCGCCGTGTTCACCCCGCTCATCGGCGAGAAGAACGCGAACGGCGTCGGCGGCCGGATCATCGACATGCTCGCCATCATCGCGACCGTCTTCGGCTCCGCCGCCTCGCTCGGCCTCGGCGCGCTCCAGATCGGCTCCGGCGTGGAGAAGCTGGACTGGCTGGACAAGGTCAGCACGGGACTGCTGGTCACCATCATCGCCGTGCTCACCGTGGCGTTCGTGGCCTCCGCGATCTCCGGTGTGGAGAAGGGCATCCAGTGGCTGTCCAACACCAACATGGTGCTGGCCCTGGTCCTCGCGGTGTTCGTGTTCGTCGCCGGGCCGACCATCGTCGTCCTCGACCTGCTGCCCACCTCGGTCTTCGCCTACCTCGGCGACCTGCCGCAGCTGGCCGGCCGCACCGAGGCCAGCGGCGGCAAGGGCGTCGCCGACTGGCTGGGCAGCTGGACCGTCTTCTACTGGGCCTGGTGGATCTCCTGGACGCCCTTCGTCGGCATGTTCATCGCCCGCATCAGCCGGGGCCGGACGATCCGGCAGTTCATCGGCGGCGTCATCCTCGTGCCCAGCACGGTCAGCCTGATCTGGTTCGCGATCTTCGGCGGCTCGGCGATGAAGCTCCAGGAGCAGGACCGGATCGGCGACGACTCGACGCCCGAGGGCCAGCTGTTCGCCGTACTCCAGGAGTTCCCCATCGCGACCGCCACCAGCCTGCTGGTGATGATCCTCGTCGGCATCTTCTTCGTCTCCGGCGCCGACGCGGCCTCCATCGTGATGGGCACGCTCTCGCAGAAGGGCGCGCTCGAACCCAGCCGCTGGGTGGTCGTGTTCTGGGGCGTGGTCACGGGCGCCGTCGCCGCCATCATGCTGCTCGTCGGCAGCGGGCAGGGCGACGCGCTGACCGGCCTCCAGAACCTCACGATCCTCGCGGCGGCCCCCTTCGTCATCGTGATGATCTTCATGTGCGTCGCCCTCATGCGCGACCTGCGCAGGGACCCGCTCATCGTGCGGGGCGAGATGGGCTCCGAGGCCGTCGAACTCGCCGTCATCGCGGGCCACCGGCAGTACGACGGCGACTTCGAGATCCGCATCGGGCCGGGCGCCGGCACGGAGGTGGAGGGCGACCCGATCGGCAAACACGACGACTGAACCCACCTGCGCCCGGCCCCGCATCACCGACCCGCCCGGGTGCGCCCAGGGCGCCCCCTGACCCGGTCCGGCCCGGCCCGGGCCGGACCTCTGCGCCCCGGCGTCCGTCGGAGCCGGCCCCCGGTCGGCCGGCTGAGGACCGCGCCGAATCTTGGGCGGGGGCCGGGTCCCGGGGCCCGCAGGGGCCACCGGCCCGGAGCGGTCCCATCGGGCACGGATCCGGGCCGCAGCCCCGGTTCCGGGCCGGGGCCGGGGCCCGTAGGGGCGACCTGCCCGGAGTGGCCCCTGCGAGCGCGGGTCGGTCACGTCCGCGCGGTCCTGCCCCCGCAGGGGACCGTTAGGCGGCCGCCAGGCGGGGCGCCTCTCGGGCGCAGCCCCAGGTCCGAGGGGGAGCCGGGGCCCCGGGCCCGCAGGGGCGACCGCCCGGACTGTCCCCTGCGGGCGCGGGCCGGTCATGCCCGCGCGGCCCCGCTCCCGCAGGGACCCGTCGCCAGGCGGGCTGCCTCTCGGGCGCAGCCCCAGGCCACCGTCACGCCCGCGCCGCCGTGACCGTAGTTGTGGACCAGCAGCCGTCCGTCCGGCAGGACCTCCCGTTCCAGTCGCACCGCGTCCCGCGCCGGCCGCAGCCCCACCCGGTGCTCCAGCACCCGCGCCCCGGCGATCTCCGGCCGCAGCGCGGCGCACCGCCGTACGATCGCCTCCGCGACCGCCGGGTCCGGCTCCGCCGACCACGCGTCCTCCTCGGCCGTGCCGCCCAGGACCAGCCGCCCGGGGTGCGGGAAGAAGTACGCCATCTCCCCGGAGACGGCGTCCGTGGAGACCAGCCAGGTGTCGATGCCCGGGTTCTCCACCACGACCAGCTGCCCCCGCACCGGACGCACCGACGCGTCCGGCACCAGCTCCCGGGCGCCCAGCCCCGTGCAGTTGACCACGACCGGCGCCCCGACCTCCGCCAGATCGGCCACCGCCCGCGTCTCCACCACACCGCCCGCCGCCGCCAACCGCTCCCGCAGCCACGGCAGATGAGCCGACATGTCGATCAACGGCAGCCGCGCCCACAGCCCCGCCCCGCCGTACTCCCCGGCCCGCGACGCCCGCAGCCCCGGCAGCCGCGCGGTCGCCCACCCGTCGACCTCGTCCAGTCCCGTCTCGCCCAGCACCCCTTCGACCACGCGTACGCCCGTCCCCTCGGGCCGCGCCGCCAGTTCCTCGTAGACGTCCAGGGACAGCAGCGCCCACTCCCGCGCCAGCGCCACCGGCTCGATGCGGTACGGCCACCACAGCGCGCCCGCGACCGCCGAGGTGGTGCGCTCGACGGGCTCCCGCGTCCACACCCGCACCCGCCTGCCGGCCTCGGCGAGCACGACGGCCGTCGTCAGCCCGATCACCCCGCCGCCGACCACGACGACCTCGTCATCCAGTTCGGTTTCCACACCGGGACGATAGGCCCTCTCCGCCCGAATACGTCAGTGCGTGCTCACATCGGCGTCCCCGAGGGAATACTCACCGCATGGCTGCCGAATACGCGACCTTCGGCCTGGCACCGGCGATGCGGGCCGGTGGCGTCCTCGCCGGCGGCGACTTCCAGGTCCACCGCGACTTCGTGGACTTCATCGTGGACGGACGATCCTTGCTGTTCCGCCTCTCCGACCTGGACGCCGTCTCCCCGCTCGCCTCCGACGTGCCACCGGCGATCTTCACCGCGCAGGTCCGCAGCCTGCTCCTGGAGACCGACGCGCCACTGCCCGGCGGCCGCTACGTCATCTACGGCTGTCCCGACTGCGCGGACC
The DNA here is from genome assembly GCF_009862125.1 of Streptomyces sp. SID5910. Classification (GTDB taxonomy): domain Bacteria; phylum Actinomycetota; class Actinomycetes; order Streptomycetales; family Streptomycetaceae; genus Streptomyces. The sequence goes on from NZ_WWHX01000940.1 coordinate 3,409, forward strand.
TGGCCTGCGGCGCGGTGACCGCCGTGATCCGGCGCGACGGCGACGACTTCGTCTGGCGGGACTTCGCCTGGCAGACCGGCGAGCACGCCGACCTCGCGTTCAACGGCTACCACGGCATCGGCCCCTTCCGCTTCTCCGGCGCCGAGTACCGCGCGGCGCTGGCCGCCCTCCTCGACGGCGGCGGCGGCGCGCACACCCGCCGCCGGGTCCTGCTGATCGGCGCCCGCGTCGCCCTGCTCGCCCGGCTCGCCGCGGCCCTGCGCACCATCGGCATCGGCGCCGACATCGCCCACGACGCCACCGGCGTCCCCGCCGACGAACTGCGCGCCTACGGTGCCGTCGCCTTCGGCCGCGCGATCGGCGAGGCGGAACGGGCCGCCGTACGCCGGGCCTTCACCCGGGCCGGCGTCGATGTCGCCCATGTCGACGGCCTCGCCCCGATCGTCCCGCTGCTCGTCGCCCAGATCGAACACGCCCTGGACCGGGGCCCGGCCGAACGGCACCGGCTGACCCGCCTGACGGCGGCCGGCGGTGCCGCGGAGATCGAGGTGACCTCGCCCTGCCGGGTGCGGCTCACCGCGTACCGCCTCGACCGCCTCTACCGCACGCACACCCACGAGGTCTTCGACGACGTGCTCGAACCGGGCGGCCACCGCATCGCCCTGGACCCGAGGGCGGTGAAGGGGGAGTCCTTCGTGGTGGCGCGGGCGCCGGGAAGCGTGCTGGTGGCGGCCGTGCGGCACGGGGAACCCGGCTGAGGCGACGGCGGGGCGCGGTTAAAATCGGCGGTCTGATGACTGCCACCCTCGTCGCCAAGAACCTCGCCGCCGGCCACGGCGACCGCTCCCTGTTCACCGGACTCGACCTCGTCGTCGCCCCCGGCGACGTGATCGGCCTCGTCGGGGCCAACGGCGCCGGCAAGTCCACCCTCCTGCGGATGCTCGCCGGCCTCACCGCCCCGGAACAGGGCGAGCTGCGCCTGTCCCCGCCGAGCGCCACCGTCGGCCACCTCCCGCAGGAGCCGGAGCGCCGGCCCGGCGAGACCGTCCGCGCCTTCCTCGCCCGCCGTACCGGCGTCACCGAGGCCCAGCGCGCCATGGACGAGGCCACCGAGGCCCTGGTCGAGGGCGCCCCGGGCGCCGACGACGCCTACGCCACCAGCCTGGAGCGCTGGCTCGCCCTCGGCGGCGCCGACCTCGACGACCGCGCCGAGGAGACCGCCGACGCGCTCGGCCTGACGGTCGGCCTGGACCAGCCGATGACCTCCCTGTCCGGAGGCCAGGCGGCCCGCGCGGGCCTCGCGTCCCTCCTGCTGTCCCGCTACGACGTCTTCCTGCTCGACGAGCCGACCAACGACCTCGACCTGGACGGCCTGGAACGCCTCGAACGCTTCGTGTCCGGCCTGCGCGCCGGCACCGTCGTCGTCAGCCACGACCGCGAGTTCCTCACCCGCACGGTCACCAAGGTCCTCGAACTCGACCTGGCCCAGCGGCAGATCAACCTCTACGGCGGCGGCTACGAGGCCTATCTGGAGGAGCGCGAGGTGGCCCGCCGGCACGCCCGCGACGAGTACGACGAGTACGCCGACAAGCGCGCCGCCCTCCAGGACCGGGCGCAGATGCAGCGCGGCTGGATGGACAAGGGCGTCAAGAACGCCCGGCGCAAGGCGGGCAACGACAACGACAAGATCGGCCGCAAGTTCCGCAGCGAGGCCAGCGAGAAGCAGGCCGCCAAGGCCCGCCAGACCCAGCGCATGATCGAACGCCTCGACGTCGTCGAGGAGCCGCGCAAGGAGTGGGACCTGCGCATGGAGATCGCGTCGGCACCGCGCTCCGGCGCGGTCGTCGCCACCCTGCGCGACGCCGAGGTCCGGCGCGGCGACTTCACACTGGGACCGGTCTCCCTCCAGATCGACTGGGCGGACCGGGTGGCGATCACCGGCGCCAACGGCGCGGGCAAGTCCACCCTCCTCGGCGTCCTCCTGGGCCGCGTCCCGCTCGACGCCGGACACGCGGCACTCGGCTCGGGCGTCCTCGTCGGCGAGGTCGACCAGGCCCGCGCGCTGTTCCACGGCCCCGAGTCCCTGCTCGACGCCTTCCGCGCTGCCGTCCCCGACACGGAGCCGGCGGACATCCGGACCCTGCTGGCCAAGTTCGGCCTCAAGGCCGACCACGTCACGCGCCCCGCCGCCACCCTCTCCCCGGGCGAACGCACGCGCGCCGCCCTGGCCCTCCTCCAGGGCAGAGGCGTCAACCTCCTGGTCCTCGACGAGCCGACCAACCACCTGGACCTGCCGGCCATCGAACAACTGGAATCAGCCCTGGACGCCTACGAGGGCACACTCCTCCTGATCACCCACGACCGCCGCATGCTCAACGCGGTACAGGTAACCCGCCGCCTGGAGGTCACGGACGGCAAAGTCGTAGAACGTACGTAGCTGCGGGCAGTCGTGCCGCTGGGGCGGCAC
>NZ_WWHX01000941.1 GCF_009862125.1 Streptomyces sp. SID5910
ACGGCAAGATCCGCATGGACTGCTCGTCGCCGCACGCGATGGCCTCGCTCATCGAGCGGCGCGACCGCTTCGACATCGCCACCGGCAACGACGCCGACGCCGACCGGCACGGCATCGTCACCCCCGACGCCGGCCTGATGAACCCCAACCACTACCTGGCCACCGCCATCCACTACCTGTACGCCCACCGCACCGAGTGGCCCGCCGACGCGGGCGTGGGCAAGACGCTGGTGTCCTCCGGCATGATCGACCGGGTCGCCGCCGACCTCGGCCGACGGCTGGTCGAGGTGCCCGTCGGGTTCAAGTGGTTCGTGGACGGACTGGTCGGCGGCACCCTCGGCTTCGGCGGCGAGGAGTCGGCCGGCGCCTCCTTCCTGCGCCGGGACGGCTCCGTGTGGACCACGGACAAGGACGGCCTCATCCTGGCCCTGCTCGCCTCCGAGATCACCGCCGTCACCGGTAAGACGCCGTCCGAGCACTACGCCGCCCTCACCGCCCGCTTCGGCGAGCCCGCCTACGCCCGCATCGACGCCCCCGCCACCCGGGAGGAGAAGGCCCGCCTGGCCAAGCTGTCCCCGGCCCAGGTCAGCGCCGACACCCTCGCCGGGGAGCCGGTCACCGGCGTGCTCACCGAGGCGCCGGGCAACGGCGCCTCGATCGGCGGCATCAAGGTGACCACGGAGAACGCCTGGTTCGCGGCCCGCCCCTCGGGCACCGAGGACGTCTACAAGATCTACGGCGAGTCGTTCCTCGGCCCCGACCACCTCCGGCAGGTCCAGGACGAGGCCAAACTCGTCGTCCTCGGCGCCCTCGGAGGCTGACCCCGCCGGTGCTCCTCTAGGCCCGGCCGGCCCGGGGGAGCGCCACGGTCAGTCCGCGGATCTCGTAGCCGCCGATCGCCTCCTGGAAGCCGACGCGCGGCCGGCCGGTCATCCGCAGGCCGTCGAGAGCGAACAGGCGGCTGAGGAACACGTCGGTCTCCAGGATCGCGATGTGCGCCCCGGGACACCGGTGCGGTCCGTCGCCGAAGGACAGCCCCGCACCGACCTCCGGTGCCCTGCCGGGCCGGACCAGCAGGGGATCGTCCCCCACGGCGCCCGGGTCGGCGTTGGCGTGGTCCAGCAGGATCTCGACGTGCTCGCCCGGGCACACCGTCACCGCCCCGTCGGACGAGTCCAGCCGGAGTTCCTCGGTGGCCCGGCGGCGCAGTTGCCCGACCACCGGCTCCAGCCGCAGCAGCTCCCGCAGCACGGCCAGGCGCCCGGTCTCGTCCGCCGAGCGGTAGTGCGCCAGCAGCCCGGCGTCCGTGAACAGGTGCCAGGCGGCCAGACACACGAACTCGCGGGTCGTGACCATGCCGGCCGCGGCGAACGTCAGGCACTCGCCGAGGATCTCCGCGTCCGAGCAGCCCTCCGCGATCAGGTGGGAGATCAGGTCGTCGTGCTCCCGGCGGCGGTGCGCGCGGATCGCGGGGCGGACGTCGGCGAGATGGATGCGCAGCCAGTTGGAGTTCTGCCGCAGGAACCAGTAGAGGCCGCGCACACTGGTCAGGCCCGGCTCGCCGAACTCCTCCGGGAAGAACCGCTCCAGCCTGCGCCGGATGCCCGGTCTGCCGTACCGCAGGCCGACGACCTCGCTCACCACGCCGATGGCCAGGTCGAAGGCGAGGTCGGACAACGGGGCCTCACCGGTCGTGCGCAGGACCGCCAGCTGCTCCTCGGCGATGCGGACCATCAGCTCGCGGTAGTGCTCGTCCACCCGGCGGGGAGTGAAGAAACGCGCGGTCTGCCGGCGGTGTTCGCGGTGCTCGGGCCCGTCCCGGTAGAGGACGGGGCGGCGGATGCGGGGCGGCAGCTTCTCCACCGTCTCGATGCCGAGACCGGCCTGCACGGTCCCCGGGCCGCGCAGCAGCGTGCGCGCCACCGCGTAGTCGTGCACGCGCCACGTCCCGTCGTCGGCGCGGCTGACCGGGCACGCCGGCCGTTCCCTGCCCCGGTCGGCCTTGCGCGCGGATCCCATGGCCTCCTGCACCGGCGGACACCCCCAAGTCCCTCGGTGGGCGGCCCTGTTGGCCGCCCACCCCACCCTCGTGCCGACAGGATCGGGCACGCGCCGGTCCGCCCGCCACCCCTGATCGCGCCGGACGGGAGCCGTCCGCCGACGCGCTCACGGCGGCCGACGAGCACCGCGACGGGTACCGGGACGTACCGGGCTTCCACCGACCCGGTGCCGTGCCCGCGGTGACACGAGGGACGTGCCGGGCGTACCGATGGAGATCGTGCCGGATGTTTCCGGGAATTCGGGGGTAGACGGGCTGGCGTAACGGTCAAGGCTCAGGAAGAGGGCGGATCGGATGAACGGGGCTGCCCGATATGGGGACCGGCTGGAGAAGCCGCCGGTCAGGGTTTCCGCGGAGTACGAGGGCATTCCCGGCGACATCGCCCGGGGCCGCGAGCTGGCCCGGGCCTTTCTGGCACGGCTGCGGGCGGCCCGCGGGGTCGTGGTGTCCGACCGGACGGTGGACGTCGTACAGCTCGTGGTCAGTGAGCTGCTGACGAACGCCTGCAAGTACGCGCCCGGGCCGTCCCTGGTCGACCTGGAGCTGGCCGAGGACCGGGTCGAGGTGAGCGTGTGGGACAGCGATCCGGTGCTGCCCGTGCCCGCGGCCTCGGACCCCGGCCGGATCGGCCGGCACGGGCTGGAGATCGTCATGGCCGTCTGCCAGACCTTCGAGGTGCGCAGAGAACCGGTCGGCAAGCGCACGACGGCCGCGGTGCGGCTCGCCGACGCGTGATGTGCCGGCCGTCCGCCGGGCAACGGCGTGAGCGGCTCCGTCACCCCGCGGCGGGCCGGCCGCCGGGGCGCGGGAGCCGGTACAGCACATTCCGGCGCAACGGCCCCTCGGGCACGCCCGGGTCGTCGAAGTCGTCGGCCGGATCGCGGGTCATGCCCAGCCGGTCCATCACGGCCCGCGAACGACGATTGGTGGCCGCCGTGATCGCGAGGACCTCCTCAAGACCCAGCTCCTCGAAGGCGAAGGCCACCGCGGCCCGGGCGGCCTCGGTGGCGTAACCGTGCCCCCAGGCGGGACGGGCCAGCCGCCAGCCGGCCTCGGTCCCGGTGAACGGCAGCCCGTCCTCGACCGGATCGAGCCCCGCGAACCCGATGAACTCACCGCTGGCCGCGACCTCCACCGCCCACCATCCCCAGCCCCGCCGCCCCAGATCGGCCTGGAAACGCGCCGCGGAGGCGTCGCTCTGCTCCCGGGTGAGCACCCCGGGGAAGTACGCGCGGACCACCGGGTCGGCGTTCAGGGCCGCCCACGGGGCCAGGTCGGACCTCCGCCACTCGCGCAGGACAAGACGATCGGTACGCAGCTCGGCCATCACGTCAACCTAGAGGGCCCGCTCCAGTGCGGCGACCGAATATCGGCCCGCCGGGGAGACCGGACGCGTTCCCTCCATCGGCCGCTTCCGGACGGTTCGTCCGCGCCCGCTGAGGGAACCTGGCGGGGTGGACGGCATCGGAAGGCTGTGAGGGTCGTGACGTCACGCTCGGCGGGCCACCAGGAGGGCGACGGGCCCGGACACGACGGGGCGGACGGCGCCACCGACCCCGGCTTCGCCCGCGCCGTCCTCCACGACCTCGGCGCCGGCGTCCTCACCCTCGACCCGTCCGCCCGCATCACCTGGGTGAACCCGTGGGCCGAGCAGATGCTGGGGCGGTCGGCGGCGGAGATGACCGGGCACGACGCGCACGACCTGCTCCACCGGTACGCCGACGGCAGCCCAGTCCCCCGGGAGCTGTGCGCGCTGCGCAACCCCTTGTACGGGGCGCCCGCCGAGGAGGGCAGCGAGGAGTACTTCCAGCGGGCGGACGGCAGCACGGTGCCGATCATCTGGGCCGCCACCCCTCTGGTCGTGGGCGGCCGCCGGGAAGGCGTGGTGATCGTCTTCCACGACTTCAGCCTGCACCGCAGCGCCGCCGAGGAGGCGCAGGCACGCACCGGGGCGCTGGAGACCCTCACCGCCCAGCTGCACCTGGTGGCCGAGATCTCCACGGTGCTGGTCCCCACCGAGCGCACCTCCGTCATCATCCGCCGCCTCCTGGGGCTGCTCGTGCCGGAACTCGGACAGTGGGCCGCCGTCGACGCCCACCCGGGACAGCAGGACACGCTGGAACGCGTCGACGTCCGCAGCAGCGCCCACCCGCACCGGGCCCGGCGTCTGCGCGGGCCGCTCGCCCCGCTGCCGGACCCCTCCCGCGCGGCACTGGCACGGCTGGTCAACGGTGACCGCCCCGTCGTCCTGACCGCCGAGGACCTGCTCCACGACCCGCGGACCCC
>NZ_WWHX01000096.1 GCF_009862125.1 Streptomyces sp. SID5910
CGGTTCGCCGTTCGGTCCGTCAAGCACCATAAGCGCACAACCCGCCTCTTCCCCCATCGAGGATTGTGGGTAAGGTAAGGCTTACCTCAAGCAACACGTCGCCCTGCTATGGATCGGTGGTCCCGCATGCCTGTCTCCCACCCGGCCGTCGCGGACTCCTACGCGCGCCTGTCCGAGGTCCTGCCGGGACTGGGCGTCACCGTGCCGGAGTCCGGACAGGAGCTGCCCGGCGGCGGCGGCTGGGTCGCCGCGTCCGCGCTCGCGGCCGGCGGTGCGGAGCTGGAGGCCTTCCTCGCCTGGGACGACGCCCAGGTGGTCCGGGACTACGGGCAGCGGGCCCGGCCGGACGTGATCGCGAGCTTCGGTCTCCACCGGTACGCCTGGCCGGCCTGCCTGCTGATCACCGTGCCCTGGTTCCTGCACCGCCGGGTGCCCCGCTACCCGGCCGCGCACGTCGCCTACGACCGCACCGCCGAGGGCCTGCCGCTGGGCCGCATGGCCGCGCGTCCCGCCGGCTTCGCCTGCCTGCCCGGCGACCCGGCCGCCGCGCTGCCCGGCGCCCGGGTGGTCGCCGACGAGGAGGCGCTGCGGGCCGAGGTGCGGGCCGCGGTCGCCGAGCACCTGGAACCGGTGCTGGCCGGCTTCGGACCGCGCATGCGCCGGCGCGGACGGGCCCTGTGGGGCATGGCGACCGACGAGGTCGTCGAGGGCCTCTGGTACGTCGCCCACCTGTTCGGCGAGCAGGAGCGCGCCCGGCAGGAACTGGAGCTGCTGCTGCCGGGGGCGACCAAGCCGTACGTCGGCAAGGCCGCGTTCCGGGAGCTGACCGGTCCGGACGGCGAGCCGCTGCACACCCGGGACCGCGCGAGCTGCTGCATGTTCTACACGCTGCGCCCCGAGGACACGTGCGCCACCTGCCCGCGCACCTGCGACACGGATCGCGTCAACAAGCTGCTCGCCACCGCCGGTTGAGCCACCGCCGGTTGAGCCACCCGCGGGTACGGCCGCCCGGCGCCGCCCGCTAAGATCATCCGCGCCGGGGCCGCGCGACGCCCGCGGGCTGTTTCACAACTCCCTCACGCGTCGCGGGAACTTTCCGCGGAACCACCCGTACGGGTATTCTTATTCGAACTCAACTCCCGTCCCTCAAGCGGCAGTTCGAGCAGAACGCCGTCCCCGGGCATCCCCCCTCACTCCCTTGGCGGCCTCTTGCCCCGAAACCCCCTGAGGGCTGCCGGGTTTGGGCCACCATGGCGGGCGTTACGCCCTATCCCAAGGCAAGGGACCCCCAGATGAGATTGACCGACATATCGCTGAACTGGCTGCTTCCCGGCGCCGTACTGCTCCTGGGCATGCTGGCGGCGGTGGCGGTGCTCGCGCGCGGAAAGCGCTCCTCGGGGAAGGACGCGGGCGCGGACGACTCGTGGGAGCGCATGGAGGAGCGCCGCCGGCGCAAGGAGGCCCTCTACGGCACCTTCTCCTACGTGCTGCTCTTCTGCTGCGCCGCGGTCGCCGCGGCCCTCTCCTTCCACGGGCTGGTCGGCTTCGGCGAGCAGAACCTCGGTCTGACCGGCGGCTGGCAGTACCTGGTCCCGTTCGGGCTCGACGGCGCGGCGATGTTCTGCTCCGTGCTCGCGGTGCGCGAGGCCAGCCACGGTGACGCCGCGCTCGGCTCCCGCATACTCGTGTGGGCCTTCGCGTTCGCCGCGGCCTGGTTCAACTGGGTGCACGCGCCCCGGGGCCTCGGACACGCGGGCGCCCCGCACTTCTTCGCGGGCATGTCCCTGTCGGCGGCGGTGCTGTTCGACCGGGCCCTGAAGCAGACCCGCCGGGCCGCCCTGCGCGAGCAGGGCCTGGTGCCGCGCCCGCTGCCGCAGATCCGCAT
>NZ_WWHX01000942.1 GCF_009862125.1 Streptomyces sp. SID5910
AGGGGCGCGGGGAACTGCGCGACCAGCCACCCACAACCGTGAGCCGGAAAACAACCGAACCGGCAGAAACTACGCCGCGCTCAACGCCAACCACTCCGGCAGCGCCGAGACATCACCCCCGGCCAGCGCCAGCAACATCGCATCGGCAGGCGTAGGCTCGAACGGCTCCCGCAGCAACGGCATCCCCGCCTGCTCCGGCGTCCGGTTCGCCTTGCGGTGATTGTCCTCCGCGCAGGACGCCACCGTGTTCAGCCACGTGTCCTGCCCGCCGTGCGACCTCGGCACCACGTGGTCCACGGTCGTCGCCCGCCGCCCGCAGTACGCGCACCGGTGCCGGTCCCGGACCAGCACACCCCGCCGCGACCACGGCGCACGTCTTCGAAACGGCACCCGCACGTATTGGCACAGCCTGATCACCCGGGGCGCCGGTATGTCCAGCGCGGCACCGCGCATCCGCAGCGAGGGGTGGGCCTGCTCCACGACGGCCTTGTCCTGGAGCACCAGAACGACGGCTCGATTCAGCGTCACCGTCGACAGCGGCTCGAAGCTCGCGTTCAGCACCAGCGTGTCCCGCATACCAGCCCACCTCCCGTGTGCACCGGCCCACCCTTTGGCGGGCTGGGATCAACTCTGGCCGGGCACGCCGGGATGGACAACGCAATATAAAGATGCCCGCCCCTGATCCATTCCAAGACCAGGGGCGGGCAAACGTTCCATGAACGCCCGGTTGCTCAGCTGTCGGCGGGCACCTCGTACTCACCGACGAGCTGGGCACGCCCGATCGTGTGGAACCGCAGGTTGAAACCCACGAAGGCGGGCGTGGCGTCGGCGTCCGGACCGAGCTTCTCCTCGTCCACGGCGTACACCGTGAAGACATAACGGTGCGGACCGTCCCCGGCCGGCGGCGCGGCACCGCCGAACTCCCTGCTGCCGTAGTCGTTGCGCGCCTGAACGGCACCCTTCGGCAGGCCCTCGAACGAGCCGCTGCCCGCGCCCACCGGCAGCTCGGTCACCGAGGCCGGGATGTCGAACACCACCCAGTGCCAGAACCCGCTGCCCGTCGGGGCGTCCGGGTCGTAGCACGTCACGGCGAAGCTCTTGGTCTCGGCGGGGAAGCCCTCCCACCGCAGGTGCGGAGAAGTGTTGCCGGCCGCGTGGACCTGAGCGTCCTTGAGCGTCGCCCCCTCCTGGACGTCGTCACTCGCGACCGTGAACGACGCCACGGGCGGGTGGAAGTCATGGGGGAGCGGACGCCGCTTGAGCTCGGTCACCTCGGTACCTCCTGATCGTCTGGTGCAGAGGTGACCGAGCCTAGAACCACTAGAACCAGTTCCGCTTGCTGCCGACCTCGGACAGCCACTGGTTGAGGTACGCCGTCCAGTCGGTGCCCTGGTAGTCGTTCAGCCCCACCTTGAACGAGCGGAACGTGTCGCTGCCCTCGCTGAACAGGCCCGGCTTCTTGTCCATCTCCAGCACGACGTCCATCGCCTGCGCGTCGGCCACGAAGCTCAGCTCGACCTGGTTCAGCCCCCGGTACTGCTGGGGCGGGAAGAACTCGATCTCCTGGTAGAAGGGCAGCTTCTGCCGCGTCCCCCGGATGTGGCCGCGCTCCATGTCAGCGCTCTTGAAGCGGAAGCCCAGCTGGATGAACGCGTCCAGGATCGCCTTCTGCGCCGGCAGCGGGTGCACGTTGATCGGGTCCAGGTCACCTGAGTCCACGGCACGAGCGATCTCCAGCTCGGTCGTGACGCCGATGTTCATCCCGCGCAGCGCCTGTCCGTCGATCATCGTGACCGGCGTCTCCCAGGGGATCTCCAGGCCGAAGGGCACCGCGTGCACGGCACCGGCCTTCAGCTCGAAGGCACCGCCGAGGCGGACCTTGGTGAACTCGATGTCCTGCTTGTACTCCTCGTCACCGCTCTCGACCTCGACCTTGGCCTGTAGACCGACGGACAGCCCCTCGATCTGCTGGTCGACGGAACCGCCCTGGATCCGCACCTCACCCTGGACGACACCGCCCGGTACGACGTTGACCTCGTGCAGCTCGGTCTCCACCGAGGCCCCGCCGGCCCCCAGGCTCGCGAGCAGCTTCTTGAACGCCATGTCTCTCCCTCTCAGGATGTGTGTGAACCCTCGGTCCCTAGAAACGCGATCCGGCCGCGACCGGTTCCGCGCCCCTCACCCTGACAAGGCGGGCGCCCGCTGACCACCCTGCGAACCCACCCACCTGCGTTACGCTCGGACGGCATGATCGCGACCCCCGACCGTACGCCCCTGCCCCGGGAATTCTTCGACCGCCCCATTCTCGAGGTGGCCCCCGACCTCCTGGGCCGCATCCTCCTACGGAACACCCCGGACGGTCCGATCGCCCTCCGCCTGACAGAGGTCGAGGCCTACGACGGCCAGAACGACCCCGGCTCACACGCCTACCGAGGCCGCACACCCCGCAACGACGTGATGTTCGGTCCCCCCGGACACGTGTACGTCTACTTCACCTACGGCATGTGGTTCTGCATGAACCTGGTCTGCGGTCCCGAAGGCAGGTCGAGCGCCGTCCTCCTCCGCGCCGGCGAGATCATCGAGGGCGCCGAGCTGGCCCGCACCCGCCGCCTCTCGGCCCGCAACGACAAGGAACTGGCCAAGGGCCCGGCCCGCCTGGCCACCGCCCTCGGCGTGGACCGCGCCCTGAACGGCACGGACGCGTGCACCGCGGAGGACACCCCGCTGCGCATCCTGACCGGCACCCCCGTACCGCGTGGCCAGGTACGCAACGGCCCGCGCACCGGCGTGGCCGGCGAGGGCGGCGTCCACCCCTGGCGCTACTGGGTCGCGGACGACCCCACGGTCAGCCCGTACCGGGCCCATGTGCCCCGTCGCCGCCGAAGTTGACTCGCCCCTACGAGGCGCGTAATGTGGCCCGAGCCGCTGAACCGGGTACGGCATTCGCCTGCAGCCGGAGCGGCCAACCCACTACAACGACTCCTCTCGCGAGGCGGATTTTGGCGTGTCCGCATGCCCGAATTCGAACTCATCGGCTCGATTATGAGTCGGCAGGGAAATCGGCTAACGTAGTGAATGTCGAAAGGCCGACGGGCGAAAGCCCGAAAGCCTCGACAAACCCGCCGACCGGGAATCAGGGCCGAAAGGATCTGATAGAGTCGGAAACGCAAGACCGAAGGGAAAAGCCCGGAGGAAAGCCCGAGAGGGTGAGTACAAAGGAAGCGTCCGTTCCTTGAGAACTCAACAGCGT
>NZ_WWHX01000943.1 GCF_009862125.1 Streptomyces sp. SID5910
ACCCCCGCCCCACCGACCGCCCCCACCCCCCATAACGCCAGGCAGAGGGCGGAACAGGAGGTCCCCGCGGCACGCCCGCGCGCCTTACCGTTTCGGCGATCACCACGGGAGCGCGTCCCTCGGGACACTGCCTGCCCCGCGCCCGGGGGCCGCGCTCCGTGTCATGCACATCCCGCCCAGCTTCCCCAGGGGCTGCCCCCCACCGCGAAGACCGAGGAGCCCGAGGAGCCCGCCATGACACCCACCACCCCCGACGATCCGGGCGCCGAGCCCGGCATCAGCCGCAAGACCCTGCTCAGGGCGGCCGTCGCCGCCGGAGCCGCCGTCCCGCTGCTCGCCACCGGCGCCGTCGCCCTCGCCCGGGACTCCGCCGGCGCCCCGGGCACGGCCCTGACGCCGACGCCCTTCTGCGACGACGGCGACGACCCCACGCCCGACCAGATCGAGGGCCCGTACTTCAAGCCCAACTCCCCGCTGCGCACCGACCTGGTCACCGCGGGCACCGCCGGCACCCGGCTGACCGTCAGCGGCTACGTCTTCGGCCGCAACTGCGTCCCCCTGCCCGGCGTCCTGCTCGACTTCTGGCAGGCCGACAACGCGGGCGCCTACGACATGGCCGGCTACACCTTCCGCGGCCACCAGTTCACCGACTCCACCGGCGCCTTCACCCTGCGCACGATCGTCCCCGGGCTCTACCCGGGCCGCACCCGGCACATCCACGTCAAGGCGCAGGCGCCCGGCGAGCCCGTGCTGACCACCCAGCTGTACTTCCCCGGCGAGCCGCGCAACAGCACGGACACCCTCTTCGACCCGGCGCTGCTCATGAACGTCCGCACCGTGGGCGGCGGCAAGGAGGGCACCTTCGACTTCGTGCTGAACGTGGACGGCGACCCCGGCCCGGGCACCCCCACCGACCCGCCCACCGACCCGCCGGGCGGCACCTGGGCCCCCGGCCGCGCCTACGCCGCCGGCGACCGCGTGACGTACGGCTCCGCCGCGTACCGCTGCCTCCAGGGCCACACGTCCATGACCGGCTGGGAGCCGCCCAACGTGCCCGCTCTGTGGCACCGCGAATGACCCCGCCCCCGTGAGACCTTCCTCACAGCACCCCGTGGCCGAGCATGCGAAAGCCCCCCAGGTCTGGGACCTGGGGGGCTTTCGGCTGGTGCGCGAGGGGGGAGTTGAACCCCCACGCCCTTTCGGGCACTGGAACCTGAATCCAGCGCGTCTGCCTATTCCGCCACCCGCGCATTGGGTGTGTCCTCGGGCTCCGTTCCTTTCGGCCCGGCGCCTTCCGACATCCAGAACATTAGCACGCTGTACGGGGTCGATTCACATCCCTTGTTCGCCGGTGGACGGCCCCTTCCGGGGCCCGCCGGGCACTCGTACCGGCCCGTACCCGTTCACGTATCAACCTCGTACCGGTCCCAGCCGTCTCCCCAGGAGCCGGTAGGGGTCCACAGTCAGGTGCGGGACACTGGTCCACGGCCGCCTCTACGATCCTGGGCATGAGGACCTGCGGGAGCAGCTTCGAACAGCCGGGGGAGTTCGAAGAGGAGCTCCAGCGGGAACTCCGAGAGGCGTCGACACCCGTCGACGGGGCCGACAGGGGGAACCAGCCGATCGACCGGCGCGTGGATACGATCAGTAAGCAGTACCAGGTGGACAGTGCGCGGACACGCGGCACGACAAGCGGCACGACGAGCAGTACGCAAGGCAGCAGTACGCAAGGCAGTGGACAGGACGGCAGCGACGGAGGAGGTGCCCCATGGGAGTCCTGAAGAAGTTCGAGCAGCGTCTCGAAGGTCTGGTCAACGGCACCTTCGCGAAGGTGTTCAAGTCCGAGGTGCAGCCCGTGGAGATCGCAGGAGCGCTCCAGCGCGAGTGCGACAACAACGCGACCATCTGGAACCGCGACCGCACCGTCGTGCCCAATGACTTCATCGTCGAGCTGAGCACGCCCGACTTCGAGCGCCTCAGCCCCTACTCCGGCCAGCTCGGCGACGAGCTCGCCGGGATGGTGCGCGACTACGCCAAGCAGCAGCGCTACACCTTCATGGGCCCCATCAAGGTCCACCTGGAGAAGGCGGACGACCTCGACACCGGTCTGTACCGGGTCCGCAGCCGTACGCTCGCCTCCTCCAGCAGCCAGCAGGGCGGCCCGGGCCCCGCGGGACCCGCCGCGCCCCCCGCCCCCTCCGGAC
>NZ_WWHX01000944.1 GCF_009862125.1 Streptomyces sp. SID5910
CCCCCACCGCGGCGGCCCGCGCCGTGAACCACCCCACCGCCACCCCCGCCGCCACCGGCACCACCCCGGCCGCCCAGTGCAGCGGCGTCCCGGGCCCCGCCTCCGGCACCGCCGCCAGCAAGGGGAACGGCGGCAGCAGCGGAGCGGGCGCGGCGGACAGGGGCCCCACCACATGCCCCGCGCCCAGCACGAACCCCGGCCCGAGCCCGTAGACCGCCGCCCAGACGGCCGCGTTCGGCACCAGCGTCAGACAGAGCAGCAGCACGGCGAACTGCCCCGACCACCCCTCGCTCAGCCGCAGGAACGCCCCGCGCGCGGTGCCCCCGTGCCACACCAGCGACGTCACGAGCAGCAGCGCCCCGCCCCCGACGAGCACCGTCACCCCCGCGGCCGCGGCCCGCGTCGCCGCGCCGAGGCGCGCGTCCGGCAGCACGAGCAGTTCCCGCAGATTCCGCGGCAGCACGCGCAGCGCCCGTCCCACCGGCCCGCCGGGGCGGCCGAACGCCGTCCACGCGCCCGCGCCCGCCGCCGCCATGGTGACCAGCGGCAGGCACACCGCGGTCCAGCCCAGCGAGGGCCGCAGCTCGCCGCCCGCCGCGTACAGCACGACGGGCGTGGCGACGCCGAGGTAGCCGACGACGACCCCCGCCCAGGCGAGGCGCGCGGAGAGGGGGTGCGGTCCGTCGCCCCGCCCCCCGGCGCCGCCGAGCCGCACGCCGACACCCGCCTTCGCGCCGGCTCCCACGGCCACGCCCACGCCGTCCCCGGGGTCCGTGGCGTCCCGGGCCGCCCGGTGGACCAGCCACACGGGTGGCGCGAGCAGCAGCAGCGGGGTGACGCCCATGGGCGCGGGCACGCCGGAGAGCGTGTCGGTGCGGATCAGCTCGGCGCCGTGCGCCAGCACCCACAGGGAGGCGGCCACATGCAGGGCGTCGTCCGGCTCCCGTACGGGGTACGGCGAGCTGATCCACAGCAGGGTCACGAGCACGGCGACCGCGGCCAGCCCGAGGCCCGCGGCGAAGGCCCCGCCCAGGAGGCCGGCGGCCATCCCGGGCGCCCGGTCGTGCCACCGGGTGCGGAGCTGGGACAACGGGGCTCGGCGAGCGGTCGTCTGGATCACGCCCGCCATGCTCCCAACGACACGCGCTTTCGCCGCGTAACGAGCGAAGCACCGTTGTGTCGCTCAATATACGTTTATGTACCTTTTCGTACGGAGGGGTGTCCTGTGAAGCGGAGCCCCGCACCCCCGCTCCCGCCTCCCGAGGTGCGCCGACGCCTGCGCGAGGCCGCCGCGCTGACGCAGGCTCAGCTCGCCGAACGGGTGGGTGTCACTCCCGAGGCGGTCGGCGCGTGGGAGAGCGGCCGCGAGGCTCCGCGCGGCCGGAAACGGGACGCGTACGCGAAGCTGCTGGGCACGCTGGCCGACGCATCGCCGGCCCGGCAGCCGGAGCCGGCACAGGCGCAGGCGCAGGCGTCCGTGCCCGTGTTCGTGGCCGTCGGTGCCGGGGCGGCGGAGACGGCGCCGTCGCCGCCCGCCTTGACGCCCGCTCAGGCCTTCGACGCGCTGTACGAGTTCGGCGCCCCCGCCCTCGTACGCCAGACGTATCTGCTGACCGGCCGCCGCGAGCTGGCGCGCGAGTCGGTGGAGCGGGCCTTCCAGCTCGCCTGGGAGCACTGGCCCGAGGTGGCCCGCGACCGTGACCCGGTGGGCTGGGTGCGCGCGACGGCGTACGAGTACGCCCTCTCCCCCTGGCACCGCTTCCGCCGCCGCCACCGGCAACCGGAGCCGCCGCCCGCCGACCCGGCCGACCGCACCCTGCTGAACGCGCTCCTGACACTCCCCCCGCCGCACCGCCGCACCCTCGTCCTCTACGACGGTGTCGGCCTCGACCTGCCCGAGACGGCCGCGGAGACGGAGGCGAGCACCCCGGCGGCGGCCGGCCGGCTGATGCGCGCCCGCGAGGCCGT
>NZ_WWHX01000945.1 GCF_009862125.1 Streptomyces sp. SID5910
GACGTCGTCCTGATGGACATCCGCATGCCCGCCCTCGACGGCCTGGCCGCCACCCGCCGGGTCACCGGGGACGAGGAGCTGAGGGACGTGAAGGTGGTCATGCTCACCACCTTCGAGCTCGACGAGTACGTCTTCGAGGCCATCCGCTCGGGCGCCTCCGGTTTCCTCGTCAAGGACACCGAGCCCGACGAACTCCTGCGCGCCGTGCGGGCGGTGGTCGCCGGTGACGCGCTGCTCTCACCGGGGGTGACCCGCCGTCTGATCGCGGAGTTCGCGGCGCGTTCCAAGGAGCCGGCCGCCGCAGACGCGCTGTCCCACCTCACCGAGCGGGAACGGGAGGTGATGGCCCTGGTCGGCATCGGCCTGTCCAACGAGGAGATCGCCCGCCGCCTGGTCGTCAGCCCCCTCACCGCCAAGACCCACGTCAGCCGCACCATGGTGAAGCTGGGCGCCCGCGACCGCGCCCAACTCGTCGTCCTCGCCTACGAGTCGGGCCTCGTGCGGCCGGGCTGGCTGGGCTGATTCCCGCGCCCGAACCGCACCAGCACGCTCACCACCCGGACGAGGAACACCACGACGGCCAGCACCGTGCCCGTGCCGACCAGTCCGCTGCGCACCCCGGCCGGCAGTCCGAATACATAGGCCGGTCCCACCACGGCGCCGAACAGTACCGCCGCCGCGAACGCCGCGCTGAACAGCGCGTATCCGATCTCGACGGTCATCGCGTCCCGCTCGCCCTGCGTGCGGCGTCCCCCGTAGCTGCTCATACCGGCAGTCTGCGGTCCCGTGTCCGGCACGGCAAGCGCGGCACGAGGCCGCTCAGCTCCAGGTGATGGCCGACTTCTCGCGCCACAGCCCGGCGAGGGACCGGTCGCCGGTCACGTCCGGGAACGGCCGACGGTTCCACAACGCCCCGTACAACGCCGCGGCGGGGCCGGTCAGTTCGCAGTCGGCGGGGCCGTCGTCGGTGCGCCGCGCGACGGGCGGTTCGGCCGACAGGCGTACGGTCCACACGGCACCGGGGGCGTCCGTCGCCCGTATCCGCAGGGTGCGGGGTTCCCCGGTGCGCACGGCGCTCTTGGGGCGGGCGTGCATGCCGCGGAGCAGTTCGTCGATGCCGTCCACGGCGAAGGCCGTGTCGATGCCGGCCGCGGTTCCGCCCCGGGCGGACTCGGCGTCGATCCGGTGCACGGCCGTCTCGTGCGCCTGCCGCCGGGCCCAGAACGCCAGCGGCGACGGCGCCGGCAGGAAGTGCCAGCAGCGCACGTCGGGCGGTGCGGCGGCGAGTGTGGCGACGAGGCTCTGGTGACCCTCGCGGAACCAGGCCACGAGCTCGTCGCCGTCCAGGTCGGGCAGGCCGCCGTCGGGGTGGTACGACGTGTGGCCCTCGGCGACGAACGCGGTCGCCCAGCGGTGCACCATCCCGGTGTGCCGCAGCAGGTCCCGTACCTGCCAGCCGGGGCAGGTCGGCACGTCGGCGCCGGTCCCCGCCTTCTCGGCGGCGGACGCCAGCAGCCCGCCTTCCCGGTCGAGTGTCTCGACGAACGCGGTGATCTCCATGGCGGAGAGTGTGCACGACGCGGTGCGCTTCACGGGAGGGGGGCCCGCACAGCACAGCACAGCACAGCACCGCACCGCACCGCACCGTACGCGTGCGGTGCCGGCGGCCGGTCAGCTGGAGGCCGTGGTGCGCCGGGTGAGGAGCGTGATGAGCACCGCCACGGCCGCCAGCACCGCGACGCTGGTGAGCGCGGCCGGCAGCGAGTACCAGTCGGCCATGAAGCCGATCGCGGGCGGCCCGAGCAGCATGCCGCCGTAGCCCAGCGTGGACGCGGTCGCCACACCACTGGGGCCGCCGAGCGCGCCGGCCCGTTCCACCGCGACGGGGAAGAGGTTGGCGAGCCCGAGGCCGGTGATCGCGAAGCCGAACAGGGCCGCCCACACGGAGGGCGCGAGCGAGCCGAGCAGCATCCCGGCCACGGCGAGGGTGCCACCGGCCACCACCGTCGGCGTCCGGCCGAGGCGCTCCAGCAGCGTGGTGCCGGTCAGCCGGCCCACGGTCATGGCGAGCGCGAAGCAGGTGTACCCGGCCGCCGCCAGGCCCGGCGAGGCGCCGAGGTCCTGCCGCAGATGCAGGGCGCCCCAGTCGGCCATGGCGCCCTCGCCGTACGCCGTGCACAGCGCGATCAGGCCGAAGGTGAGCACCAGGCGGCGCGTACGTCCGTCGAGCCGGCGCGGGGCGCTGTCCTCCGGGAGGGGCGCGCGGTCCGGTGGCACGGCCGGTTCGCAGCGGAGCAGGGCGCGGCCCGCGACCAGGGTCACCAGCAGGCCGGTCACGGTGAGGCCGAGCAGATGCCGGGTGGGCGACAGCGACCCGGCGACGAGCCCGCCGAGCCCGGCGCCGATCATGCCGCCGAGGCTGAACGCGGCGTGGAAGCTCGGCATGATCGGGCGCCGCAGCACGGCCACCAGATCCACGGCGGCACTGTTGAAGGCGACGTTGATCCCGCCGTACGCGCTGCCGAACACCAGCAGGACCGCGCCGAGGGCGAGCGCGGAGTGGGTCAGCGGGGGCAGCGCGATGCTGAGGCAGAGCAGTACCGCGCAGACGACGGTGACGGGATGGCTGCCGTAGCGGCGGCACAGCCGTCCGGTGAGGGTCATGGTGACCACGGCGCCCGCCGAGACACCGAGCAGGGCCAGACCGAGCGCGCCGGTGGAGGCGCCGGTCTGCTCCTTGATGGCGGGGATCCGCACGACCCAGCCCGCGAAGACGAAGCCGTCGAGGGCGAAGAACGCGGTCAGGGCGACTCGGAGGCGGGTGAGGTCGTCGCGGGTGCCCGGCACGGCGCTGTGCGATCGGGCTTTGTTTATTTGCGGCACAAAACAGCAGGCTAGGCGCGGACCCGGGGAGGCGGCAAGGCCGCTTCCCCGTCCGCCGCCCGGCCGGACCCGGTTCCGCCGCTGGTCACGTCAGCGGGGCAGGGCGTGCAGCGCCGTCAGCAGCCGGTCCACGTCGTCCGCGCCGCTGTACGGCGCGAGCCCGACCCGGACGCCGCCCTCGTCGCCGAGACCGAGGTGCCGGGAGGCCTCCACCGCGTAGAAGGACCCGGCGGGGGCGTCGATCCCGCGCTCGGCCAGCAGGCGGTAGACCTCGGCCGGGGTCAGGCCCGCCATGGTGAACAGCAGGGTCGGCGTGCGCCGCGCGGCCCGCGAGTACACCGTGACCCCGTCGAGCTCGGCCAGACCCCGTTCGATGCGGGCGCGCAGGGTGTCCTCGTGGGCCTCCAGTGCCGCGAAGGACGCGATCAGCCGCTCCCGCCGCCCGCCCTCGGCACCCGGCGCGAGATCCGCGAGGAAGTCCACCGCGGCGCGGGCGCCGGCCAGCAGCTCGTACGGCAGCGTGCCCAGCTCGAACCGCTCGGGGACGGCGTCGCTGGAGGGCAGCAGCTTGTCCGGGCTCAGCGTCTCCAGGAACTCGGGCCGGGCCGCCAGCACGCCGAGGTGCGGGCCGAGGAACTTGTACGGCGAGCACACCAGCGTGTCCGCGCCGAGCGCCTCCCGGTCGACGGGGGCGTGCGAGGCGTAGTGCACCGCGTCGACATGGAGCAGTGCTCCCACGCCGTGCGTCAGGCGGGCCACGGCCGGCAGGTCGGGCATCGTGCCGATGAGGTTGGACGCCGCCGTGACCGCGACCAGCCGGGTGCGCGGGTTCAGCACCGCCTCGACGTGCTCGGGCGGCAGCTCGCCGGTGGCCGGGTCGAAGTCCACCCACCGCACGGTCGCGCCGGCCGCCCGGGCCGCCTGCGTCCAGGGCCGGATGTTGGAGTCGTGGTCGAGGCGGGTGACGACCACCTCGTCACCCGGCGCCCATGTCTTCGCGAGCGTCCGGGACAGGTCGTACGCCAGCTGCGTGGCACTGCGGCCGAAGACGACGCCCCGCGGATCGGCGCCCAGCAGGTCGCCCAGCGCGGCGCGGGCGCCGGTGACGATGCGGTCGGCGTTGCGCTCGCCCTCGGTGTTCCGCCCCCGGTTGGCCAGCGGGGCGGCCAGGGCGTCGGCGACGGCGTCGATCACGGGCTGCGGGGTCTGGGTGCCGCCGGGCGCGTCGAAGCGGGCGGTGCCGGACTTGAGGGCGGGTATCTGCGCGCGGATCGCGTCGATGTCGAGGGCCATGTGCACTCCAAGCGAAGGCGGGGACTCCCGCCTCATGATCGCAGCAGCGCGGCGACCGGAACAGATCGCGCGGGCGGGGGCGGGTGCCGGGTCAGGACTCGGCGTGCGCCGGACGCTTCTCGCGGCCGCCGGGATGGCGGTGCCGCCAGGTC
This sequence comes from Streptomyces sp. SID5910, assembly GCF_009862125.1. GTDB lineage: Bacteria > Actinomycetota > Actinomycetes > Streptomycetales > Streptomycetaceae > Streptomyces. The sequence goes on from NZ_WWHX01000945.1 coordinate 4,329, forward strand.
CAGAACACCGCGCAGGACAGCAGCGCCCAGCCGCCCAGCACCAGGTACGGGAACAGGTGCTGGTGCCCCTGGAAGTACACGGCCGTGTGCTGGGCGTTGACCGAGCCGCCCGGCGGCAGCCACTGGCCGATCTCGCCCAGCGGGGACGGCAGCAGCGGCCACGACACCGCGCCGCCGGACGAGGGGTTGCCGAGCAGGACCATCAGTCCCCAGGTCGGCAGCATCGCCCAGCGTCCGAACAGGGTGTTGAACATGGTGAACACCATGCCGCTGGCGAACAGGGTGAGCGCGAGGATCATCCACGACTGCGCGAACGGCAGGTCGAGCGCGCCCAGCAGCCAGTCCACGGTCGCGGCGATGGCGAACCCGCCGAGCAGCGCGTAGGCCATCGTGAAGAGGATGCGTTCGAACGGGGTCAGGGACCGCGCGTGCACGCTGAGCTGGATCGCCCCGACGAAGCCGATGATCACGGCGGCCAGGGAGATGTAGAAGATCGCCAGGCCGCGCGGGTCGCCCTCCTGGAGCGGATTGATGTCCCGGACGGTGACCGCGACCCCGGTCTGCTTCCCCACCTCCGGAGCCGCCTGCTGGAGCACCTCGGCGACCGAGGCGCCCGACGCGCTGGACAGGTCGAGCACGGCCGTCCGCCCGTTGCCGTGCAGCTCGAAGATCGCGAAGACCTCCTGCTCCTCGACCGCCCGGCGTGCCGCGTCCGTGCTGTCGTAGGGATGCACCTTCACCGAGGCGTTCAGCGCCTTCTCCAGGCCGTCCAGGAAGGCCTTGCCGCGCCCCTGGTCGTACGCGCCGACCACGGCCGTGGGGAGCGAGTGCGGCGTCGGGTCCGCCATGGAGTAGGTGTACGAGCCCGCGAAGAGCCCGGCCGCCGCGGCGAGGATGAGCACCAGCACGGTGGCCGGCCAGAACGGCGACTGCCGGAACGTGGACCACTTCCGGCCTCTCGTCGGAGGCTGGGCATGGGCGCCGTGGGAACCGGAGGACATGTGGGCCATAACGGGACACTTTCACAGCGGGGGTGAAAGGGCATCAAGGAAGCTTCGACCGTGCGCACACCGGGCGTGGGGCGACCGCGGGTGAACGGTCCGGCCCCGGACGGCGGGCGTCCGGGGCCGGCCTGCCGCGTCCGGTCAGACGTGCACGAGAGGCGTGTCGACCAAGTGCTCGGCGAGGAACCAGGCCTGGAGCTCATTGGTCCGCACGACGTCGGACACCAGGAGGTCGTTCGTGCCGTCGTCCCCCATCTCCTGGGTGCGGGCCGCGGCGTCGTGGCAGTCGGTGAGGATCAGCTCGTGCGCCTCCAGCAGCCGCGAGAGCATCGCCGGCACCTCCTCGACGCCGTCCGGCGGGCGCGGCACCGTGGTGATCTCCGCGACGTGCCGGGGGTCGCCGATCGCGACGCCGCCGAGCGTCTGGACGCGTTCCGCGACGGTGTCGATCAGCTCCAGCTGCTCCCCGGCGTGCTTGTCCAGCAGCAGGTGCAGTTGGTAGAACGTCGCCCCGCGCATGAGCCAGTGATACTTCTTGTACAGGTCGTGCAGGATGCGGGTGTCCGCCAGGACCTTGTTGAGCCGCTGGCACGAGTAGAGGCGGGTATCCATGGACAGGGCCACGGGGAACTGCTTGACGGTGCCGAACTCCTGGATGGTCCGGCCCCTCTGGTGCAGCCAGGGCTGGCTGCCGTCGGAGCTGTGTCCCTGTGCCGACGGCTTCGGGGTGTTCACGCCTGAACTCCTTCCGGAGAAAAGCTGAAGAGTCCGCACCGCGCGGTGCGACCGGCTCGCCCCCTGCGACAGTCGACCAGCCCCGTGCCGGTCCCGCAAACGCTGGGACCCGGGCCGGCCACCCGCGCGCGGCTTGCACCCGGCCGGCCCTGCGTGGTGAGCGTTCCCCTCGCGGGCGTCAGAGCCCAAGAGTTAATGACCCGTTAGGCAGTGGGAGGTGTGAAGGGACCGCGGAGGTGCGCATCATCTTGACATGAACCTGCGGTCCGAGGGGCGGGCCGCAGCCTCATGGAGGTGTGGGATGCACCGAAGACTCGCCACCGGACTCGCCGCCTCGGCCCTGGCCGTGACCACCGTCGTCGCCACCGCCGCGACCGCCGACGCCGCTCCCGCCGACAAACCGCAGGTGCTCGCGGGCTGGACGCAGACCAGCGCGTCGAGCTACAGCGCCTGGACCGCCGCACGGGCCAACCAGTCCGCCTGGTCCGCCTACGGGTTCGACTGGTCCACCGACTACTGCTCGACCTCGCCCGACAACCCGTTCGGCTTCCCCTTCAGCACCTCCTGCGCACGGCACGACTTCGGCTACCGCAACTACAAGGCCGCGGGCTCCTTCAGCGCCAACAAGTCCCGCCTCGACAGCGCCTTCTACGAGGACCTCAAGCGGGTCTGCGCCGGCTACGGCGGGGGCACGAAGACCGCCTGCAACAGCACCGCCTGGACGTACTACCAGGCGGTGAAGGCGTTCGGCTGACGGGCGCGTCCCGGACACGGGCAGACCATCAGCTGGTGCCCGCGCGGGCACCAGCTGAGAGCCTGTGCGCAGGCGCGCCCTCGACGCGCGCGCCGGTCGGCGAGTCGCGTTCAGGAGGAGTTCACCCGTGATCGACGAGACGCACCAGATCGACTCCGTACGCCGGCAGGTCGGCAAGCGTGCCTTCAAGGCGGGTGAGGCCCGCGTCCTCACGGTGGGCCGGACCTTCGACACCCCGCTCGACGACCTGTGGGAAGCCTGCACCGACCCCCGCCGCATCCCGCAGTGGTTCCTCCCCGTCTCCGGCGACCTGCGGCTCGGCGGGCGCTACCAGCTGGAGGGGAACGCGGGCGGCACGATCGAGAGCTGCGAGCCGCCCAGGAGCTTCGCCGCCACCTGGGAGTACGGCGCGGAGATCAGCTGGATCGAGCTGCGCCTGACGCCGGGACAGGGCGGCACCCGCTTCGAGCTGGAGTACCTCGCCCACGTCGAGGACGAGCGGTGGGCCGAGTTCGGTCCGGGCGCGACCGGCATCGGCTGGGACCTGATGCTCGTCGGCCTCACCATGTACCTGTCGAGCGGGGGCACACCGGTGGACCCCCAGGAGGTCGCCGCCTGGTCGGCCTCGGAGGCGGGGCGGCGGTTCGTGCTCGCCAGCGGCGAGGCCTGGTACGGCGCCGACGTGGCGAGCGGCACCGATCCCGCGTCGGCACGCGCGCGGGCGGAACGGACCGCCGCCTTCTACACGGGCGCGGGCGGGGCGGGCGGCGCCACCGAGTAGACCGTCCGCAGACCGGGCACCGGAGCGGCCGCGGCCACCGCCAGCGCGGTGGCCGCCCCGGCGACGCCGAGCACGGCGCCCGCCACCACGTCGCCCGGATAGTGCACCCCGGTGTGGACGCGGGAGTACCCGACGGCGGTCGCCAGCGCACCGAGCGGCGCGGCGGCCGCCGGCAGGACCACGCCGACCGCCGTGGCGAACGCGACCGCCGAGGCCGTGTGACCGGACGGGAACGACGCCGACGCGGGCATGGGCACGTACCGGTCG
>NZ_WWHX01000946.1 GCF_009862125.1 Streptomyces sp. SID5910
ATGGTCGGGGCGTGCTGCGCGCTCATCCGTTCGTCGAGCTCCGCGACGAGGTCGCCCAGGGTGGCGCCGGCCCGGGCGGCGGCGAAGTCCTGGGCGAGGGAGACCAGGGCGGCCAGCGACTCCCAGCGCTCCCGGACGGCGCCGGACCCCGCCGGGGGCTGCGGTGTCCAGCCCTCCCCCGACAGCACGGCACGCACCTGGGACGGAAGGTCGACGACGTCGTCGAGGAGCCGGTCGTTGCCGCCGAAGCGTGCGGCGGCGCGCAGGGCGCTGATGGCCTTGCGCACCTCGGGGCGGTCGAAGAAGCGTTCCGCACCGCGCAGCTGGTAGGGGACGCCGGCGTCGGCGAGGGCCTGCTCGTAGGTCTCGGACTGCGCGTTCGTACGGAAGAGGATCGCGATCTCGGCGGCGGGGACGCCCGAGTCGACGAGTTCGCGAATGCGGCGGGCGGCTCCCTCGGCCTCGGCCGGTTCGTCGGTGTACTCGGTGTAGACGGGCTCGGGTCCCGCGGCGCGCTGGGAGACCAGCTCCAGGCGGTGGTCGGCGGCCCGGCCGCGGGCCTGGGCGAGCAGACCGTTGGCGAGGTGGACGACCTGGGGGGTGGAGCGGTAGTCGCGGACCAGCTTGACGACGGTGGCGCCGGGGTGGCGGCTGCGGAAGTCGAGGAGGTGGTCGGGGGTTGCTCCCGTGAACGAGTAGATCGTCTGGCTGGCGTCGCCGACCACGCACACGTCGTCCCGGTCGCCGAGCCACAGTTCCAGCAGCCGCTGCTGGAGGGGGCTGACGTCCTGGTACTCGTCGACCACGAAGTGCTGGTACTGGGCGCGGACCTGCTCGGCGACGTCGTGCCGGTCCTGGAGGACGGCCACCGTGAGCAGCAGCACGTCCTCGAAGTCGATGACGCCGCGCCCCCGCTTGAGGTCCTCGTAGGCGGAGTACAGCTGGGCGATCTCCGCGGCGTCGCGGGGTGCCTCGCGGCCGGCCTTGGCCACGGCGGGGGCGTAGTCGGCGGGGACGGTCTGGGTGACCTTGGCCCACTCGATCTCGGCGGTGACGTCGCGCAGCTCGCCCCGGTCGAGACGCAGGTGGCAGGCGGCGGCCGCGTCGGCGACGAGCTGGATCTTGCGGTCGACGAGCCGGGGCAGGGAACCACCGATCGCTTTCGGCCAGAAGTACTGGAGCTGGCGCAGCGCCGCCGAGTGGAAGGTGCGGGCCTGGACACCGGACGCGCCGAGCTGGCGCAGCCGTCCGCGCATCTCTCCGGCGGCGCGGTTGGTGAAGGTGACGGCGAGCACGCTGGACGGCTGGAGGATCCCGGCGCGCACCCCGTAGGCGATGCGGTGGGTGATCGCCCGGGTCTTGCCGGTCCCGGCGCCGGCCAGCACGCACACCGGGCCGCGCAGGGCGGTGGCCACCTCGCGCTGCTCGGGGTCGAGCCCTTCGAGCACCGCGTCGGCCGAGTCCGGTACCTGCGGGAAAAGGGTGGAGTGCGTTGCTGCTGTCACCCCGCCATGCTGCCAGGTCGCGGGAGACGAGTGCGTCGGTTGTCCACAGCCGCGCTCTGATCGTCGTACTGATGCGACCGGCGTCACGCGCCGGGAATGGTGGCGCCGCCGGGGACGTTCTCCCCCTGCGACCTCATCCCCGAGCCGCCGAAGGAGCGCGAGAGACATGCCGGGCACTGTGACGATGTACAGCACCACGTGGTGCGGCTACTGCCGTCGGCTGAAGAGCCAGATGGACCGCGAGGGCATCGCGTACACCGAGATCAACATCGAGCAGGACCCGGATTCCGCCGCGTTCGTGGAGAAGGCGAATGGCGGGAATCAGACGGTTCCCACCGTCCTCTTCCCCGACGGCTCCACGCTGACGAACCCGTCGCTGGCGCAGGTGAAGCAGAAGATCGGCGCCTGAGCGGCTCGGTGCAGGAGAGAGGGGCGGCTTCCCGGAAAAGGGAGCCGCCCCTCTCTCATGTCTCGCGTCAGATGAAGCCGCGCGTCGGCAGCGGCTTGCCGTACCAGAGCTCGATCAGGCGGGCCGCGATCGAGATGCCGTAGGGCGGCAGGACCTCGCCGGACTCGAAGGCGGCGCCCAGCTCGTCGCGGGAGAACCAGCGGGCCTCGTGGATCTCGTCCCCGTCCACGTCGATCTCCGTCGAGGTGGCGCGGGCCATGAAGCCCAGCATGAGGCTGGACGGGAAGGGCCAGGGCTGGCTGGCGACGTACTCGACGGGGCCGACGGCGATGCCGACCTCCTCGAAGACCTCGCGGCGCACCGAGTGCTCGATGGACTCCCCGGGCTCCACGAAGCCGGCGAGCGTCGAGAAGCGGCCCTCGGGCCAGTGCACCTGGCGGCCGAGCAGGATGCGGTCCTCGTCGTCCGTGACCGCCATGATCACGGCCGGGTCGGTGCGCGGGTAGTGCTCGGCGCCGCAGGCGGGGCAGCGGCGGATGTGGCCGGCCGCGGCGATGACGGTGCGCTCGCCGCAGCGGGAGCAGAACCGGTGCAGGCGCTGCCAGTTCTCCAGGGCGACCGCGTGGACCATCAGGCCCGCGTCGCGGGGCGACAGGAGCAGGCCGGCCTCGCGCAGCCCCGCCGGGCGCGCGGACTGGTCCATGCGGCCGGGCAGGGAGTCCTTCTGGAGGGCGAAGTAGCTGACGCCGTCCTCGTCGGTGCCCAGGAAGTACCGGTGCGCCTCGGTGAGCGGGGCCTCGAAGGAGGGGGTCATGACGAGTTCGGTGTGCCCGTCGGGTGCCTCGTCGATGAGGACCTGGCCGCCGGAGACCACGAAGCAGCGCGTCGAGGGGTGGCTCCAGGCCGCCGCGAGCCAGGCCTCGTCGAGCCGGTGGTGGGCGGCTCGGTCGATGCCGTTCGGGGCGGTGAGCGAGATGGGACGGTCGGCGGTGTGGTCGGTCCAGGTGGTCACGGGTGCTTCCAACTCCCCCGGTGAGCGGTGGTGGTTCGGCAGGCGGTTCAGCGGGTCGTACGGCGGGTGGCGACCGGGTCCGGGAGGGATCGGCGGTGCGGGGCGGCCCTTTCAGTGTGCCGCGCGCGATGCCGGTCCCGGCCGGACGGGGACGGGGGTCTCAGGGTGCGCGGCGCCAGTGCTCCGCCAGGTCGCCCCACAGGTGGGCGGAGGTTTCGGCGCCCTTGAGGAGCAGGTCGAGCTCGACCTTCTCGTCGGGCGCGTGCCAGCCGTCGGAGGGGACGGAGATGCCGAGGAAGAGCACCGGTGCGCCGAGGACCTCCTGGAGGTCGGCGGCCGGTCCGGAGCCGCCTTCGCGGGTGAAGCGGACCGGCTTCTCGAAGGCGCGGCCCATGGCGCGGACCACGGACCGCAGGGCCGGGTGGTCCAGGGGTGTCAGGCACGGGCGCGTGGCCGGCCTGAAGGTGATCTCGCAGCGGATGCCGGCCGGCACCTGCTCGGCGGTCCAGGCGCGGACGGCCTGCTCGACGTGGTCGGGGTCCTGTCCCGCGACCAGGCGGAAGGAGAGCTTCACCATGGCGGAGGACGGGATGATCGTCTTGCTGCCGGGGCCCTGGTAGCCGCCGCCGATGCCGTTGACCTCGGCGGTGGGGCGGGCCCAGATGCGCTCCAGCGTGGTGTGGCCGGCCTCGCCGTGGGCGGCGTGCGACTTGGCCGTGCGCAGCCACTGCGCCTCGTCGAAGGGCAGCTCGGCGAGGAGGGCGCGTTCGCGCTCGGTGAGTTCGATCACGCCGTCGTAGAAGCCGGGGACCGCCACGCGCGCGTGCTCGTCGTGCAGGGCGGCGACCAGGCGGGCGACGGCGGTGGCGGGGTTGGGGACCGCGCCGCCGAAGGAGCCCGAGTGGATGTCCTGGTCGGGGCCGTGCAGCCGGATCTCGCACTCCGCGAGGCCGCGCATGCCGGTGCACACCGTGGGGGTGTCCTCGGACCACATGCCGGTGTCGGAGACGATCACCGCGTCGGCGGCGAGCCGCTCGGCGTGCTCCTCGACCAGGGCGCGGAAGTGCGGGGAGCCGGACTCCTCCTCGCCCTCGATCAGCAGCTTCAGGTTCACCGCCGGTGCGGTGCGGCCGGTCGCGGCGAGGTGGGCGCGGACGCCGAGTGTGTGGAAGAACACCTGGCCCTTGTCGTCGGCCGCCCCGCGCGCGTAGAGGCGGCCCTCGCGGACGACGGGCTCGAAGGGGTCGCTGTGCCACCCGTCCTCGATGGCCGCCGGCTGCACGTCGTGGTGGCCGTAGACGAGGACCGTCGGTGCCGCGGCGTCGCCGGAGGGCCACTCGGCGAAGACGGCCGGGGCGCCCGCGGTGGGCCAGACCTCGGCGGTCGGGAAGCCGGTCTCCTTCAGCTGGGCGGCGAGCCAGTCGGCGCTGCGGTGCACGTCGGTCGCGTGGGCGGGCTGGGCCGACACGGACGGGATCCGCAGCCACTCGGCGAGGTCGTCGAGGAAGGCGGCGCGGTGCTGCTCGATGTACGTACGGACGGCGCTGACGGCGTTGTCAACGGGGTGGCTCATGCTCACGAGCCTATCGGCCCGCACGGGCACCCCGATCGTGCGGTTCGTCACCGACCGGCTCGCCGAGCAGCAGTCGCTCCAGCCCGGCGCGGTCCGGCAGGCCGTCGGGCCGCACGGTCTCACCGCTGCGTACGTACACGAAGGTGGCCGTCACCGATTCCGGCGGCACCCCCTGCTGCTCGGCCCAGGCCAGGCGGTACACGGCGAGCTGGAGCGGGTCGGCGGTGCCGTCGCGGCTCGTCTTCCAGTCGACGATCTCGTACGTCGCCGCCGGGCCCTCGCCCTCCTTGTAGACGGCGTCGATCCGCCCGCGTACGACGCGTCCGGCGAGCGTGAGCTGGAAGGGCGCCTCGACGCGGTACGGGGTGCGGTGCGCGTACTCGGTGCGTTCGAAGGCGTCCTTGAGGAACTCCAGGTCGCGTTCGTCGGCGATCTCCGCCTCGCCGCCGGGCAGCTCCTCCGGCTCCAGCATGGGCAGGGTCAGGGCTTCGAAGCGGGACTCGACCCAGGCGTGGAAGCGGGTGCCGCGGCGGGCGGCGGGCCGGGGCGGGCGGGGCATGGGGCGGGCCAGCTCCTGCGCGAAGCCGTCGGGGTCGGCGG
>NZ_WWHX01000947.1 GCF_009862125.1 Streptomyces sp. SID5910
GGCGCGTCCACCTTCATCGCCGAGTACGCGCCCGACAAGCGGCGCGGTTTCTTCGGCAGCTTCCTGGAGCTGGGCACGCTCGCCGGGTACACCGGCGCCGCCGGTCTCGTCACCGCCCTCACCGCGGGGCTCGGCAGCGACACCATGGACGCCTGGGGCTGGCGCATCCCCTTCCTGCTGGCCGCGCCCCTCGGCATCGTCGGTATCTATCTGCGGCTGAGGCTGGACGACACGCCCGCGTTCCTGAAGCTGGAGGGCTCCAACGTCCACATCTCCGAGGCGGCGAACGCCGTGGAGACGACGGCGCGGGGCGACCTCGCCAAGATCTTCCGTGCGCACTGGCGTCCGCTGGTGCTGTGCATCGCGCTGGTCGGCGCGTACAACATCACGGACTACATGCTGCTGTCGTACATGCCGACGTACCTGTCGGACGAGCTGGACTACAGCGAGAGCCACGGTCTGCTGATCCTGGTGGCCACGATGGTGCTGCTGATGCTGATCATCAACCAGGTGGGCCGGCTCTCCGACCGGTTCGGCCGCAAGCCCGTGCTGATGACCGGCATGATCGGCTTCTTCGTGCTGTCCGCGCCGGCCTTCGTACTGGTGCAGGACGGCAGTCTGCTCGCCGTCTCCGGCGGCATGCTGATGCTCGGCCTGTCCCTGGTCTGCCTGCTCGGCACGATGTCGGCGGCGCTCCCGGCGATGTTCCCCACCAATGTCCGGTACGGGTCGCTCTCGGTGGGCTACAACCTGTCGACGTCGCTGTTCGGCGGGACCACGCCGCTGGTCATCACCGCCCTGATCAGCGTGACCGGCTCCGACATGATGCCGGCCTACTACGCGATGGCCGCGGCCCTGGTCGGTGTCGTGGCGGTGGCCTGCATGAAGGAGACGGCCCAGCAGCCGCTCGCCGGGTCCCCGCCGTCGGTGCAGACCGAGGAGGAGGCCGCGGAGATGGTGGAGGCGCAGGCGCCGACGCCGAAGTTCTGACCGGCCCCGTCCCGTGTGTGTCCGGCCCGCCGGTCAGTCGGCCGGCGTCAGCGCGACCTCGGCACTGCCGGAGAGGGCCGGGAGCCCGTCCGGCGGAGTGTCCGTGTAGGAGGCGTTGAAGACCGCCCTCAGGTTGTCCGCCCCGGCGTGACCGCCGTCCACGAACGTCTTGAACGATCCGGAGCAGCCGGTGCTCGACGACAGCGGGTGGCCGTGCGTGTCGTGGCCCAGGATGAACGAGACGCTGACCTTGGAGCAGTCCACCGGCTGGTCGTCGGTGACGGTGACCTCCCAGGTGACCGTGTCACCCCAATGGAAGGCCGTGCCGCCGTGCGGAGCGGGGTCGGTCGTGAGGGAGACGACCGGCGCCTTGTTGCCGACGACGACCGGGACCGAGGCGGCGGCCGAGCGGCCGGTGCTGTCGGTGACCTTCAGCGTGGCGTCGAAGACGGCGTTCTCCGTGAACGTGTGCGTCGGGTTGGCCTCCCTGGAGTCCACTGTGCCGTCGGCGTCGAAGTCCCACGCGTAGCGGAGGGCGTCGCCGTCGGCGTCCTTCGTGCCGGCGCTGGAGAACCGGACCGTCAGCGGGCTGGTGCCGTTGACGACGTCCGCGGCGGCCTTGGGCTCCGGGGTGCGGTTGCCCCGCGTGAAGTCGATGCGGGCCAGCTGGGCCTCGGGCAGCTCCGCGAAGTACCCGGTGCCGTACTCCAGGACGTACAGGGCGCCGTCCGGGCCGAACTCGGCGTCGATCGGGCCGTCCGTCGTGATCGAGGACAGCGCGTTCTCGATCTTCTGGACCTGGTTCCGCTTGCCGAGGGTGAGGGCGAGCATCTGGTCGCGCGTCCACTCGTAGAAGAGCGGCTTGCCGTCGAAGTACGCGGGCCAGCGGTTCTCGGCCTTGTTCCGCTTGTCGTAGCGGTACGCCGGGCCGCCCATGGGGGCGATGCCGCCCGTGCCGAGCTCCGGGAACTCCTCGGAGGCGCCGTAGCCGTAGATGATCTCCGCGTCGGCGACCGGCGGCAGCAGGCTCCGGCCGGTGTTGTTCCGGGAGTCGTTGACCGGCTTGGCACAGTCGAAGGCGCCGCTCGACTTCTGGGTGGCGAAGTCGTAGTCCTGGTACGGCATGTCCTGGCTCACGCAGTACGGCCAGCCGTAGTTGGCGGGGCGGTCGATGACCATCCACCGGCCGTGGCCGGCGGGGCCGCGGTCGGGCTTCGCCGTGTTGGCGTCGGGCGAGTAGTCGCCGACGTAGACCTCGCCGGTCCTGTCGTCCACGGCGAAGCGGAACGGGTTGCGCAGGCCCATGGCGTAGATCTCGGGACGGGTCTTCGGGGTGCCGGGCCGGAAGAGGTTGCCGCCCGGGATCGTGTAGCGGCCGTCCTTCTTGACCTTGATGCGCAGGACCTTGCCGCGCAGGTCGTTGGTGTTGCCGGCGGTGCGCCGCGCGTCGAAGACCGGGTTGCGGTCGGGGCGGTCGTCGAGCGGGGCGTAGCCGTCCGAGGCGAACGGGTTGGAGTCGTCGCCGGTCGACAGGAACAGGTTGCCCTTGCCGTCGAAGTCGATCTTGCCGCCGACGTGGCAGCAGATGCCGCGGTCGGCCGGGACGTCGAGGATCTTCTGCTCCGAGGCGAAGTTCAGCTTGTTGCCGTCGAGCTTGAACCGCGAGAGCCGTGTGACGCCCTTGTACTTGGCGAAGTCGGCGGCCGTGCCGAACTCCGGCGCGTCGCCCTCGTTCACGCCCGGGGTGGCCGGGTCGTCCATGGGGGTGTCCAGGCGGGGCGAGTAGTAGAGGTAGACCCACTTGTTCTTGCTGAAGTCGGGGTCGATCGCTATGCCCTGCACGCCCTCCTCGTCGTGCTGGTAGAGGCCGGCGGGGCTCTTCTTCATGTCGGCGGCGAGGAAGTTCACGCCGCTCTTCGGGTCGTTGATCCGCACCTCGCCGGTGCGCGCGGTGTGCAGCACCCGCCGGTCGGGCAGGACAGCGAGGGCCATGGGCTCGCCCGGACGGTCGTTGAGGGTGACCTTCTGGAAGGCCGACGCGGCCGGCGGCGCCGGGTCCGACGGGGCGGCTTGGACCGTGGGGACGGTCAGGAGCCCGGCGGTTCCGGCCAGTACCGCGGCCGCCGTCAGGGTGACGATCCGTCTGTTGCGCACTCGGAACTCCTTCGTACTGGTCGGCGGCCGCTGAGGAGACCCGGGGCTCGCCCGGCCGGCCGCTACAGGTGAAACAGGTGAAAACCCGTGCGGAGTGAGTCGGTTGGACGCTAGAGGGCCCACTTTCCCCTCGTCAAGGACAAAGACCGAACTTTCTCGGGGAAAGGGAGTTCCACACCCAGGACAAAGCTTGTGGCGGCTGGTGATGGGCAGTCAGGTGACCCAGCATGGGGACAGCATCAATCCGGGTGAGAGGGCGAACCATGTTCTACTACGTGCTCAAGTACGTACTGCTCGGCCCGCTGCTGAGGCTGGTCTTCCGCCCCCGGATCGAGGGGCTGGACCATGTGCCGGACTCGGGCGCGGCCATCGTCGCCGGGAACCATCTGTCGTTCTCCGACCACTTCCTGATGCCCGCGGTGCTGCGGCGCCGCATCACCTTCCTCGCCAAGGCCGAGTACTTCACCGGCCCCGGTCTCAAGGGCCGACTGACGGCGTTCTTCTTCCGTAGCGCGGGACAGATCCCGGTGGACCGCTCCGGCAAGGAGGCGGGGCAGGCCGCGATCCGCGAAGGACTCGGCGTGCTGGACCGGGGTGAGCTGCTCGGCATCTACCCGGAGGGCACGCGCTCGCACGACGGCCGGCTGTACAAGGGCAAGGTCGGTGTCGCGGTGATGGCGCTGAGGGCCGGGGTGCCGGTCGTGCCGTGCGCGATGATCGGCACGTTCGAGGCGCAGCCGCCCGGCCGGAAGATCCCGAAGGTGCACCCCGTGGTGATCCGTTTCGGCGAGCCGCTGGACTTCTCCCGCTATGCGGGCATGGAGGGGGAGAAGGCCGTGCTGCGCGCCGTGACCGACGAGATCATGTACGCGATCCTGTCGCTGTCCGAGCAGGAGTACGTCGACCGGTACGCGGCCGACGTGAAGGCCGAGGAGGCGGAGCGGGCGGCGAAGGGCCGGCGCTTCCCCCGGCTGCCGCACCGCTAGACGCCCGCGGTCTGCCCTCGGCAGAAGGGCGTGGCCCGGTGGGAGGGGGTGCGCCTACGGTCCCCGTATGACACGAGCTGTGGTGATCGGGGCGACGGGGCAGATCGGACGGGCGGCCGTGGGGGCGCTGGCCGGCGACGGCTGGGAGGTGACGGCCGTCTCGCGCGGCGGCGGCCGCGACGCGGACTGGCCCGGGGACGTACGGGTGGTGCGGGCCGACCGGGAGGACGACGCGGCGCTGTCCGCGGCGGTCGGCGACGGCTGCGACGTCCTGGTGGACATGGTGGCCTTCGGGGCCGGGCACGCCCGGCAGTTGGTCTCGCTCGCCGGGCGCGTCGGCTCGGCGGTGGTGATCTCCAGCGTGTCGGTCTACGAGGACGCGAAGGGCCGGAACTTCGACACGCAGGCCGAGCCCGGCGGCTTCCCCGAGTACCCGGTGCCGCTCACCGAGGAGCAGCGCACGGTCCGGCCCGGCGACACGTCGTACAGCACCCGCAAGGCGGCCCTGGAGACCGGACTCCTCGCCGCCGGGGACCGGTTGCCGGTGACGCTGCTGCGCGCGGGCGCGGTCCACGGGCCGCACTGCCGGACCCCGCGCGAGCTGTACTTCGTCAAGCGCAACCTGGACGGCAGGCGCCGGCGCGTGCTCGCGTACGGCGGCGAAAGCCGCTTCCACCCGGCGGGCGTCCGGAACATCGCGGAGCTGATCCGGCTGGCCGCCCCGCGCCCGGGCACGCGCGTGCTCAACGCCGTCGACCCGGACGCGCCGACGGTCGCGGAGATCGCGGCGGCGATCGACACGGTGATGGGCGTCGAGACCGAGGACGTCCTGGTGGACGGTCCGCCGCCCGTGGACGGCGTGGGCGACACGCCGTGGTCGGTGCCCGCGCCGGTCGTGTGCGACATGACGGCGGCACAGCGGCAGTTGGGCTACCGCCCGGTCGCCCGGTACGCCGAGACGCTGCCGGACACGGTCGCCTGGATCGAGGAGCGGCTCGCCGGGCGGGACTGGCGGGAGGCCTTCCCGAAGATGGCCCAGAACTACGGCGAACTCTTCGACTACGCGGCGGAGGACGCCTGGCAGGCCGGTACGGCCGGCGGGTGACAGGGGAAGGGGGCGACCGGTCGGACCGGCCGCCCCCCTTCGGGTCGTGCTGCGGTGACTACGGCTTGGGCGTGGCGTGTGGGGCGCAGGTCGCGTCCCGGGCGTCCAGCTTGCCGGTGAGCAGGTAGGCGTCCACCCGGTCGTTGATGCACGGGTTGACCAGACCGGTGACGCCGTGGGAGCCGGCGTCCCGCTCCGTGATCAGGCGGGAGCCCTTGAACCGCTGGTGCAGTTCGACGGCGCCCTCGTACGGCGTGGCCGCGTCACGCTCGGACTGGACGATCAGCACGGGGGGAAGTCCCTTGCCGGTCTTCACGTTGAGCGGGGTCTGCTGCTTGACCGGCCAGGTGGCGCACGGCAGGTTCATCCACGCGTTGGCCCAGGTCATGAACGGGTGGTCGCGGTGCAGCTTGGTGTTGTCCCGGTCCCAGGTGCGCCAGTTGGTGGGCCACTTGGCGTCCGTGCACTCGACGGCCGTGTACACGGCGTTGCCGTTCTCCGAGGAGGCGTTGCCCACGGTGTCGGACAGGTCCGGGGCGGCGGCGTCGACGAGGGCCTGGGTGTCGCCGGCGACGTACTTGCTGAAGATCGCCGCCGTGGGGGCCCACGAGGAGTCGTAGTACGGGGCGCCCTGGAAGAAGGAGATCAGCTCGGCCGGGCCGACGACGCCGCCGAGCGGGGCCTTCTCGGCGGTGGCGCGCAGCTTGAGCCACTGCTCCTGCACCTTGGCGCGGGTGTTGCCGAGGTGGTAGGTCGCGTCGTTCTTCGCGACCCAGTCCTGCCAGTCCTTCCAGCGGCCCTCGAAGGCGACGTCCTGGTCCAGGTTGGCCTGGTACCAGATCTTCTCGCGGGACGGGTTGACGACGCTGTCGACGACCATCCGGCGCACGTGGTCCGGGAAGAGGGTGCCGTAGACGGCGCCGAGGTAGGTGCCGTAGGAGACGCCCAGGTAGTTGAGCTTCTTCTCGCCGAGCGCGGCGCGGATGACGTCCAGGTCGCGCGCGGTGTTCGGCGTGGTCATGTGCGCCAGCATGTCGCCGCTGCGCTCGAAGCAGCCCTCGGCGTACTCGGCGGCGAGCTTGCGCTGGGCGCGCTTGTCGGCCTCGGAGCGCGGCACCGGGTCCGGCTTGGGCGCCTTGACGAACTCCTGCGGGTCGACGCAGGAGATGGGCGCCGACCTGCCGACGCCGCGCGGGTCGAAGCCCACGAAGTCGTAGGCCTTGGCGGTGTTGGCCCACACCGCGTTCTTGCCGGTGACGCGGGTCGGGAAGCGCAGGCCGGAACCGCCGGGACCGCCCGGGTTGTAGATGAGCGCGCCCTGACGCTCGGACTTGGTGCCGGTGTTGCCGATGCGGTCGACGGCGAGCTTGATCTGCTTGCCGTACGGCTTGGCGTAGTCGACCGGGACGGTGACGTAGCCGCACTGGATCGGCTTCGGCAGGTTCCAGTCGGCGGGGCAGTCCTGCCAGTCGATACCGGCCTTCGCCGCGCGGGCGGCGGCGACGGCGGCGCCGCGTGCTTCGCGGTCCCAGCCCTGCCCGTGCCCGTGTCCCCGGCCGGTGGCCGGACTGGCGCTGGCCGCCGGTGCCGTGACGGCGCCGGCTATCAGCGTGGCGGTGACAAGTGCTCCGGCCGAGCCGATCGCCGCGGCTCTCCGGTGCAGCCTGGTCTTCCTCAAGTGGCCCTCCCCGTACAGGGTGTCGACAAGTACGGGGATCCTCGCGGCTGTGACTTCCCTGAGAACAGGGCTCGCGCCACTTCTTTGCCAATCCGATAAACGGAGAAGGGTGTCCGTGGGGCGGAGAGGCTCAGTCCAGGGAGGCCAGCGCCTCGTCCAGCAGCCGCCGCAGCCGCAGCGCGTCCGGCGCCACCGCGGTCACCAGCACGGCCGGCCCGGCGAGCGGCATGACGGCCGCGCCCTCCCCGACCATACGTGCGGCCGGCGGTTCGGTGGCGAACGACGGCCGTACGACGACGGCCTGGCCGACGGCGCGGTGACCGGCCAGTCCGGCGGGGCCGTCCCAGCCGCCCGGGGCGCCGGGGCCGCAGGACAGCTCCTGGTCGAGGACGGTGCGGCCCCCGACCCGTACGGCAAGACGGCTGGTGAGCCGTCCCGGTTCCTCGCCGGACCGTCCCAGCACCTGTTCCTCGCGCAGCACCAGGCGGGCCGTGGGGGCGACGTCGGCGTACGTGGTCACGTGCAGGTCGCTGCCGTTCGCGGAGATCAACTGCTCGGGCAGCCAGTGCAGTTCGGCGTCGTCGGCGACGCCGAGCCGGACGTCGTAGCGGGCCCCGGCCTTGTCCTGACCCGGCAGTGCGAGGGTGGCGGCGGCGGAGCCGACCCGCAGCCGGGCGCCCTGCACCGCCTCGGCGGTCACCGTGAAACGGTCGCCGCCGAGCGGCCCGCTCATCGCGCCGACCAGCAGCACCCGGGCCTCGGCCCCGCTCCCCCGGGTCC
>NZ_WWHX01000948.1 GCF_009862125.1 Streptomyces sp. SID5910
CTGATCGCGCAGGGCCTGTCGAACGCGGAGATCGCCGTGCGGCTGGTCGTCGCCGAGCAGACGGTGAAGACGCACGTGGGCCGCATCCTGGTGAAGCTGGGGCTCAGGGACCGCACCCAGGCGGCGGTCTTCGCGTACGAGTCGGGGCTGGTGCGGCCCTCCGGGTACTGAGCCCTCCGGGCACTGGGCGGGGCCGTAGTACTTGAGGCGGATGCCGGAGGACCCCTCTCACAGGTGACGACCGCGGGGCGGGCTGCGCCTACCGTTGCCGACGTGACCGAGACGACGCAGACGCGGACCGTGCCTTCCGGGAGTGGCGGCGCGCGCAGCCCCGAGTACCGGCTGGCCAAGGATGCCCTGAGCGGACTGCGCCAGGCGCTGTTCCACGACGCCTTCGCCTACCGTCCGCTGCCGCCCATGGCGATGGACGGTCCGCTGACGCGTCGGCTCACCGGCAGATCGCGGGGGCATGCCGCCCGCCTGCCGCACGCGGTGGTGGCGGCCGTGGCCCTGATCGCGATGTTCGGCGGGTCCGTCGCCGACGGCGCCCTGGCCGGTCCGGTGGCCCTGCTGAGCGGGCTGGTGTGCGCGGCACCGGTGCTGGCCACGCTGTTCCGGCCGGTCGGCGCCTTCTGGATGTCGATGGCGGCGACGCCACTGGTCGCGCTGCTGGACGGCAGTCTGGGCGAATGGCCCTGGCAGCCGGGCGCGTTCATCTGCCATCTGGCGGTGCTGGTGATCGTGGCCATACGCACCCGGCCCCGCACCGCCGCTTGGATGTGGGTGCTCACCGCCGCTTACGCCTTCGTCGTGCAGACCCTGATCGGCGACGGTGAGTTCAACACCTCCGCTCCCATGCTCTTCCTCTCCGCCCTCGCCCTGCTGCTCGTCGCGATCCGGCAGATCCGCCGCGACGCCCGGCAGGAGGTGACCGCGCAGCGGACGGTCACCGCGCACGAGCGGTCCCGGCGCACCCTGCTGGAGGAGCGCACCACGATCGCCCGGGAACTGCACGATGTGGTCGCCCACCACATGTCGGTGGTCGCCATCCAGGCCGAGGCCGCGCCCTACCGGGTGGAGAACCCGCCCGAGGAGCTGGAGCGGGCCTTCGCCACCATCCGGGAGAACGCGGTGGCGGCGCTCACCGAGCTGCGCCGCGTCCTCGGTGTCGTCCGCGCCGAGGACTACGAGGCGCCCGACGCCCCGCAGCCCACGCTCGCCGACCTGGACGCGCTGCTCGCCAACGTGCGCGACACGGGCCTCACCGTGGACAAGGCGGTGACCGGCGCGGTGCGCGAACTGCCGCCCGGCGTGGAGCTGTCGGCGTACCGGATCGTGCAGGAGGCGCTGAGCAACACCCTGCGCCACGCGCCCGGCGCGAGCGCCCGCGTCGAGGTCTCCTACGTCCTGGGCGGCCTGGGCCTGAGAATCGTCAACGGCCCCGTCCCCGAGACCAGTCTTGTGAAGCCCTCGCCCGGTGCCGGGCACGGCATCACCGGCATGCGGGAACGGGTGTCGATGCTGAACGGCGGGATGACGGCCGGACCCACCGGTGACGGAGGCTACGAGGTGTCGGTGTTCCTGCCGGTCGCCGTGCCGACCGAGACCGTGCAGCCCGAGGACGACGCATGACGATCCGCGTACTGATCGCCGACGACCAGATGATGGTGCGCGAGGGCTTCTCGGTCCTGCTGAACGCGATGCCGGACATCGAGGTCGCCGGCGAGGCGGTCAACGGCCGCGAGGCGGTCGAGAAGGTCCGCGAACTCGCCCCGGACGTCGTCCTGATGGACATCCGCATGCCCGAGCTGAACGGCATCGAGGCGACCCGGCGGATCATCACCGCGGACGGCGCGGCGAAGGTGCTCGTCCTGACCACCTTCGACCTGGACGAGTACGTGTACCAGGCGCTGCGCGCGGGCGCCTCCGGCTTCCTCCTCAAGGACGCCTCGGCCCGCCAACTCGCCGACGGGGTCAGGGTGGTGGCGTCCGGCGAGGCGCTGCTCGCCCCGTCCGTCACCAAGCGGCTGATCACCGAGTTCTCCAAGCTGTCCGACGGCCCCCGCCCGATGCCGTCCGCGCACGCGGCGTACGGCGAGCTGACCGACCGGGAGACGGAGGTGCTGGTGCTGATCGCGCAGGGCCTGTCGAACGCGGAGATCGCCGGGAACCTGGTGGTCGCCGAGTCGACGATCAAGACCCACGTCAGCCGGATCCTGGTGAAGCTGGGCCTCAGGGACCGCACGCAGGCGGCGGTCTTCGCCTACGAGGCCCGCCTGGTGACGCCGGGCTGACCCTGCGGCCCTGGTCAGGGCGGCCGGGTCGCGCTAGCGTCCGTCCATGGCAGCCTTCGACCCGTGGGACCCGGACTTCGTCGCCGACCCCTACCCCGCGTTCGCCGAGCTGCGGGCCCGGGGACGCGTGCACCACTACGAGCCCACCGACCAGTGGCTGGTCCCGCACCACGCGGACGTCTCGGCGCTGCTGCGCGACCGCCGCCTCGGCCGCACCTACCAGCACCGCTTCACCCACGAGGACTTCGGCCGCACCCCGCCCCCGCCGGAGCACGAGCCGTTCCACACGCTCAACGACCACGGCATGCTCGACCTGGAGCCGCCGGACCACACCCGCATCCGGCGCCTGGTGTCCAAGGCGTTCACGCCGCGCACGGTGGAGCGGCTGCGGCCCTACGTGCAGGGGCTGGCCGGCGACCTGGTGGCCCGGCTGGTCGCGGCGGGCGGCGGCGACCTGCTCACCGACGTGGCCGAACCGCTGCCGGTCGCGGTGATCGCCGAGATGCTGGGCATCCCGGAGACCGACCGCGCCCCGCTGCGCCCCTGGTCGGCGGACATCTGCGGCATGTACGAGCTGAACCCGTCCGAGGAGACGGCGGCGAAGGCGGTCCGCGCGTCGCTCGACTTCTCCGACTACCTGCGCGGACTGATCGCCGCCCGCCGGAAGGAGCCGGGCGACGACCTGATCTCCGGCCTGATCGCGGCGCACGACGAGGACGACGACCGCCTCACCGAGCAGGAGATGATCTCGACCTGTGTCCTGCTCCTGAACGCGGGCCACGAGGCCACGGTGAACGCGACGACCAACGGCTGGCTGGCCCTGTTCCGCAACCCGGACCAGTTGGCGGCCCTGCGCGCGGACCACTCGCTGATCCCCTCCGCCGTGGAGGAGCTGATGCGCTACGACACCCCGCTCCAGCTCTTCGAACGCTGGGTGCTGGACGACATCGAGATCGACGGGACGGTGATCCCGCGCGGCGCGGAGGTGGCGATGCTGTTCGGCTCCGCCAACCACGACCCGGCCGTCTTCACCGACCCGGGCCGCCTGGACGTCACCCGCCGCGACAACCCGCACATCTCCTTCAGCGCGGGCATCCACTACTGCATCGGCGCTCCG
>NZ_WWHX01000949.1 GCF_009862125.1 Streptomyces sp. SID5910
TCCCTCAGCGCACCGGCCGGCTGCTCCGTACGGCCTCGGCCCCGGCGGCCAGTCCCAGCCGGGGACTCGCCAGCACCGGAACCCGGGTGCTCGTCAACCGCGCGGCGGGCGCCATGGACGCCTGGGCCAGGACGATCGCGTCGGCGTCGGTGACAGCGTCGGCCACCGCGGCCACCAGACGTACGTAGCGGTCGGTGTCCCCGGCCTCGAAGCACGGCCAGGCGCCGTCGACCAGACGCGTCCGCACCTCGACGGGGCGCCCGGCGCGCCGGGCCTCCTCAGCGACGAGTGCCCGGGTCGGCGCGAGCGTGCTCTCCAGGGCGGCGAGGACGACGACGCGCCGGCCGGCGGCCACCGCGGCGGCGGCCATCGGCCGGTCGACCCGCAGCACGGGCACCCCGGCGCCGCCGGCGGCCTCCTCGGCGACGCCGCCGATGGTCGAGCAGG
>NZ_WWHX01000950.1 GCF_009862125.1 Streptomyces sp. SID5910
TCGTGGCCCGGGCGGCCCGCGCGGCGGACGGCGAGCTGACGATCGGCCGCGCACCGCTGGGCGGCGCGCGGGTCAGGGTGTCGTTCGTCCTCGCCGACGGGGGCCGCTGAGCGGCGTCAGCGGCTCGCGCCGAAGTCCTGCGTCCACCAGGGACCGCCGTCGCCGAAGTGCACGCCGACCCCCAGCTCCTTGAAGGAGCAGTTGAGTATGTTCGCGCGGTGTCCGGGGCTGTTCATCCAGGAGTTCATCACCGAGGCGGCGTCGGACTGGCCGCGGGCTATGTTCTCGCCCAGCGTGGACCACTCGTAGCCGGCGGCCTCGACGCGGGTCGTCATG
>NZ_WWHX01000951.1 GCF_009862125.1 Streptomyces sp. SID5910
GTGCACGCCGTGCTGGACAAGATGGCCGGCTTCGCGGACCGGGTCCGTTCCGGCGAGTGGACCGGCCACACCGGCAAGCGCATCCGCAACGTCGTCAACATCGGCATCGGCGGCTCCGACCTCGGTCCGGCGATGGCGTACGAGGCGCTGCGGGCCTTCACCGACCGCTCGCTGACCTTCCGGTTCGTGTCCAACGTGGACGGCGCCGACCTGCACGAGGCGGTCCGGGACCTGGACCCGGCGGAGACCCTGTTCATCGTGGCGTCCAAGACGTTCACCACGATCGAGACGATCACCAACGCGACCTCGGCGCGCTCCTGGCTGCTGGAGGGGCTGGGCGGCGACGAGAAGGCGGTCGCGAAGCACTTCGTGGCGCTGTCGACGAACGCCGAGAAGGTCGCGGACTTCGGCATCGACACGGCCAACATGTTCGAGTTCTGGGACTGGGTCGGCGGTCGCTACTCGTACGACTCGGCGATCGGCCTGTCCCTGATGATCGCCATCGGCCCGGACCGCTTCCGCGAGATGCTCGACGGCTTCC
>NZ_WWHX01000097.1 GCF_009862125.1 Streptomyces sp. SID5910
GTCAGGGCTTGGGCTGCCGGCGGCGTCAGGGCTTCAGTCTCGGGCGCCGTCAGGGCTTGGGCTGCCGGCGGCGTCAAGGCTTCGGCCTCGGGCGCCGTCAAGGCTTCAGTCTCGGGCGGCGTCAAGGCTTCAGTCTCGGGCGGCGTCAGGGCTTGGGCTGCCGGCGGCGTCAGGGCTTCGGCCTCGGGCGCCGTCAAGGCTTCGGCTGCCGGCGGCGTCAGGGCTTCGGTTTCCGTCGTCGCGGGGGCGTGGCCGTCGGGGTCTGCCGGTGGGCCGGGCGTCTGGGCGGCGGGGCGGTCCGTGAGGTGGTCCAGGACGCGGGCCAGGGTGGGGCCCTCGGTGCCCGGGGCGGCGTCCTCGGCGGTGCGGCGGACGCCCAGGGTGTCGAGGACGCGGTGGAGGCGGGCCGCGTCCGTGCGCCAGGTCCGGTCGACGACCTCCTCCGGATACTCGTCCCATCCCACCGGCGCCCAGTCCGGACCGGTCTCCGCCGGTCCCCCGTGGAAGAGGCGCGCGGCGAGCAGGGAGACCGACTCGTCGATCAGCCCGGGCTCCTCCAGCAGGTCGCAGGCGGGACGCTCGCCCAGGCGGGAGGCGAAGCCCTCGGCCAGGCGGTCGCGGCGGGACAGCTCCGTGAGCGCCGCGACGACGCCCACGTCCAGCCGGGCGGGCCAGCGGCCCATCCGCCAGGCGGGCAGCGCCACCCGGGTCAGCAGCCGGTCCCAGCCCGCGTACGCCAGCCCGACCTGCTCCTGGGCGACGATCCGCAGCCCGTAGTCCACGGCCTGGGCGCGCTCGGCGGCCGCCGCCGCGACCCCCCGCTCCATCTCGGCGGCGTGGACGCGGCAACTGCGCAGCAGGAGCCGGGACACCTGGCCGAGCCCGACGCACACCGCGCGGGACAGCAGGCCGCGGTCCCGCGTCGAGGCCACCGCCACCGCGGCGTCCAGGCCCCGTATGAAGCGCCGGGCCGCGGCTATGTCGGGGTGCGCCGACGGTCCCGTACCGGCGACGACCGGGGCGAGGACCGCGCGCAGCTCGCCCACGCGCATCCACCACAGGAAGGGCGAGCCGATGACGAGGACGGGCGCCGCGGGGCCGCGGCGGCTCCCCGGGCCGGCCATCTCGTCGGCACGCTCGCCGGACGGCGGGCCGTGGGCGGGGTGGGTGCGGTCCTCCAGCCAGCTGTCGCAGTCCGGCGTGAGCGCTATCGCCGACGGGGCGGGCACCTCCAGCCGGTCGGCGAGGTCGCGCACCATCCGGTAGAGGTCCGGCGCGGACTCCTCGGCGATCCGGACCGTCGGGGTCATGGCGGGCCGGGCGCGGGCGACGACCAGGGCGACCCCCGCAGCGGCCGCCAGGACGAGGAGCGCGAGCGCGGACACCGTCCAGCGGGCGGCGTCCCAGCCGGCGCCCACGAGGTGGCCGGTGGAACCGCCCACGAGCAGGATCACGGCGGCGGCAGCGGGCAGCAGGGCGACGGCCAGCGCCCGGCTGCGGATGCGCAGCACGGCCAGCGCCCGGGAGCGCGCGGCCTGCGCGCCCAACTCCACTCCACCGATACCGGTCACGACCGGACCTCACCCCTCCTTGCTGCCCATGGGACGGCGCTCCCGCTCTTGCTCACTCCCCCACTGTGGCACCCGCCACTGACATCGCAATGCCGGTGGGCCAAGTGCCGGAACGCTTGCGCGGCACCCTAGTTGGGGCCTTCGCGCCCGTCAGCCGTATGGCGCATCGGTCACTCGATGGAATGGCTTTGGGGAAAGGTGGATGACGGACAGCAAGGATCAGGCCCCGGCTCCTGGGAGGGAGCCGGGGCCTGTCGGACCGGGTGGGGAGCGGGTGCCCTCCGGGGTGGTCAGACCCCCGGCGCGACCTCCGCCGCCGCGTCCGCCGCGGCCTTCGCCGCGATGTCCGTGCGGTGCTGGGAACCGTCGAGGCCGATGCGGGCGACGGCCCGGTAGGCGCGCTCGCGGGCCTCGGTGAGGTGCGCGCCGGTGGCCGTGACGGACAGGACGCGGCCGCCGGCGCTGACGACGTCGTCGCCCTCGCGCCGGGTGCCGGCGTGCAGGACGTAGGCGTGCGGGGCGTCCTCGGCAGCCACTTCGGCGAGGCCGGTGATCGGGTCGCCGGTGCGCGGGGTGCCGGGGTAGTTGTGGGAGGCGACGACCACGGTGACGGCCGCCTCCTCGCTCCAGCGCAGGGGCTCCAGGTCGGCGAGGTTGCCGGTGGCGGCGGCCATCAGCAGACCGGCGAGCGGGGTCTTCAGGCGGGCCAGCACGACCTGGGTCTCGGGGTCGCCGAAGCGGGCGTTGAACTCGATCACGCGGACGCCGCGCGAGGTGATCGCCAGACCGGCGTACAGCAGGCCGGAGAAGGGGGTGCCGCGGCGGCGCATCTCGTCGACGGTCGGCTGGAGCACGCTCTCCACGACCTCGTCGACCAGCTTGGGGTCGGCCCACGGCAGCGGCGAGTACGCGCCCATGCCGCCGGTGTTCGGGCCCTCGTCGCCGTCGAGGGCGCGCTTGAAGTCCTGGGCGGGCTGGAGCGGGCGCACGTTGTCGCCGTCGGTGATGGCGAAGAGGGAGACCTCGGGGCCGTCCAGGTACTCCTCGATGACCACGCGCTCGCAGGCGTTGGCGTGGGCCCGGGCCGCCTCGATGTCGTCGGTGACGACGACGCCCTTGCCGGCGGCGAGCCCGTCGTCCTTGACGACGTACGGGGCGCCGAAGGCGTCGAGGGCCGCGTCGACCTCGGCCGGGGTCGTGCAGACGTACGAGCGGGCCGTGGGCACCCCGGCGCCGGCCATCACGTCCTTCGCGAAGGCCTTGGAGCCTTCGAGCTGCGCGGCCTGACCGGAGGGGCCGAAGACCGGGATGCCGGCCTCGCGCACGGCGTCGGCGACCCCGGCGACGAGGGGCGCCTCGGGCCCGACGACGACCAGCTCGGCGCCCAGCTCCGTGGCCAGCGCGGTGACGGCCGCGCCGTCGAGGGCGTCGACTTGGTGCAGTTCGGCGACCTCGGCGATACCGGCGTTGCCGGGTGCGCAGTGCAGCGCGGTGACGTCGGGGTCGAGGGACAGGGAACGGCACAGGGCGTGTTCGCGGGCGCCGCCGCCGATGACAAGGACCTTCACGGGGGCCAGCCTAATGGGAGCGGACCCGGCCGGTTTGTGCGGGCTTCCGAAGGGGCGGACGGGAAGGGCTTGTGCGTTCCTCCAGTACGGCCCCGGTGCCGGCCCCCGCACGGGGCGGCGGGCGGCGGGCGCGGGCGGCGCCTACTCGTGCGCGATCTCCTCGACCACCGTCGCCCCCAGCTCCCGTACGAGCAGGTCCTTGCCGGAGAGGGCCGACTCGTCGAGGTCCGGGTCGTCGTCCTCCGGGGTGTCGTCCTCCGGGGAGACCGGGGGCGGCGGCTCGGAGGCCGCGGGCCGGGGAGCGGGGCCGGGCGCAGGGGCGGACGCGGAGGCCGCCGAGCCGTGCCCGGAGGTCGCCGCGGACGGACCGGCGCCCTGGGAGGGCGGGCCGGCGGGTGCCGGGGCTGCCGGACCCTGAGCGGGCGCACCGCCGGACGGGCTCCCGTAGCCACCGCCGCCGTAGCCACCGCCGCCCGAGCCGCCGTAGCCGCCGCCACCGGAGGCACCGTGGCCACCGCCGCCGAAGCCGCCGGACGGGCCGCCGGAGGGCGGGGGCGCCGAGCCGCCGGAGGGGTCGACGATCGCGTCGACCTTCCACTGCACGTTGAACTGCTCGGCGAGGGCCTGCCGCAGCACGTCCTCGCTGCCGCTGCTCAGGAAGTTGTCGCGGGCTCCCGCGTTGACGAAGCCGATCTGGAGGGTCGTGCCGTCGAAGCCGGTCACCTGGGCGTTCTGACTGAGCAGGATCCAGGTGAACCGGCGGCGGTTCTTGACCGCCTCCAGGATGTTGGGCCACAGCGAGCGCGGGTCGGGCCCGCCGCTCGGGGCCGGCGCCGGGGCGGCGGGGGC
>NZ_WWHX01000952.1 GCF_009862125.1 Streptomyces sp. SID5910
CGAGCTGCGTTCCACGGTGGCCGCGTGCTTCCTCGTCGGGGAGGTCGCCTCCCTGCTCCTGCTGTTCGCGACGGGCAAGGCGGAGGCGGCGGAGCTGGGCCAGGCGGCCCTGCTGCTGCCGGCGATCGCCGTCGGCGCCTGGCTCAGCCGCCTGGTGCACCACCGTCTGGACGCCCGCAGGATGCGCCTGTTCGTACTGGTCTTCGCGCTGGTCTCGGGGCTGGTGCTGATGTTCGGTGCCTGACGTGGGCGATGGCCCGGCCAGCCCCGAG
>NZ_WWHX01000953.1 GCF_009862125.1 Streptomyces sp. SID5910
TGTTCGGGGACCAGGTAGTGGTAGTTGGTGTCGAACCACTTGGTCATCTCCAGCGGCGCCGCGTCCTGGGTGCCGCGCGCCATGGCGAAGTACCCGTCGAGCGCGTCGGCCGCGACGGCGTCCCGGTGCCGGGCGGGGATCGCGCCGACCATGACGGTGGCGTCCAGGACATGGTCGTAGAGCGAGAAGTCCCCGGTGGGAACCTCGTCGACGCCGGCTTCGGCGAGCTGCGTCCAGTTGGCCCGGCGCAGGCCGGCGGCGGTGCTCCGGAGGGCGTCGGCGGTGACGCGGCCCTTCCAGTAGCCCTCGATCGCCTTCTTCAGCTCCCGGTTCCGGCCCTGGCGGGGGTAGCCGTACACGGTGGCCCGTGCTGCCGCGGCCGCGGTCTTCGGTGTCACGGAGATCTCCTTCGCGAGATGAATCCCTGAGATCCCGGCGACGGGACGAGAAGCGCGAAGGGGTGACGGACCGGGCGGGCACGGCCTCGCGCGGCGAGGCGCGGTCGA
>NZ_WWHX01000954.1 GCF_009862125.1 Streptomyces sp. SID5910
GGCAGCGTCACGGCGGCGCCCAGCAGGGGGTGATCGGCGGACGAGAGCCCGGCGGAGGCCACGTCGCCCTGGTGGGCGAGGGACGGTTCGATCCAGTAATGCTGCTCCTGGAAGGCGTAGGTGGGCAGATCGACGCGCCGGGCATGGGTGTCCGCGAACACTCCGGCCCAGTCGACGGCCGCGCCGCCGACGAACGCCTCGGCTGCGGAGGCCAGGAAGCGCTCCGGGCCGCCTTCACCGCGGCGCAGCGTACCGACCGCCGTGACGGGC
>NZ_WWHX01000955.1 GCF_009862125.1 Streptomyces sp. SID5910
TGTCTGCGCCCGCCCGATGCGCAGACTGACACCGTCCACGGCACGCCGCGGCGGACCGTCGGAGCGTGCCCGGCGCGAGGCGAACACCTTGACCAGGTCCTCGGCGACCACCAGATCGGGCGCGCGCTCGCCCTCCGGCGCGGCGGCGCGCGGCACCACGAGCGTCGCCCGGCGCGCGGCGAAGGCGGGAGCCGACGCCAACAGCTCCTTCGTATAGGGGTGTTGCGGATCACCGAGGACGTCCTGCGTGGCGCCGGTCTCCACGATGCGCCCCCGGGACATGACCGCGATCCGCCGGGCCCGGTCCGCGGCGACTCCGAGATCGTGGGTGATGAGCAGGACGGCCGTCTCCGACTGGCGGGTCAGGGTGTCGAGGCGGTCCAGGACGGTGCGCTGGACGGTGACGTCCAGCGCGCTCGTCGGCTCGTCCGCCACGATCAGGCGGGGGCGCGCGGCCAGCGCGATCGCGATGAGGACCCGCTGGCGCATGCCGCCGGACAGCTCGTGCGGATACTGGCGGGCCCGCTCCGCCGGCCGGTCCAGCCCGACCTCGTCCAGTAGCTCCACCGCCCGCGCGAGGGCCGCGCTCCGCTCCCGCTCCGGGCCGTGCAGGCGCAAAACCTCCGCCACCTGGCGGCCCACCCGCTGCACGGGGTTGAGGGACACCATCGGGTCCTGCGGCACCAGGCCGATCGCGCGGCCCCGCAGAGCACGTAGCACCGGTTCGGACGCACGCACGAGATCGGTCCCGGCGTAGCGGACGGTGCCCCGCTCCACCCGCGCGCCGGGCGGCAGCAGGCCCAGCACCGCCTGCGCCGTGGTGCTCTTGCCGGAGCCCGACTCGCCGACCAGCGCCAGCACGGCGCCCGGCCCGACGCTCAGGTCGATCCCGCGCACCGCCGGTACCGGGCCGTCCCGGGTGGCGTACGTGATGGTCAGGTCCCGGATCTCCAGGAGAGGAACGGAGGCGTCGAGGACGGTCATGGTGTCTCCTTCGCCTCGCCGTCGAGGGCGCGGGCGATGCGGTTGGCGGCCAGGACGGTGGCCGCGATGGTCAGACCGGGCAGGGTGGTCAGCCACCAGGCCGTCGCGAGGTAGTCACGGCCGCCGGCGACCAGCGCCCCCCACTCCGGCTCGGGCGGTCGGGCCCCGTAGCCGAGGAACGACAGCGAGGACACCTGGAGCACCACCGCGCCGAAGTCCACGGCGGCGTACACGAGGACGGGCGCCGCCGCGTTCGGCACGACATGGCGCAGCAGGACCGCGTACCAGCGCACCCCGCCCGCCCGCGCGGCCTCCACGTACGGTGTCCCGGCGACGCGCAGCACCTCGGCGCGCATGACCCGGGCGAACATGGCGACACTGGTGACGCCCACCGCGATCGCCACCTCGACGGTGCCGAAGCCGAGCGCGGTCACCAGCGCCAGCGACAGCAGCAGCCCCGGCACGGCGAGCAGGACGTCGGTCAGCCGCATCAGGGCGTCGTCCACGAGGCCGCCCAGGTATCCGGCGAGCAGCCCGAGCACCGAGCCCGCCACCAGCCCCACGGCCACCGCGAGACCGGTGGCGCGCAGGGTCAGTGAGGAGCCGTGCACCACCCGGGCGAACAGGTCACGGCCCAGTTGGTCGGTGCCGAACGGGTGGGCGCCGCTCGGCGGACGCAGCCGCTCGGCGGGAACGCCGGACAGCGGGTCGGCGGACGTCAGCAGCCCGGGGAACAGCGCGGCCACGAGCACCAGCACGAGCAGCACCGCGGACAGGGCGAGCCCCGGCCGCGCCACCCAGAACCGGGCGGCGCGCCGGACCCGCGTCGCGGGGCGCCCGGGGGAGGGGAGCGCGTCCGTGGCCGGGCCCGAGGTGTCCGGGCCGGTGACGAGGCCGGTCATGAGGCCACCGCCGGCCGGAGCCTGGCCGCGACGCGCGGGTCCAGCAGCGGATGGAGCAGGTCCACGGCGAGGTTCACCACCACGTACACACAGGCACCCAGCACCACGAGACCCTGGACGACCGGGATGTCCTGTGCGGTCACCGAGGTCGCCGTCAGCCGGCCGACGCCCGTCCGGGAGAACACGGTCTCCACCACCACCGAACCCGCCAGCACCCCGCCCACCAGCACACCGGCCACGGTCAGCGGCGGCGCCAGCGAACCGCGTACGGTGTGCCCGAAGTGCACGCGGGCCCGGCTCGCGCCCTTCGCCCGCGCCGTGTCGACGTAGGGCTCGGCCAGCGTGGTCCGCAGGCTGCGCGCGAAGACCTGCGCCATCAGCCCGGCGGCGGGCAGCGCCAGTGTCACGGACGGCAGGATCAGCGAGTCCACGCCCTCGTTGCCGAACGCCGGGAGCAGGCCCCAGCGGAACGACACCCACTGGACCAGCAGCAGCCCCACCCAGAACGTCGGCGCCGACACCCCGGCCGCGGGCAGGGACAGCACGAGCTGGCGCAGCCAGCGGCGCCGGGTGTAGGTGCCGAGGAGCGCGATCGCGGCGCCCAGCGGCAGCGCCAGGACGAGCGCGCCCGCGGTGAGCTGCACCGTCGCCGGGAGGGCGTCGGCGATCAGCCGGGCGACCGGCTGCCCGCCGTGCACGGACGTCCCGAAGTCGCCGCGCACGGCGTGCCACAGGCTCGTGGCGTACTGCTCGGGCAGCGGCCGGTCCAGGCCGTAGCGGCCCCGCAGCTCGGCCACCTGCTCGGGCGTGACGGAACTGGCGTCGCCGCCGCCCGCGGCCATGATGGTCACCGGGTCGCCCGGCAGCAGGTACAGCACCGCGAACGAGACGGTGTAGGCGGCCCACAGGACGAACACGGCCTGCGCCAGCCTGCGCAGCAGGTATCTCTTCACCGTGGCCTCCCGCCGGCTCCCGCGCGCCCCGTCACGACAGCCACGCGTCGTGGAACTGGAGGCCGGAGGCCGAGTCGAACACGACGTCGTGCACCTTCCCGGACAGCCCGAAGACGCTGGTCATCTCGAAGACCGGCACCTGGTAGGCCTGTTCGAGGACGCGGCGCTGCGCGGTCGCCACGTGCGCGGCACGCCGCTCGGGGTCGGCGGCCGACGCCTGGGCGTCGAGTTCCCTCTCCAGCGTCGTGTCGTGGATGCGGGAGAGGTTCAGCAGCTTCGAGGAGAAGGCCGTCCGCAGGATGTCCGGGTCGCTGCGGGTGCCGTTGCCCCAGGCGAGGTCGTAGTCGCCGGCCGCCCGGGCCTTCTGGTAGTCGGCGATCGACAGCACCTTGAGGGTGAGGCCGATGCCCGCCTTCTTCACCTGCTGCTGGATCAGTTCCAGCGCGGACTGGTTGGGGCCGAAGTTGGTGCCGAGGATGACGTCCAGGTTCAGCTTCCGGCCGTCCTTGACGCGGATGCCGTCCGCGCCGGTACGCCACCCCGCGGCCTCCAGGAGGGACGCGGCGCGGCCGGTGTCGTGGCGCAGCAGGGCCGCGTTGTCCCGGTAGTCGTCGGTCGTGCTGGACAGCGAGCTCGTCGCCGCCCGGTAGCTGGGGCTGAGGACCGTGGCGACGACCTCCTCGCGGTCCACGGCCGCCTGGAGCGCGCGCCGCACGGCCACGTCCGAGGCGACCGGGCTCGCCGTGTTGGCGCTCAGCGCCACCGGCACCCCCGGATTGGCGCGGCTGACGACCGACACCCGCTGCGCCTTCAGTCCCGCCTCGTCCTGCGGTGCCACCCCGGCGATCGCGTCGACCTGCCCGGACGTCAGGCTGCCGGAGCGCACCCCGGACTCGGGCACGACCTGGAAGGTGAGCCCGTCGAGGCGGGCCGCGCCGCGGCTGCCCCACAGCGACGAACCCCACCGGTAGTCGTCGCGCCGGTCCAGCTCGACGGACTTGTCCGGCGTGTAGCTCTTCAGCGTGAACGGGCCCGAGCCGATCACCGGCCCCGCGCACCGCTGCTCCGCGCCGCGCTTCAGCGTGGCCGGGCTCAGCAGGCCCAGGGTCGGCGTCGAAGTGGCCTGGAGGAACTGGGCGTTGGGCCCGCCGAAGACGACGCGGACGGTGTGCGCGTCGACGACCTCGGTCTTCCGGTAGCCCTGGAGGTAGCCGGAGCCGAGCATCGAGCGGGCCCCGAGCGCGACGACGGCGTCCAGGTTCTGCTTGACCGCCTGCGCGTCCACCGGCGTCCCGTCGCTGAAGGTGGCGTCCGAGCGCAGATGGAACGTGAACCGCGACGCGTCCTCGGCGACGTCCCAGGAGGTGGCGAGCCAGGGCGCGATCTTCCCGGTCTTCGGGTCCTGGTCGGTGAGCGAGTCGACGACGCCGCGGATCGCGTACATCGCGTCGTTCGTGGCCGCCTGGTGCGGATCGACGCAGGTCGGGTCGGAGGACAGCGCGAAGGTCAGCCGCCCGCCGGAGCGCGCCTTCGCCGGGTCGCCGGCGGACCCGTCGGCCGAGCAGGCCGTGAGCGGCAGGGCGAGGGACAGAACGGCGGCTGTCGCGGCGGCGCGGGTGCGGCCCGGGGATCTGGGCTGGCGGGACATGGGACGTCAACTCCAGTCGTGACGAGGGAAGGACGGACGAGGCGGTGAGGTGGGAGGGATCAGCGGCCGGCGGCCGGGACGCGGCGGGGATCAGGCCCGGCCGAACCGGAATCCGACGCCGCGCACGGTCAGGACCCAGTCCGGGGCGCCCAACTTGGCGCGCAGGGCGCTGACATGGGTGTCGATGGTGCGGCTCGCCCGCGCGTCCGGCACGTAACCGGCGGGGTAGCCCCACAGGTCCGTCATCAGACGCGCCCGTGAGTGCACGGTGTGCGGATCGGCGGCCAGGCGGTGCAGCAGGTCGAACTCCTTGCGGGTGAGATGGACGAGCCGGCCGTTGAGCCGGACCTCCCGGGTCAGCGGGTCGATGCACAGCGAACCGCGCGCCAGAGGATCCGTCGCCGGCCGGGGCGCGGTCCGGGCGGGCCCCGAACGGCGCAGCACCGCCTCGATGCGGGCGATGAGTTCCCGCAGCCCGTACGGCTTCGCGAGGCAGTCGTCGGCCCCGGCCTGGAGGCACAGGACACGGTCGAGTCCGTGGTCGCCGGCGGCGAACGCGATCAGCGGGATGTCGCTCGTGGCGCGAACGGCGCGGCACACCTCCAGCCCGTCGATGTCCGGTAACCGAAGATCGAGCAGAAGCAGATCGAACTTGTCGTGGATTTCCAGGGCCTCGGCTCCCGTCACGCATTCCTGAGCGTCAAAGCCATGACGTTGCAGTTCGGCGCTGAGAAAAGAGCTTTCGGCCGCATCGGAATCGACCACCAATGCATGCATCAGATCCCCCGGTTCTGTGCCGCAGCCGTGCGACCGATGCAGCCTGACCGAATCTGCCGAGTCGCTACAACCCCGGACCTGGATAATTCACAAGCCTGTAAAAGGAGTTGGCGAGCGGCATCGGCGGCGCTCCGTCACCCGTTCGGGCAAGTACGGCGAGGCTAGGTACGTGGAGCGTGATCCGGCAGTGACCTGAGCCACACGGGGCGGCGCGATCGCCCGTCGGTGGCGGCCGGCTCCGCAGATTTGTACTTCCTCTGACATTCGCTTGTCGATTCCCTTGCGGAATGCGTCTCGTTGACGATCGCCTGACAGGTCCTTTTGCGGGACCTGCACCTTGCCGGGTTGAAATCGAACAGCGCCGCCGCCGACGATATTTGCGGTTGCTCGACGGCCGCCCCGGCAAAAACGCGGCGAAGGCATGTCGGACCGGCAATCACCTCCACCTCACCCGGGAGAGCTGAATGGACGCTTCGGTCGTCATTGTGGGAGCGGGCCCGGCCGGCCTGATGCTCGCCGGAGAGCTGCGCCTGGCCGGAACGCGTGTGGTCGTCCTCGAACAGCTGACGCGGCGCACCGGCGAATCCCGCGGACTCGGCCTCACGATCCGCACGATGGAGACCTTCGACCAGCGCGGGCTGCTGCCCCGGTTCGGCCACCCCGTGACGAGCACCCAGGGGCACTTCGGCGGCATCCCGCTCGACTTCACGGTCCTCGACGGCGCGCACAAGGCCGCCAGGACGGTCCCGCAGTCCCGCACCGAGACCGTGCTGGAGGCCTGGGCGCGCGAACTGGGCGCCGACATTCGGCGAGGACACACCTTCCGCGGCGTCGAGGAGGACGCGGACGGGGTGACGGTGCGCGTCGAAGGACCGGCCGGCCGGCACACCCTGCGGGCCCGCTACCTCGTCGGCGCCGACGGCGGCCGCAGCGGCGTACGCAAGGCGGCCGGCTTCGACTTCCCGGGGACGGCGGCGACCACCGAGCTGCTCCTCGCCGACATCCGCGGCGCCGACGTGGCACCCCGGGCCACCGGAGAACTCCTCGCCGGCGGCATGATCATGTCCGCGCCGCTCGGCGACGGGGTCCACCGGGTCATCGTCGGGGAGCGCGGCACCCCGCCGCGCCGCCGCGACGGACCACCCCGCTTCGAAGAGGTCGCCGACACCTACAAACGCCTCACCGGCGACGACATCTCCCACGCACAGCCCGTCTGGGTCAGCGCCTTCACCGACGCCGCCCGCCAGGTGACCGAGTACCGGCGCGGCCGGGTCCTGCTCACCGGCGACGCCGCCCACATCCACCTGCCGGCCGGCGGCCAGGGCATGAACACCGGCATCCAGGACTCCGTGAACCTCGGCTGGAAGCTGGCCGCCGTCCTGCGCGGCCACGCCCCGGCGGAACTCCTCGACACCTACCACGGCGAACGGCACGGAGTGGGAAGGCAGTTGCTCGCCAACACCCAGGCGCAGAGCCTGCTGATCCTCGGCGGCACCGAGGTGCAGCCCCTGCGCGACGTCCTCACCGAACTCGTCTCCTACGAACAGGTCGCCCGCCATCTCGCCGCCAAGGTGAGCGGCGTCGAGATCCGCTACGACGTCGGCACCGGAGAGCACCCGCTGCTCGGCGCCCGGCTGCCCGCCCTGCCGGTGACCGTCCACGGGCGCCCCACCACCAGCGCCGCGCTGCTGCGCCACGGCCGCGGCGTGCTGCTCGAC
Source organism: Streptomyces sp. SID5910 (assembly GCF_009862125.1). Classification (GTDB taxonomy): domain Bacteria; phylum Actinomycetota; class Actinomycetes; order Streptomycetales; family Streptomycetaceae; genus Streptomyces. Next base: position 6,983 of record NZ_WWHX01000955.1, read on the forward strand.
CTCGACGACAACCCGTGGCTCAGGCGCCGCGCCGCCCCCTGGCGCGACCGCGTCGACATCGTCACCGCCGCCCCCACCGAGACCGTCCCGCACGACAGCTCCGCGGTGCTGCTGCGCCCCGACGGCTACGTGGCGTGGGCGGCGCCCGGCAGCCACGACGACCTGCCCACCGCCCTGGCCCGCTGGTTCGGGCCGCACCGCACCGGTTCCCAAGAGAGGTAACGATGCACAGCACCCTGATCGTCGCCCGGCTCCAGCCCGGCTCCGACGACGAAGTCGCCCGCCTCTTCGGCGCGTTCGACGCCACGGAGATGCCGCACCTGATGGGCACCCGCCGTCGGCAGCTCTTCGCCTACCGCGGCCTCTACTTCCACCTCCAGGACTTCGACGACGCCGACGGCGGCGAGCGCATCGAGGACGCGAAGACCGACCCGCGCTTCGTCGCCATCAGCGACGACCTCAAACCGCACATCGAGGCCTACGACCCCGCCACCTGGCGCTCGCCCGCCGACGCCATGGCCCACCGCTTCTACCACTGGAGCGCCCGGTGACCCGCTCCGCCGACCGCAGGGTCGTGATCACCGGCATCGGTGTCACCGCCCCCGGCTCGCTCGGCACCAAGAACTTCTGGCAGCTCCTCACCGACGGACGCACCGCGACCCGCCGCATCACCTTCTTCGACCCCTCCCCGTTCCGCTCCCAGATCGCCGCCGAGGTCGACTTCGACGCCGAACTCGCCGGGCTGACCCCGCACGAGATCCGGCGCACCGACCGCGCCGCCCAGTTCGCGATCGTCACCGCCCGCGAGGCCGTCGAGGACAGCGGACTCGACCTCGACACCCTCGACCCGGCCAGGACCGGCGTCGCCATCGGCAGCGCCGTCGGCGCCACCACCGGCCTCGACCAGGAGTACCGCACGGTCAGCGACGGCGGACGCCTGGACGTGGTGGACGACGCGTACGCGGTACCGCACCTGTACAACTTCCTCGTCCCCAGCTCCTTCGCCACCGAGGTCGCCTGGGCGGTGGGCGCCGAAGGACCCAGCACCGTCGTCTCCACCGGCTGCACCTCCGGCCTCGACGCCGTCGGCTACGCCACCGAGGTCATCCGCGACGGGCTCGCCGACGTCATGGTGGCCGGCGCCACCGACGCCCCCGTCTCCCCGATCACCGTGGCCTGCTTCGACGCCATCAAGGCCACCACCGCCCGCAACGACGACCCCGCACACGCCTCACGCCCCTTCGACGCCAGCCGCAACGGCTTCGTGCTCGGCGAGGGCTGCGCCGTCTTCGTCCTCGAACGACTCGACCGCGCCCGCGCCCGGGGCGCCCACATCTACGCGGAGATCGCCGGGTACGCGACCCGCTCCAACGCCTTCCACATGACCGGACTGCGGCCCGACGGCCGGGAGATGGCCGAGGCCATCCGCGTCGCCCTCGACGAGGCCCGTCTGAACCCCGACGACATCGACTACGTCAACGCCCACGGCTCGGGCACCAAGCAGAACGACCGGCACGAGACCGCCGCCTTCAAGGCGAGCCTCGGCGAGCACGCCTACCGCACCCCCGTCAGCTCCATCAAGTCGATGGTCGGGCACTCGCTCGGCGCCATCGGCTCCATCGAGATCGCCGCGTCCGCGCTCGCCATGGAGCACGACGTCGTGCCCCCGACCGCCAACCTGCACACCCCCGACCCGGAGTGTGACCTCGACTACGTGCCCCTGACCGCCCGCGACCAGCTGACCGACGCGGTCCTGTCCGTGGGCAGCGGCTTCGGCGGCTTCCAGAGCGCCGTCGTCCTCGCCCGGCCCGACCGGAGCGTGCGATGAGCGTACGCACCGTGGTGACCGGCCTCGGCGTCGCCGCGCCCAACGGCCTCGGCACCGAGGAGTACTGGCGCAACACCCTGGCCGGACGCAGCGCCATCGCGGAGGTCACCCGCTTCGACGCCTCGTCCTACCCCTCCCGGCTCGCCGGCGAGATCAGCGGCTTCGAGGCGGCCGAGCACCTGCCGAGCCGGCTGCTGCCTCAGACCGACCGCATGACCCGCCTCGCCCTGGCCGGCGCCGACTGGGCCCTCGCCGACGCCGAGGTGAACCCCGCCGAACTCCCCGACTACGCCGCCGGAGTCATCACGGCCAGCCACTCGGGCGGCTTCGAGTTCGGCCAGCACGAGCTCCAGGCGCTCTGGAGCAAGGGCGGCCAGTACGTCTCCGCCTACCAGTCCTTCGCCTGGTTCTACGCCGTCAACAGCGGCCAGATCTCCATCCGCAACGGCCTGCGCGGCCCCAGCAGCGTCGTCGTCAGCGACCAGGCGGGCGGCCTCGACGCCGTCGCCCAGGCCCGCCGGCAGATCCGCAAGGGCACCTCGCTGGTGGTCTCCGGCGCCGTCGACGCGTCCATCTGCTCCTGGGGCTGGGTCGCCCAGCAGGCCGGCGGACGCCTCACCACCAGCGACGACACCGGGCGCGCCTACGTCCCCTTCGACGCGGACGCCTCCGGCCACGTACCCGGCGAGGGCGGGGCCCTGCTCGTCGTGGAGGACGCCGAGCACGCACACCGCCGCGGCGCCCCGCGGATCTACGGCGAGATCGCCGGACACGCGTCCACGATGGACCCCCGGCCCGGCAGCGACCGCCCCTCGGGGCTGCGCCGCGCCGTCGAACTCGCCCTCGCGGACGCGGAGGCGGAACCGGGCGACATCGACGTCGTCTTCGCCGACGCGGCCGCCGTACCCGAACTGGACCGGATCGAGGCCCAGGCCCTGGCCGACGTGTTCGGCCCGCGCGGCGTCCCCGTCACCGCACCCAAGACGATGACCGGCCGCCTGTACTCGGGCGCCGCGCCGCTCGACCTGGCCGCCGCGCTGCTCGCCCTGCGCGACGGCGTCATCCCGCCCACCGTCGCCACCCGCCCCGCCGACGACTACGCCCTCGACCTCGTGACCGGCGCCCCGCGCCCCGCACCCCTGCGCACCGCCCTCGTCCTGGCCCGCGGCCAGGGCGGCTTCAACTCCGCGCTGATCGTCCGAGCCGTCACCCGCTGACGACCACCGGCCACCCCCACCCCACCCGGAAAGGCACAGCCATGACCTCCTCCCCGTCCGCCCCCTTCACCCTCGACGACCTGCGCCGCATCCTGCGCGAGGCAGCCGGCGCCGACGAGGGCGTCGACCTCGACGGCGACATCCTCACCACCGACTTCGAGGCACTCGGCTACGAGTCGCTGGCCCTCCTGGAGACCGGCGGGCGCATCGAGCGCGAGTACGGCATCACCCTCGACGACGACACCCTCGCCGAGGCCCGCACCCCCGGCGAACTGGTCGACGCGGTCAACGCCCGACTGGCCGCCGCCCAGGCCGCCTGAGGGAGACCGACATGACCGACACGACGACCACCCCGCGCGTCGCGCTCGTCACCGGGGCGACCAGCGGCATCGGACTCGCCGTGGCCCGGCTGCTCGCCGGCCAGGGCCACCGGGTGTTCCTCGGCGCACGCAACGCCGACAACGTGCACGCCACCGTCAAGGAGCTGCGCGAGGAGGGACTCGACGTCGACGGCGCCGTCCTCGACGTGCGCTCACCCGACGACGTACGGGAGTTCGTGCGCGCCGCCGTCGACCGCTACGGGCCCGTCGACGTCCTCGTCAACAACGCGGGCCGCAGCGGGGGAGGCGTCACCGCCGACCTCGCCGACGAACTGTGGGACGACGTCATCGACACCAACCTCACCAGCGTCTTCCGCGTCACCCGCGAGGTCCTCAACGCCGGCGGCCTGCGCACCAGGGACCGCGGCCGCATCATCAACATCGCCTCCACCGCGGGGAAGCAGGGCGTCGTCCTCGGCGCCCCCTACTCGGCCTCCAAGCACGGCGTCGTCGGCTTCACCAAGGCCCTCGGCAACGAACTCGCCCCCACCGGCATCACCGTCAACGCGGTCTGCCCCGGCTACGTCGAGACGCCGATGGCCCAGCGCGTGCGCCAGGGCTACGCCGCCGCCTACGAGACGACCGAGGACGCCATCCTCACCAAGTTCCAATCCAAGATCCCCCTCGGCCGCTACTCGACCCCCGAGGAGGTGGCCGGCCTCGTCGGCTACCTCGCCTCGGACACCGCGGCCTCCATCACCGCGCAGGCCCTCAACGTCTGCGGCGGCCTCGGCAACTTCTGAGTCCGTTTCGCCCGAAAGGAAGCTCAGCCATGACCGTACGAGAGGTCGAGCACGACATCACGGTGCGGGCGGCCGCGGCCGACGTCTACCGCCTGCTGGCCGAGGTGGAGAACTGGCCCCGCCTGTTCCCGCCGTCCGTCCACGTCGACTACCTGGAACGCGACGGCGACGAGGAACGCATCCGCATCTGGGCCACCGCCAACGGCGAGGCCAAGAACTGGACCTCCCGCCGCGTCCTCGACCGCGAGGCCCTGCGCATCCGCTTCTGGCAGGAGGTTTCCGCGCCCCCGGTCGCCGAGATGACCGGCACCTGGATCATCGAACCCCTCGCCGACGGCGAGACCCGCGTACGCCTGCTGCACACCTACCGCGCCATCGACGACGACCCCGACTCCCTCGCCTGGATCGACGAGGCCGTCGACCGCAACAGCAGGGCCGAACTGCCCGCGCTGAAGAACAACCTGGAGCTCACCGCGGGGGCCGGCGACCTCACCCTCTCCTTCGAGGACCGCGTCCGCGTCGAGGGCTCGGCCAAGGACGTGTTCGACTTCCTCAACGAGGCCGACCGGTGGACCGAGCGACTGCCCCACGTCGCGTCCGTCGAGTTCACCGAGGACACCCCCGGGCTCCAGACCCTGCGCATGGACACCCGCACCAAGGACGGCTCGACCCACACCACCGAATCGGTCCGGGTCGCCTTCCCCCATCACAAGATCGCCTACAAGCAGACCACGCTGCCCGCCCTGCTCACCCTCCACACCGGCTACTGGCAGCTCGACGAGGGCCCCGACGGCGTCACCACCGCCACCTCCCAGCACACCGTCGTCCTCGACCCCGACGCCATCACCCAGGTCCTCGGCGCCGACGCCGGCGTCCCCGAGGCCCGCGCCTTCATCCGCGACGCCCTCGGCGGCAACAGCCGCGCGACCCTCGGCCACGCCAAGCGGTACGCGGAAGCGCGGCGCTGACCATGACCGCCACCGCACGGACGGCCACGCCCGACCGCACCGACGTGATCGTGGTCGGCGCCGGCCCCGTGGGCCTGCTGCTCGCCGGCGACCTGCGCCGGGCCGGCGCCCGCGTCACCGTCCTCGAACAGCTCACCGCGCCGACCACCGAGTCACGCGCGTCCACCCTCCACACGCGCACCATGGAGATCCTCGCCGAGCGGGGCGTCCTCGACCGGCTGGGTCCGCTCCCCGACGGCGGCCCCGGCCACTTCGGCGGACTCCCGCTCGACCTGCGCACCGCCGTCCCCGGGCACCCCTACGCCGGGCAGTGGAAGTGCCCGCAGACCCGCCTCGAAGCCGCCCTGCACACCTGGGCCACCGGCCTCGGCGCCTGGGTGCGGCGCGGCCACGCCGTCACCGGACTGCACCAGTACCCGGACCGCGTCGTCGTCTCCGGCATCGAACTCGGCGCCGGACCGCGCCGGTTCGCGGCCTCGTACGTCGTCGGCTGCGACGGCGAGCGCAGCACGGTGCGGCAGCTCGCCGGGTTCGACTTCCCCGGCGACGACGCCACCCTGGAGATGCTGCGCGCCGACGTCGCCGGCATCGGCATACCCGACCGGCGCTTCGAACGCCACCCCCACGGCCTCGCCACCGCCCACCGCTGGCCCGACGGCACCACCCGCGTCATGGTGCACCTGCACGGCACCCCGCCCGGGCCGCGCACCGGGCCCCCGTCCTTCGACGAGGTCGTGGCGGCCTGGGCGAAGGTCACCGGCGAGGACATCGGACACGGCACGCCCGTGTGGCTGAACGCCTTCGACGACACCACCCGCCAGGCCGACCGGTACGTCAAGGGCCGCGTCGTCCTCGCCGGGGACGCCGCCCATGTGCAGATGCCGGTCGGCGGACAGGCCCTCAACCTCGGCCTCCAGGACGCCGCCGCCCTCGGACACCGGCTCGCCGCCCTCGCCACCGGCCGGCCCGCCGAAGCCGGCGCCGGCCTCGACGACTACGACCGGCTGCGCCACCGCGTCGGCGCCCGCACCCTCACCGGCATCCGGGCCCAGTCCCGGCTGCTGCTCGGCGGCCCCGAGGTCGAGGGACTGCGCGCGGTCCTCGCCGAACTCCTCGGCCTGGACCAGGCACAGGGCCACCTCGCCCGCGCCATCAGCGGCGTCGACCTCCTCCCGCCCCACGACACCCAAGGAGCTGCCGCATGACCCGCCTCACCGGAAAGACCGCCCTCGTCACCGGCTCCAGTCGCGGCATCGGCCGGGCCATCGCCGTCCGCCTCGCCCGTGAGGGCGCCCTCGTCGCCGTGCACTACGCCGGCAACGAACCGGCCGCCAAGGAGACCCTGGACCTCATCGAGAAGGACGGCGGTCGCGGCTTCACCGTCCGCGCCGAACTCGGCGTCCCCGGCGACGTCCACGAACTCTTCCTCGGTCTGGAAGCGGGCCTGAAGGAACGCACCGGCACCACCACCCTCGACATCGTCGTCAACAACGCCGGCGAGACCACCCAGACCGGCATCGCCCCCGAGGACCTCACCCCGGAGCAGTTCGACCGGTTCTTCGCCGTCAACGCCAAGGCCCCCTACTTCCTGGTGCAGCGCGCCCTGCCGCAGATACCCGAGGGCGGCCGCGTCATCAACATCTCCTCCGGCCTGACCCGCGTCGGCAACCCCGACCAGACGGCCTACGCGATGACGAAGGGCGCCATCGAGCAGCTGACCCTGCACCTGGCCCGGCAGCTCGCCCCGCGCGGCATCACCATCAACAGCGTGGCGCCCGGCATCACGAACAACGGCAGCGAGGTCTTCGGCATCCCGGAGGCCGTCGAGCAGATGGCGGCGCTCTCCGCCTTCCACCGCGTCGGCGAGGCCGGCGACGTGGCGGACGTCGTGACGTTCCTCGCCACCGACGAGGCCCGCTGGATCACCGGCGCCTTCGTCGACGCCACCGGCGGGACCCTCCTCGGATGAGCCGGCCGCCCGCACCCGTACCGGAGGACCAGCACACCGTGGACGTCGGACTCCTCTTCGACCTGCGCAACCCCGAACAGTGGCACCGCCCCAGGGCCGCCCACTACGCACAGACCCTGGAGCTGTGCGAGGAGGCCGACCGGCGCGGCGCCGGCGGCCTCTGGTTCACCGAGCACCACCTCTTCGAGGACGGCTATCTGCCGCAGCCCCTCACCTTCGCCGCCGCCGTCGCGGCCCGCACCCGCACCGCCCGCATCGGCACCTCCGTGGTCCTGCCCGCGCTGCACCACCCCGTCGACCTCGCCGAACAGGCCGCCCTCGTCGACCTGATCAGCGGCGGCCGCCTCGAACTCGGCCTCGGCGCCGGCTACCGGCGGCCCGAGTACGACCTGTTCGGCGCCGAGTTCGGGCGCCGCTTCCAGCACACCCAACGCAACATCGCCGAGATCCTCCGGCTGTGGCGCGAGAAGGAGATCACCCCCGCGCCCCTCCAGGACCCGCCGCCGGTGTGGGGCGGCTTCTACGGGCCGCGCGGCGCACGCATCGCCGGCCGCCTCGGCCTCGGCCTGCTGCACATCTCCCGGCCGAACCACGAGCACTACCTCAAGGGCCTCGCCGAGGGCGGCCACCCGCCCGAGACCGCTCGGGTCGGCGACCTGCTGCCGATCATCCTCTCCCGCGACCCCGAGGCCGCCTGGCAGCGGATCGGCCCCCACCTGCTGCACCAGGTCAACTCCTACCGGCAGGGCGCCCTCCAGGGCACCGGCCAGGAAGGACCGCCGCCGCTGACCCTGGAGGACCTGCGGGACCCGGACGCCGAGGACACCCGCGGACTGCTCGACATCCTCACCCCGGAGGACGCGGCCGCCCGCATCAAGGACCTCACCGCCGGACTGCCCGTACGCCACCTCATCTTCTGGGCCAGCATCGCCGGGATGCCGGACGACCTGGTGACGGAGAACGTGGAGCTGATCACCGGGCAGCTCCCGCCGCTCCTCGCCCGCGCCGCCCCATGACCGGCGCCACGACCGGTCCGGCCGCACCCGCCGGCGAGGTCCGGGATCTCAGGAACCGGGCCGTCCTGCTGATCCTGTCCGGCAACATGATCCTCGACGCGATCGAGGTGTCCGTGGTCCTGGTGGCCCTGCCCACCGTCCGCGGACACCTCGGTGTGTCGGCCCAGACCGTGCAGTGGCTGATGAGCGGGTTCGCCCTCGGCTTCGCCCTGCTGCTGATCCTCGGGGCGCGGCTCGTCGCCCGGCTCGGCACCCGCCGCCTCTACCTGGCGGCGATGCTGGGCTTCGCCGCCGCCTCCCTCGCCGGCGGCTTCGCCGACGACCCCGCCCTCCTCGTCGCCACCCGCGTCGTCAAGGGCGCCTGCGCGGCCCTGACCGCCCCGGCCGGCCTGGCCCTCATCGCCGGCGCCTTCCCGGACGGACCGCGCCGGCGCCGCGCCGTCTCCGTCTACTCCCTGTGCGGCGCCGCCGGCTTCACGGCGGGCCTCCTGCTGTCCGGAGCGCTGCTCCAGGCGAGCTGGCGCTGGACCCTGTGGTTCCCCGCGCCCCTCGCCCTGCTCCTGCTCGTCCTCGCCCTGCGCCTGCTGCCCGACGTCCCCCGGACCCCCGGGACCGGCCGCCCCGTGCTGCGCCTGCTGCGCGAGGGCACCCTGCTGCGCACGGCGGTCGCCGCCGCCACACTCAACGGCACGTACCACAGCCTGCTGTTCCTCCTCACCTTCCACCTCCAGGAAGGGCTCGGCTGGTCGCCCTGGCAGAACGCGCTCGCCCTGCTGCCCGCCTGCGTCCCGCTCGCCGTGACCGTGCCCTTCGCCGGGCGCCTGACGGCCCGCTACGGCACGGCCCGGCTGATCACCCTCGGCGCCGCGGCACCGCTCGCCGGCTACGCCCTGCTGCTCGCCCGGCCCGCCCCCACCTCGTACGTCACCGGGATCCTGCCCACGCTCCTGCTCGTCGGCGCCGGGTTCGTGCTGTCCTTCGCCGCCCTCAACCTGCGCGCCGCATCGTCGGTCGGCGACGAGGACCGGCCCGCCGCCGTCCGCGCCTACCAGGCGGCCGTGCAGCTCGGCGCCGTGCCGATGCTGCCGCTCACCGCCTGGCTGCTCGGCACGGGACACGGGCAGCGGCCCGCCCTCCTTCTCATCACCGCCGTCGCCGCCGTGGGCCTCACGGCGGCGCTGCCCACCGCGTCCGCCTCCGACCCGAAGGCCCTGACATGACCGCACCGCACGACCCGCTCACCCTCGTCGTCCTCACGGCCAGCGTCCGTGACGGACGGCTCGGCCCCACCGTCACCGACTGGTTCGCCGAACGCGCCCGCGCCCGCCCCGAACTCGTCGTCCGCACCGTCGACCTGCGCGACTTCCCGCTGCCCGTCACCCTGCCCGCACCGGGCCACGAGCCGCCGCCCGAGACCGCCGCCGTCCGCGACGAACTGCACAGCATCCTCGCCGCGGCCGACGCGTACGCCGTCGTCACCCCCGAGTACAACCACAGCTTCCCGGCCTCGCTGAAGAACGTCCTCGACTGGTTCCTCACCGAATGGGCCGGCAAGCCCGTCGGCCTCGTCTCGTACGGCGGACTCGCCGGAGGCCTGCGTGCCGTCGAGCACCTGCGCCAGGTCTTCGCCGAACTGCACGCGGTGACGGTGCGCGAGACCGTCAGCTTCCACACGGCCTGGGAGCGCTTCGACGCACAGGGGGCGGCCCTGGACCCCGGCGCGGACGCGGCGGCCAAGACGCTGCTCGACCAACTGCACTGGTGGGCGCGGGCCCTGCGCACCGCACGGCGGGAGCACCCCTATGGCTCGTGACACCCTGCCCGCACCCGCGTACCCGGACATCCGGCGCCCCGACGCGCAGGTCGTCTTCGTCACCCAGTGGTACGTGCCCGGCCGGGCGGCCGGCATCGCCCTGCTGGACGAACTGTCGGACCAGTGGCGCGGCCCCGGCCCCGACGGCGTCCTCGCCTTCCACGCCTACCTCGGCACCGACGAGGAGACCGTCCTCACCTACGTCCAGGCCCAACGGCCGGACACGTACCGGCCGTTCGTCCGTAGCCTGCCCGGCGCCGCCCGCGCCGAACCCGTCGAGTACCGGCTGCGCCGCAGCGTCGTCCTCGGCACCGCCTCCCCGCCCGGATGCGCGGTCGTGGCCACCTTCGACGTGGACGGCGCCGAACGGCAGGAGCGCATCATCGAGTCCGTCGTCGGCGCCCTCGACCACGCACCCGAGGAGCAGCACCGCGGCATGCTGACGGCCCACTTCCACGCCAGCACCGACGGCAGTCGCGTCCTCAACTACGCGGAGTGGACGAGCGACGAGGCCCACGAGGCCTTCCTGCGCGGCGCCACCCGCAAGGCCACCCTGCGCGCCACCGGCGCCACCCCGGGCGTCCGCCCCATCGGCTTCAAGCGGTACCACCTGCACCACAGCATCGACCTCCGACAGCACACCACCCCGAGCGGCAGGAGCACGCCATGACCGTCCTCGTCACCGGAGCCCGCGGCCGCGTCGGCCGCGCGGTCCTCCACCGCCTCGGCGACGCCGGCGTCCCGGTACGGGCCGCCAGCGCAACGGCGGAGGCGGATCCGGCCGGCGGGGAGCCGCCCGTCCACCTCGACCTGGACGACCCGGACACGTTCCCCGCGGCGCTCAAGGGCATCCGCCGGGTCTTCCTGTACGCCCGTCCCGGCACCGCCGAGCGGTTCGTGCGGGAGGCCGCGGACGCCGGGGTGGAGCACGTCGCCCTCCTGTCGTCCCTCGCGATCGACGCGGACGACGCGCAGGACAGCCCCATCGCCCGCCTGCACCTGGAGGTGGAGGAGGCCCTGCGCGCCTCGGCTCTGAGCTGGACCTTCGTGCGCCCCGGGGCATTCGCCACCAACGCCCTCCAGTGGGCGGCGCCGATCCGCGCGGGCCGGAGCGTGCGCCTGGCCTACCCCGACACGTACAGCGAACCCGTGCACGAGGGGGACCTCGCGGACGTGGCGGTGCGTGCCCTGCTCGACGACGCGCACCGGGGCGCCGTGCTGCGGATCACGGGCCCGGAGTCGCTGTCCGCGCGCCGGCAGGCGGAGCTGATCGGGCAGGCCGCCGGCGTCCGGGTCGCCGTGGAACGGATCGGCCGCGAGGAGCAGCGCGCGCAGTTGGCCGCCGTGCTGCCCGAGGCGTTCGCGGACACCATGCTCACCTACCAGGAGCAGCGCGACGGCCGCCCCGGGACGCCGCTGCCCGACGCGGAGCGGGTACTGGGGCGCAGCACGGTGTCCTTCGCCGCGTGGGCGAGGGAGCACGCGGCGGCGTTCCGCTGATCGGGCAGCGGCCGCACACACCGACGGCGCGGCGCCACCCTCTGGAGGGGAGGCGCCGCGCCGTCGGCATCCGCACGGGCGTCACCACTTCACGGGGAGCTCCCTGACGCCGCGCATCACCCGGTTGCTCTGCCACACGACCTCGTCCACCGGCACCGCCAGGCGCAGCCCGGGCAGCCGGCGGACCAGTGTGCCGATGGCGATGTTCAGCTCCAGCCGCGCCAGCGGGGCGGCCGGGCAGTGATGGGCGCCGTGCCCGAAGGCGAGGTGCGGGTTGGGGTCCCGGGTGAAGTCGATCTCCTCCGGGCGTGCGAAGACGGTCTCGTCCCGGTTGGCCGAGTCGTTCTGCGCGACGACGGCGTCACCGGCCCGGATCAGCTCGCCGCCGAACTCGAAGTCCTCGACGGCGATCCGTGAGAACGGCGCGACGCTGGTGGCGAGTGGCGTGTACCGCAGCAGCTCCTCCACGGCCGACGGCACGAGCCCGTGATCCTCGACCAGCGCGTCCCACAGGCCCGGCCGGGACAGCAGCGTGAACAGGAAGTTGCCCGTCTGGTTCGCGGTGGTCTCGTGGCCGGCGGTCAGCAGGTCCACGGCGAAGATGCCCAGTTCGGCCTCGGTGAGCTGGTCGGCGCCCTCGCGGGCCGTGACGAGACGGCTGAGCAGATCGTCGCCCGGTTCGGCGATCCGGCGCGCGATGAGGCCGCGCAGATAGGTGTCGAGGCCGTCCCGGGCCGCCTGGATCGCCGCCGGATCGGTGACGGTGAGCGCCATCATCTCGTCGGTCCAGGCACGGAACCGGGCCCGGTCCTCCTCCGGGATCCCGAACGTCTCGCAGATCACCGTGATCCCCATCGGCCAGGCCAGCCCGCCCGCCAGGTCGGCGGGGGAGCCGGTCTCCTCCAGCCGGTCGACGAGTCCGTCGACGATCGCCTGCACCCGCGGCCGTACGGCCTCCACCTGGCGCACGGTGAACGCCTTGGCGGCCAGCCGGCGCAACCGGGTGTGCTCCGGCGGATCCATGCTGAGCAGCGACTCGGCCTGCTGGATGAGCGGGCTGGAGCGGGGCACGTCCTTGCCGATGCCCGCGGCCCGGCTGAGCCGGGGGTCGGCGAGCGCCGCGCGGACGTCGTCGTAGCGGGTCACCAGCCAGGCGTCGCCGCCGTGGGGCATGGTCACGCGACTCACCGGCCGCGTGCGGCGCAACTGCGCGTACCTCGCATCGACTTCGAGGCGTTCCGAGGTGAAGTCCGAGGCGAGAAAGGGGCAGGATTTCCCTGCTGAACGGGAATCGGTGGATGTCATACGGGAATCTCCGTCACTGAATCGGCCGGACGCCGTCCGTTCGACTCTAGGCCGGAATGCGTGACGCGATCGTCAGAGGAACAACCACTTATTCACAATTCGCCGTCAAGAGCAGCCGGGCCCCACCCGGAAGCCGACCCCGCGCACCGTGCGGATCCAGTTGCTGTCGCCCAACTTGCTGCGCAGCGAGCTGACATGGGTGTCCACGGTGCGGCTGGCGCGTGGCCCGAACTCCTGCGGCCTCGGGTCCTCCCATATCTCCGTCATCAGCCGCTGCCGGCTGACGACCTTTTCGGAGTGCCGGGCGAGATAGTAGAGCAGGTCGAATTCCTTGCGCGTCAGGTCGACATGGCGTCCCCGCACCCTCACCTCGCGGGAGGCCGCGTCGATGTGCAGAGCGCCGATGGACAGCACCGTCAGGGATTCCCGCGCCGGCTCCCGCGGCCGTGTGCGGCGGGTCACCGCGTCGATCCGGGCGGCCAGTTCGCGGAATTCGTAGGGCTTGTCGAGGCAGTCGTCGGCACCGGCCCGCAGCCCGAGGACACGGTCGAGTTCGGTGCCGCTGTCGGTGAACGCGATGACCGGTGTCCGCGCGAGCGCCCGGATGCGGCGGCACACCTCCAGGCCGTCGATGTCCGGCAGATCCAGGTCGAGCAGGATCAGTTCCGCGTGCTGGTGCGCCTCCATCGCCGCGGCGCCGGTGGAGACACAGGTGACCTCGTGGCCGAGCCGTTCGAGTCGGACCACGGGTGAACCGGAGCCGTCCGCCGTGGATCCCACCATGAGAATGTCCATGTTGCCTCCCTCGTTGCCGGAGCCGTTCGACAAGCCGCGTCTGCTTGATGGTTCACCCGGTCCGACGGCGCGGGCACGGGGTGACGGCGGCTTTAAAGGGGCGTTCACAGGCGTTCACCGTCGTTCACGAGAACGCCGTCGAGCGGAAGGACGGAGCGCGAGCGGAGGGCGCGGGGATCAGGCCGACGGCCGGTAGGCCAGCATGAACGTGCGCACGGCCGAGCCCGCGACGGCGCGCAGCTCCTCCTCGTCCACTGTGTGGGTGCCGAGGCGGGAGCGTCGCTCCATGGGCCCGGTGAGCAGCGCGAGGAACTGCTCGGCGGCCTCCGCGGGATCGCACGCGCGCAGCCGCCCGGACAGCGACAGGCGGGCCAGGCGGTCGCCCAGGGACTGCTGGAGGCGGCTCGCGCCCCGGCCCCAGACGATCTCCAACAGCTCGGGGAACCGGGCCACTTCCGCGTACAGCAGCCGGCGCAGCGCCCACGACCGGTCGTCGCAACATCGGAGCAGCAGGCGGTGCGCCACGTCTTCGAACGTCGCCCGCAGCTCCTCCTCGCCGGCGCCGGATCCCCGTCCGTCGAGGGTCAGCAGCTCGACCACGGCCAGGTTCTCGGCCATCACGGTGTCGGCGGCCGCTTCGAGCGCGCTGCGGAACACGTTCTCCTTGTCGCCGAGGTGGTTGTACACGGTGTGCTTCGCCACCCCCGCCACCTCCGCGATCTCCTCCATGCACGCGCGGGCGTAGCCGCGGTGGGAGAACACCGTGAACGCGGCACTCAGGATCGCCTCCCGCTTGTCGATCCGTCCGCGGGACGCCGCCCGCGGCGCCGCCCTGCCCGTCTTCCTCGCTGCGCTCGCTCCGGTCACCGGACCATCGTACCCATCCGTGCCAGAAACTGCACTAGTGAGTGCAGTCAGCTAGGACACGCATTGCAATCAGACTGTGACGACCCATAAAGTGCACTGGCCGGTGCAGTCGGTGGAGGGGTGGCGGCGTGACCGTTCGCCCCGGCCCCGCTTCCCGGCTGTTCCGCACGCCCTGTTCCGCTCGAATCTCGGAGACAGTCATGGCGCAACCACCGGACGACCGCCTCGATCCCGCCCTGCGGCGCCTGATCGGGGTCGTACTGCTGGGCGGGATCATGGGGATCCTCGACGGCTCGATGATCGCCGTCGCGGCCGACACCCTGGCCCACGACCTGGACACCTCACTGGCCACCATCAGCTGGGTCTCCACCAGCTACCTGCTGGCCGTCACGCTCTCCATCCCCGTCACCACCTGGGCCGTCGACCGGTTCGGCGGCAGGCGCCTGTGGCTGCTCGGCCTCGTCGTCTTCCTCGCCGGCTCCATCGGCTCCGGGCTCGCCTGGGACGCCGCGAGCCTCATCGTCTTCCGCGTGGTCCAGGGCCTGGGAGCGGGCCTGATCGACCCGCTGATGCTCACCCTGCTCGCCCGCGCCGCGGGCCCCGGACGCGCCGGACGCGTCATGGGGCTCATGGGCGTGGTCGGGTCCAGCGGCCCGGTCCTCGGACCGGTGATCGGCGGCATCATCCTGCAAGGACTGCCCTGGCGCTGGATGTTCCTGGTCAACATCCCGATCGGGATCGCCGCCCTGCTGCTCGCCCGCGTCGTCGTCCCGAAGGACGCGCCCGACGCCACGCAGGAGGTCTCCCGCCTCGACATCGTCGGCCTCGCCCTGATCGGACCGGGCGTCGCCGCCGGAGTGCTCGCCCTGTCGCAGGCCGCCGAACGCGCCGCCTTCGCCACCTGGCAGGTGCTCGCCCCGCTCGCCGCCGCGGTCGTGCTGCTCGCCGGGTACGCGGTCCACGCGCTCGGCTCCCGGCGCACACCGCCCCTCATCGACCTGCGGCTGTTCACCCGGCGCAGCTTCTCCGCCAGTGTGACGGTCGGCGCGCTGGTCGGGCTCGCCACCTTCGCGAGCCTCTTCGCGCTGCCGCTCTACTACCAACAGGCGCGCGGACACGGCACGTTCGCCGCGGCCCTGCTCCTCGCCCCGCTGGGCGTCGGATCCGCCCTGTCGATGCCCCTCACCGGACGGCTGTCCGACCGGCTGGGCTCCCGTCGTCCCGTCCTCGCGGGCGGTGTCGTCGCCGGGCTCAGCGCGCTCGCCTTCACCCAGGTCGGCGCCCACACCTCCGAGGTGCTCACCGCGGTGATCGCGTTCACGCTCGGGCTCGGACTCGGCTCGGTGGGCGCCCCGACCATCGCCTCCCTGTACCGGACGCTGCCGCCGGCCCTGGTGCCGCAGGGCAGTTCGGTCCTCTACATGCTCAACCAGCTCGGCGCCTCGATCGGCATCGCGACCGTCGCGCTCGTGGTGCAGACCGTGGGCGACGGCGACGCCGTCCGCGGATTCCACGCCGCCGCCTGGACGGTGACGATCGCGCTCCTGGTGACCCTGGCCGCCTCCACCCAACTGCCGGGCCGCCCCGCCCAGAAGGACCCGGAACAGGCCCCGGACACGCCCGACGCGTCGGACGTGGCGGCCTCCGAACAGCCCGGCCACGCCGGCGGCGAGGCCGAGGCCGGTGCCCGCCCCGTCGCGACGACGCGAGGAGAGACGCAGTGAAGACCCTGGTCATCGCGGGAGGCACGGACGGCATCGGCAAGGCCCTGGCCGAACGGCAGCTGGCCCGGGGCGACACGGTCTTCGTCATCGGCCGGAACCCGGCCAAGGGCCGCGCCTTCCTGGCGGAGGCCGCGCGGCACGGCGCGGCGGACCGGGCCCGGTTCCTGACCGCCGACCTCAGCCTGCTGGCCCGGACCTCCGCGGTCGTCGACGAGATCACCCGCGAGACACCGTCCGTGGACGCGCTGGTCCTCTGCGCCCGGCACTACCAGTACCGCCGCACCGTCACCACGGAGGGCTACGAGGAGAACTTCGCCCTCTTCTACCTGAGCCGCTACCTCCTCGGCCACGGGCTGGTGGAGTCGCTGCGCAAGGCGGAACAGCCCGTCGTCGTGAACGTCGCGGGCCCCGGCGCCGGCCTCGGCGTGGTGCGCTA
>NZ_WWHX01000956.1 GCF_009862125.1 Streptomyces sp. SID5910
CGTCGCGCGCGGCCGTGACGAACAGGAAGGCGTCGTCGAGTTCGACGACGGTCTGCCGGACGCTGCCCGCCTCGAAGTGGCGGCCGACGCCCTTGGCGAGGCTGTGGAAGCCGGAGGCCACGGCCGCCAGGTGCTCGCTGTCCTCCCTGGTCAGGTCCTTGGATGCGCCGGTCGCCAGACCGTCGCCGGACAGGACGACGGCCTTGCGGATGCTCGCGACGCGGTCCACCAGGTCGTCGAGGAGCCAGTTGAGGTCTCCGGACCCGGTGTCGGTGTGGCCGGTGGCCTTCGGTGCGGTCATCGACCGTCCCCCTTAGTCGTTCGGTGTGGTGCTTGTGGTGCCTGCGACGCTTGTGGCGTCTGTGGTCGTGGTGTCCGCGGGGCGTCGCCGGGAGCGGTGTCGTCCGCGGCGTTCTCCTTGCGGCCGCGCTGCCAGCCGCGCTGGAGCGAGGCCATGCGGCTGCGCACTTCCTCGGCGTCCCGGTCGGCCGGGGCGGGCCGGTCCTCGGGGGGCCGTTCGGCGCTGCGCTTGAGCTGGGGGGCGAGGTTGGCCTGCCGGACGCGCCGGGGCAGTGCGCCGTCCTCGCCGGTCTGTCCGGGGGCGTCCGGAGCGGTGGGCGTGGGTGGGGTGCCGCGGCGGCGGGACGGGAGGGTCGGCAGCGCGCCGGGCTCGGGGCGGTCGGTGTCGGGACCGGGTTCGTTCTCCGGCTCCTGGCCGGGTTCACGGCCGGCTCCGAGGGCGGGGCGCTCGGCGGGGGCGTCCGGGCGGCGGCGGGAGGGCAGCGCGGGCGGCTCACCGTGTTCCGCCCGCGGGTCCGTCCGGCTCCCCGCGTCGGTGCCGGGCGTGTCGTCCGCACCGCGGGTGCCGCGTTCGGGGACGGGGCGTCCGTGCGAGCTGACCAGCTTGGGCGTCCGGCGGCGGGGCAGCGGGACGGGGGCGTTCGGGTCGTCCTCGGCACCGGGCTGCTCCGGGCCGCCGGGACGGGCCGGGCCGCCGGACCGGTCGCCGCCCGAGGGCCGTTCGCCGGCCGCGGGGAACCGTTCCGGCCCGTCGGTGTCCGGGCGCCGGCGCTCGTCGCGGCGGATCAGCGGGTCGTCCTGCGCCGCGGCGAGGGAGCGCCGCGCGCGGAAGAGGCCGCCGCGCTCGCTGTCCTGGTCGTCCAGCCCGCCGGGAAGGCCGTCCAGGGCGTCCAGGTCGACGGGCGCCTCCAGTTCGACCGGCCCGTCCAGCAGCGGGGCCGGCCGGCCCGGGAGCCGTACGGGGACGTGGGCGAGGGCGGAACGGCGGCTCTCCTCCCGCTCCTTCTCCTTGGCGCGCTGCGGCCGGTCGAGGCGGAATCCGACGCCGTTGGTGTCGGGCGCGTCGTCGGTGAGCAGCGCGTCGGGGACGAAGACGACGGCGGTGGTGCCGCCGTACGGGGAGGGCTGGAGGGAGACCCGGACGTTCTGCCGCTGGGCGAGCCGGCTGACGACGAACAGGCCGAGCCGGTCGGTGTCGGACAGCTCGAACTCGGGTGTCTCGGCGAGCCGGAGGTTGGCGTCCAGGAGGGCTTCGGCCGCCATGCCGAGGCCGCGGTCGTGGATCTCCAGGGTGAAGCCGTTGGCGACCCGTTCGCCCAGCACCTGCACGGCGGTGTGCGGCGGCGAGAACACCGTGGCGTTCTCCAGGAGTTCGGCCACGAGGTGGGTGAGGTCGGCGACGGCCGGCCCGGTGACGGCGACGCGGGGCAGCCGGCGGACCTCGATGCGCTCGTAGTCCTCGACCTCGGCGACGGCGGCCCGCACCACGTCCATGAGCTGGACGGGCTTGCGCCACTGCCGGGACGGTGCGGCGCCGGAGAGGATGACCAGGCCCTCGGCGTGCCGGCGCATGCGGGTGGTCAGGTGGTCCAGGCGGAACAGGTCGGCGAGTTCCTCGGTGTCCTCGGTGCGGCGTTCCATGGTGTCGAGCAGGGTGAGCTGCTTGTGCAGGAGCACCTGGCTGCGGCGGGCGAGGTTGACGAACACCTCGGAGACCCCGGCGCGCAGCTCGGCCTGCTTGACGGCGGCCTCCACGGCGGCGCGCTGGAGGGTGTTGAGGGCCTGGCCGACCTCGCCGATCTCGTTCTTGTCGTACTCCAGGCGGGGCACCTCGGTCTCGATGTCGACCTGTTCGCCCGCCGAGAGGCGGCGCATCACGCTGGGCAGGCGCACGCCGGACGCCTCGTGGGCCTCCAGGCGCAGTTGCCTGAGGTCGCGGATGAGGGCGCGGCCGACGCGGACGGACAGGAAGAGGGAGAACAGCACGGCGATCAGGCCGAGCGCGCCGGCGACGACCGCCTTGGTGATGACGTTCATCGCGACGGGCCGGACGCGGTCCTGGTAGCGGTCGGCGGCCTGGTCGTCGAGGTCGCCGAGCTCGTCGAGGACGCTGCCGGCGGCGGTGTCCCAGCTCTTGGCGGTGACGCCGCGGGGCAGGCCGTCCTCGGTGGAGACGGCGGCCTCCTCGGCGACGCGCAGGGGGGCGGAGGAGGCGTTCTTCCAGAAGCGCTCGTAGCGGCCGCGTTCCGTGGCGGGCAGCAGCGGGAGGTTGCTCTCGTAGAGCACGGTGCGCTGTGCCACGAGGTCCGAGACGTCCCGTGTCTCGCTCCGGGTGAGCCTGCCGGTGACCAGGGCGGAGCCGAGCAGGGCGTCCTCGCGGGAGAGCAGTTCGCGGGCGCGGGCGACGTCGACGAGTGCGCGGTACTGCTTGTCCAGGCCGACGTCGTCGACGACGTGGAGGTTGGCGAGCAGGGCGTGGCAGGGGTCGACCAGGCGGTTGTAGAGGCCGAGTGCCTGGGCGCGGTCGACGGTGCCGTCCTCGACGCTGCGGCGCAGGGCGTCGATGCCGTCGAAGGCGTCCAGGACGGCGGTCAGGCGGTCCTGTTCGGCCGCGCCGAGCGCGTCGCGCACGTCGGCGTCCTCGGCGTTGCCGCGGATCTCGGCGACGGCCTCGTCGGTGGCGGTGCGGCTGCGGTGCAGGGCGCTCAGGCCGTCGGAGGCGCGTGGGTCGGCGAGGTAGACCAGGGTCTGGCGGCGTTCCTGCTGGAGGACGCGGACGGTGTCCTCGACGGGGTAGCCGACCTGTTCTACGAGGGTGGACACGTTGAACAGCCGGCCCGCCTCGCGTCCCGTGAGCACCGTGGCGAACGCCCAGATGCCCGTCAGGGACACCAGCGGCACGAGAAGCAGCGCCACGATCTTCCGGCGGATCGACTTCCCGCGAAAGCGCATGGACTCCCCCAGCTGGACCCCCACCGGCAGGGGGTACATATGTGCGTCAACAAACGGCGCGAGCCTACTACTGACGCACAGGTAACTCGAAGACCCGTCCGGAAGGCGAACTTCCGCACCGGCGGCCCGGGATGGTCAGTTGTCCGGTCATTGCGGGAGATTGCCGCCCGGGTTCCGACGGTGGTGCGGAAACGTGCCTGCGCGGCATGGCGGGCGAGTTGGCCGAATTTTTTCGGCTGTCGGGGGATTTCCGGGAATCTTGGCCGGTCGTGGTTCGTCGTTCTTCGTGGGAGAGGGAGGCGGAATCGGCCACAGGAGCCGCATCCCGCCTCCGGGCGGCGTAAAGCGACGCAAGCCGGGCAGCCAGAGGGGAGCCGGGTCTTCGGACCTGGAGCGGGCTGTAGGCGGTGGGGAGTGACATGGTGATGGGCACGGCGGAGCGGCGCAGGGCGCCGAGGGACGCCGGTACGGCCGGACCGGCGGCGGGATCGGGCCCCGGGGCACCGGATCGCGACATTCCGGCGCCCGGGCGCGCCGCTGAGGGGCCGCAGCACGGCAGACGGCGGGAACCCCAGCCGGTGTACCGGCAGTTGTGGACGGACGAGCCGGCACGAAGTCGCCGGCTGCCGGATCCGGTGCGTACGGCCGCGGTGCGTGCGGTGCTCGTCGTCGCCGTGACGCTGATCCTGGCGATGGTGGCCTTCCTGTGCACGATGGCCGGTTCCTGGCTGGCCTTCCCGATGGTGATCGGCAGCGTGGCCGGCACGGTGGTGGCGACCTGGGGCGTGCTCGACGTGTGGGTGACGCGCCAGGTCTGGAATCAGCGGCACGGCGTGGTGTCGACGCCGAGCAGCACCGCGCGGGCCATGCGGCGGGAGCGGCGCCGGGCGCGGCGGCAGGCGCGGATCGCCGAGCGGTCCCGGGAGCGGATACGCCGGCGCGGTGGCGCGGGGCAGCTGTCGCATTCCTGAGCGGCCGAGGGTGCCTCTGCCGAGGGGCCCGTCTCGTGGCCGCGTTCAGCTCGCGGCGGGCTGCGCCGGGGCCGCTGCCCTGGCGAGTTCGCGCCGGGCCCTCATGAAGGGGCGTGGCCGGTCCACGGACAGCACCGCGGTCGTACGGCCGTCCCGTTCGTAACGGGCGAGGAAGCCGCCCTCGGCGGGCGCCCCGTCGGTGATGCCGCCCTCGGTGATCTGGACGGTGTCGCCCTCCTGGCGCCGGCCGGCGAACTGGAGGCGCGCGCCGTACTGGTCGGACCAGAAGTACGGCACCGGCCTCACTGTCTCCACGGTGCGTCCGGCGAGCAGGTTCGCCACGGCTGCCCGGGGCTGTTCGGTGGCGGAGGTCCAGTGCTCCGCTCGGACGCCGCCGACGCGGGCCACGTCGCCGACCGCGACCACCTCGGGCAGGGCCGTGACGCACCCGTCGTTGCACAGGACGCCGTCGTGCAGGGCCAGCGCGGAGCTCGCCAGCCAGCCGGTGTTGGGGGTGGCGCCGATGCCGACGACCACCACGTCCGCCGGGAGGGCGCGGCCGTCCGAGAGAGTCACCGCGGTGACGGCGGCCGTGCCGTGCAGCGCGGCCACGGAGGTCCCGGTGACCAGGTCCACGCTGCCGCGGCGGTGCAGCGCGGCGCACACGGCGGCCATCTCGGTGCCGAGCTGGGGGACGAGCGCGAGCGGGGCCGCCTCGACGACGGTGACGGCGTGACCGAGGGCGGCGCAGGAGGAGGCGGTCTCGGCGCCGATGAAGCCGCCGCCGATGACGACGACCCGGCGCGGGCCCCGGGTGAGTTCCTCGCGCAGCGCGCGGGCGTCGTCCAGGGTGCGCAGCGTGTGGACGCCGGTCAGGTCCTCGCCGGGCAGACGCCGGGCGGAGGCGCCGGTGGCGATGACGAGGCCGTCGGTGGACACGGTGCGGCCGTCGCCGAGCAGTACGGTACGGGCGCGGGCGTCGAGGCCGCGGGCACGGACGCCGAGCAGCCACTCGGCGTCCAGTCCGGCTGTCTCCTCGGCGTCGGTGAGGGCGAGCCGGTCCTCGTCAGCGGCGCCGGTGAGGAAGTCCTTGGAGAGGGGAGGCCGGTCGTAGGGGCGGTGGGGTTCGTCGCCGACGATCACCAGCCGTCCGTCGAATCCCTGGGCGCGCAGTTCCCGGGCGGCGTAGAGGCCGGACAGCGAGGCGCCGACGACCGTCACGGTCCTCATGCGGCGCTCCCCTCCTCCGCGGCGACGTGGACGTGGACCATGCCGTCGTCGACGCTGACGCGGTGGGTGCGCACGGGGCGGCGGGCGGGCAGGCAGGTCGGCAGGCCCGTGCGGAGGTCGAACGAGGCGGCGTGCAGCGGGCATTCGACCAGGCAGCCCTCCAGCCAGCCCTCGGAGAGCGAGGCGTCCTGATGGGTGCAGGTGTCGTCGATGGCGTAGAGCTCGCCGTCGTCGGTGCGGAAGACCGCGATGGGCGGGGTCGTCGCGAGGCGGACGGACTCGCCCTCGGGGAGGTCTTCGAGGCGGCAGACGGGAATCATGGGCCCCCCTCTCGGTCCGGAACGCGGGGCTCTCACGGGGATCCGCGCCCTCGGGATCGCGCGTTCCGCCAGGGGCGCGCGCCCCTTCCGGGATCCGGACTCTTCGGTAACATGATGTTTCACATGACGCACTGACAAGCGCTGTGCGCAACAGAATCCGGGCGGGCGACCGTGACGTCAAGGGTTTCCCGCAGATGCGGCCCGAACGGGGCCGCCAGGTGGTGAGAGTTGAGCCATGACCCGCACGCGGAAGCAGTCCGAGGAGCACGGTGACGACCAGAGGGGGAAGGCGGCGGAACCGGTGCTCTCGGGGCGCTCGGCGCCTTCGGTGCCCTCGGTGCCCTCGGGAAAGCAGAGCGGCAGAGGCGCGGCGGCCTCGGTCCAGTCGGTGGACCGCGCGGTGAGCGTGCTGGAGATCCTCGCCCGCCACGGCGAGGCGGGCGTCACCGAGATCGCCGACGAGCTGGACGTGCACAAGTCCACCGCGTTCCGGCTGCTCGGCGTCCTGGAGAACCGCGGCCTGGTGGCCCAGGAGAAGGAGCGCGGCAAGTACTACCTGGGTGCCGGCGTCCTGCGCCTCGCGGGGGCGGCGGCCGTGCGTCTGGACATCTCCCAGGAGGGCGTTCCGATCTGCCGCGAACTCGCCGACGAACTCGGGGAGACGTCGAACATCGCCGTCCTGGACGACGACGCCGCGGTCAACATCATGCAGGCCCGCGGCACCGCCTCGGTCACGGCGCAGAACTGGCTCGGCCGGCGCACGCCGCTGCACGCCACCGCCAGCGGCAAGGTCCTGCTCGCCCATCTGCCGCCCACCCTGCGCGAAGGCCTGCTGGCCCGCCCGCTGCACCGGTTCACCGAGCGCACCCTGACCGGGTCGGCGGCGCTGCGCGGCGAGCTGGAGACGGTGACCCGGCAGGGGTACGCGATCACGCAGGAGGAGCTGGAGATCGGCCTCGCCGCCGTGGCCGCGCCCGTCCGTTCGCACGAGGGCAAGGTGATCGCGGCGATCAGCGTCTCGGGCCCGGTGTACCGGCTGAGCCCCGAGCGGCTGCCGGAGCTGGCGAAGCGCGCCCTGGCGGCGGGGGCCGAGCTGTCCCGCCGTATGGGATACGGCGACTGACCCCGGCGGGGCCGGGCGGACACGACCGCCAGGGGTTGGGCCGCACCCCCTTGACGTCCGGCCGACCGCGTTCCCACTATGTTCCTCATCGCGCAACCCATCGTGTAAAGCGCAACAACGGGGCAGCGGGCGCGCATCCGGCCTCCTGGCTCACCCCGCCCGGGCTCATCCTCGCTCCGACTCACCCCCGCTCCGGCTCACGAACCCCGGTAAGGAGGGGCATGTCCAGCACCCCCGTACACGGTTCCCCCCGCGTGGTCGTCATCGGCGCCGGCATCGTCGGCTGTTCGCTCGCCGACGAGCTGACCGCCCGCGGCTGGACCGACGTCACCGTCCTCGAACAGGGCCCGCTGCCCGCGCCCGGTGGTTCCACGTCGCACGCGCCGGGCCTCGTGTTCCGGACCAGCCCCTCGAAGACCCTCACGGCGTTCGCCCGGTACACCGTCGAGAAGTTCGGCGCCCTGGAGGCGGACGGCGTCCCCTGTTTCCTCCCGGTGGGCGGCCTGGAGCTGGCCACCACCCCGCAGCGCCTCGCCGACCTGCACCGCAGGGCCGGACTCGCCGCGTCCTGGGGCGTGCGCGGCGAGGTCGTGAGCGCCGCCCGGTGCAAGGAACTCTGGCCGCTGATCGACGAGTCGGTGGTCCTCGGCGGCTTCCACACCCCCGACGACGGCCTCGCCCGAGCCCTCCTCGCGTCCCGCGCGCAGCTGGACCGGGCCACCGCGCGGGGCGCCCGCTTCCTGGACCGCCACACGGTCACCGGCATCGAACGGCGCGGTGGCCACGTCACGGGCGTCGTCACCGACCGGGGCACCTTCCCCGCCGACCACGTCGTCTCCGCCGCCGGATTCTGGGGCCCCGTCATCGGCCGCATGGCCGGGGTCGACGTACCGTTGCAGCCGCTCGCGCACCAGTACGCGAAGACCGGGCCGCTCCCCGGCCTCGTCGGTGCCACGGCGGAGGCGTCGCGGCCGATCCTCCGCTTCCAGGACCGGGACCTCTACTTCCGCGAGCACACCGACCGCATCGGCATCGGCTCCTACGCCCACCGGCCCCTGCCGGTCGACCCGTTCGCCGTCCCGCCCTACGACGAGGCCCGGGCCCGGGACCTCGACATGCCGTCCTCCCTCCCCTTCACCCCGGAGGACTGGGCCCCCAGTTGGGAGGACTGCCGGCGGCTGATCCCCGCCCTGCGCGAGTGCGAGATCGACCAGGGGTTCAACGGCGTCTTCTCCTTCACCCCCGACGGCATGCCCGTTCTCGGCGAGTCCCGCGACCTGCGGGGCTTCTGGCTGGCCGAGGCCGTGTGGGTCACGCACTCCGCCGGTGTCGCCAAGGCGGTCGCCGAATGGATGGTCGACGGCCGGCCGTCCCTCGACGTGCACGAGTGCGAGCTCACGCGGTTCGAGGAAGCGCAGCGTTCACCGGCGTACGTCCGTGAGCGCGGTTCACAGCAGTTCGTCGAGGTGTACGACGTCGTCCATCCGCTACAGCCGATGGAGCGGCCACGCCCCCTGCGGGTCAGCCCCTTCCACGCCCGTCAGGAACAGCTCGGCGCCTGCTTCCTCGAAGGCGGAGGCTGGGAGCGGCCGCACTGGTACGAGGCGAACGCCGGCCTCGCCACCGGCCTCGACCTGCCCGAACGCGACGCCTGGTCGGCCCGGTACTGGTCCCCGATCGCGGCTGCGGAGGCCCGGGCGACCCGCGAGAGGGCCGCCCTGTACGACATGACCCCGCTGCGCCGCCTGGAGGTCACCGGCCCCGGCGCCCTCGACTTCCTGGACCGGATGACCACCAACAACCTCCGCAAGAAGCCCGGCGCGGTCACCTACACGCTCCTCCTCGACGAGGCCGGCGGCATCCTCTCCGACCTCACCGTGGCCCGTCTCGCCCCCGACCGTTTCCAGGTGGGCGCCAACTCCCCCGCCGACCTCGACCGGCTGCTGCGCCACGCGCCCGACGACGTGCACGTCCGGGACATCACCGCCGGCACCTGCTGCGTCGGCGTCTGGGGCCCGCTCGCCCGCGACCTCGTCCAGCCCCTGACCCCCGACGACTTCTCGCACGGGGCCTTCGGCTACTTCCGCGCCAGGCAGACTTACGTCGGCCACGTCCCCGTCACGGCCATGCGCCTGTCGTACGTGGGCGAGCTGGGCTGGGAGCTGTACACCACCGCCGACCTGGGACTACGGCTCTGGGACACGCTGTGGGAGGCCGGGCGGGAGCTCGGCGTCGTCGCGGCCGGCCGTTCCGCGTTCAACTCGCTGCGCCTGGAGAAGGGGTACCGGGCCTGGGGCGTCGACATGACCGGCGAGCACAACCCGTTCGAGGCCGGCCTCGGGTTCGCCGTCCGCATGGACAAGGGGGACTTCACCGGGAGGGCCGCGCTGGAGAACGCGGGCGAACCCACCCGGCGCCTCACGCCCCTCCTCCTGGACGACCCCGCCGCCGTGGTCCTCGGCAAGGAACCGGTGTACGTCGACGGCGCCCCCGCCGGCCACGTCACCAGCGCCTCGTACGGCTACACGCTCGGCCGCTGCGTCGCGTACGCCTGGCTGCCGGCCGGCCTGCCCAGCGGCACCGGTGTGCACGTCGAGTACTTCGGCGAGAAGGTGCCCGCCACCGTCGCCGACGAGCCGCTGTTCGACCCGGAGACGACCCGCATCCGCCGCTAGACACCGGCCGCGGACGCCCCGCCCTCGCCTCGCCCGCCGGACCCGCGACACAGGAGACGCACGTGACGTCGACACCCGTTTCCCCGGCTCACCGACCCGAGGCGCCCAGCCTGGTGGCGACGCTGCCGGGCCGTTACTACACCGATCCGGACATCTTCCGCCAGGAACAGCAACACGTCCTGGAGGCCCTGTGGTTCTGCGCCGTGCGCAGCGCCGACCTCGACCGTCCCGGCGCCTTCCGCACCGTCCAGGTCGGCCGCGAGAACGTCCTCGTCACCCGCAACCGCAGGGGCGCGCTGCGCGCCTTCCTCAACATCTGCCGGCATCGCGGCGCCCGGATCTGCCTGGCGGAGTCCGGCGAGGTGCGCCGCACCCTCCAGTGCCCGTACCACGCCTGGACCTACGACCTGGACGGCAGACTGATCGCCGCACCCAACCTGACCAGCATGCCGGACGTCGACCGGGCCGCGTACGGGCTGGTGGAGGTGGCCCTGCGCGAATGGCTCGGCTACGCCTGGGTGTGCCTGGCCGACGAACCGCCCTCCTTCGAGGAGACCGTGCGGGGCGCCGCCGTCGAGCGGCTCGGCGACCCGGCCGCCGTCGACCACTACGGGACCGAGGCCCTGGCCCTCGGCCGGCGCATCACCTACGACGTGAAGGCGAACTGGAAGCTGATCGTCGAGAACTTCATGGAGTGCTACCACTGCGCCACGATCCACCCCGAACTCTCCGAGGTCCTCCCGGAGTTCGCCGAGGGCTACGCGGCCCAGTACTACGTGGGCCACGGCGCCGCGTTCGGCGAGGACGTCCGGGGCTTCACCGTCGACGGCAGCGAGGGCTTCGGCCGGCTGCCCGACGTGGCGGAGGACCAGGACCGCCGCTACTACGCGATCACGGTGAAGCCCACCGTCTTCGTCAACCTCGTGCCCGACCACGTGATCCTGCACCGCATGTTCCCGCTGGCCGAGGACCGCACGGTCGTCGAGTGCGACTGGCTGTACGCGCCCGAGGTGGTGGCGTCCGACGCGGACCTGTCGAAGTCGGTGGAACTGTTCCACCGGGTCAACGCGCAGGACTTCGAAGCCTGCGAGCGGACCCAGCCGGCGATGTCGTCCCGGGCCTACCGCGCGGGCGGGGTGCTGGTGCCGAACGAGCACCACATCGGGATCTTCCACGAGTGGCTCTTCCGGCGGCTCGGGGACGACGGCCCTGCGGCGCCCTCTCGTTGACGGGCACCGCCGGGCCGTGTCGGCGTCCTAGGCCGGTGACCGGTCGGGGGCGGGCCGTCGGTACATCCGGGTAGCCGTGATCTCGCTGTGCACGGCGTCCCCCTCCCCGGCCGGGGCCTGCTGGGGCAGCCCCGGCCGCAGGTGTTCCTCGACGCTGATGTACTTCAGTCCGGCCCTCAGGTCGGCGTCGTTGCGCAGCCGGATGACCAGCGGGAACTCGGCCAGCGCGGTCGTGTCGAACAGGCCGGTGGTGTACAGGAGCTGCACGCCGAGCGCGTCGGACACGGCCCGCTGAAGCTCCAGCAGGTAGGTGGCGTTGGCGCGGCCGATGGGGTTGTCGAGGAACAGGGTGCCGGCGTGCCGGTGCCGGTCGTGGCCCCGGTCGTTGCTGCGCAGGGCGGCCATCGTGCAGTAGAGGGCGATGGCCGCGGTGAGCAGCTGGCCGCCGGAGAAGACGTCGCCCATCTGTCCGACGGGGACGCGCTCGGCGCGCAGGACGGCGTCGGGCTTGAGGATCTCGACGGCGACGCCCTTGGGGTGGAGTGCGGCGGCGACGCCGCGCAGCAGCAGGGACATGCCGTCGCGGCGCAGGTCGGAGTTCTTCCTCACGGCCGCCCTGGTCGCCTCGTCGACGACCTCGCCGAGCCGCTCGGTGAGGGTGGCCTGGTCGGGCTCCTCGAAGCGGATCCGCAGGAACTCCTGCCCGGACCACTCGCCGAGGCCTTCCGGCAGCCGGGAGAGCCGCTGGGCGGAACGGAGCGTGGCGAGCGCGGACTCGACCAGGCCGCGCAGCCGGTCCACGATCGAGTCCCGGTTGCGTTCCAGCTGGGCCAGTTCGTCGGTGAGGACGCGGAGCCGGGGCGCGAAGGCGTCCGCCCACTTGGCGGCGTGCTCGGGCAGCGCGGCGGCGGGCAGTTCGCGGATCTGCTGCCGTGCCGGGGTGCGGACCTGCTCGTAGCGCGTGGAGTTGGCGTGCCGGACGAGGACGTCGCTCGTCTCGCGGACGGCCGCCTCGGCGGCGGACAGGTCGGCGGCGCAGCCGCGCAGGGACCGGCGGGCCTCGGCGGCGGACTGCCGGGCCTCGTCCAGGCCGCCCGGGTAGGGCTCGGGCTCCTCCTGCTCCTCGTCCGGCGTGTGCTCGCGCAGCAGGTCGCGGAGCATCGCGGCGGTCTCGTCGAAGCCGCCGGCCGCGTCCTCGGCGGCGCGGTGCGCGTCGAGCAGTTCGGCGTGGGCGTCGCGGGCCTGGGTCAGCGCCTCGGTGCGGGAGGCGAGTTCGGCGGTGGCCGTGCGCAGCAGGGTCTGGGCGTGCTCGGCGTCGGCCGGGACCAGGTCCTCGGGGAGTTCGGTGTGGGCGGCGCCGTCCTCGGGCGCGTGCCGCTCCGCCTCGCCGCGCAGCCGGCCGAGCTGTTCGCTCGCGCTGGACATGCGGGTCTCCAGGAGCTGCACCAGTTCCTCGGCGCGGGCGGCGGCGGCCTGCCGGGAGGGCCCGTCGGAGCCGTCGGGCGACTCCAGGAGCTGGGCGGCCCGGGTGCGGACCTTGTTGCTGAGCCGGTCCAGCTCCGCGCGGGCCGCGCTCTCGTCGCTCTCCGCGCGGGCCTGCTCGGCGCGCAGGTCGGCGCCCACGCCGACCTTCTCGTACACCTGGGAGGCGGCGCGGTAGGCCTCGCGGAGGTCCGGCAGCGACGCCTTCGGCGCGTCCGTGCCGTCCCCGCCCTCGGACTCGGGTACGTCGTCGGGGGCGCCCGCGATCTCGGAGCGCTCGGCGCGCAGCGCGCGGGCGGTGCGCCGGGCGTCGTCGGCGGCGCGCTGGGCGGCGCGGCGGTCCTCGTCGGCGGCGCGGGCCCGCTCCAGGCAGACCTGGGCGCGGGCCTCGGCCTCGGC
>NZ_WWHX01000957.1 GCF_009862125.1 Streptomyces sp. SID5910
TCGGAGGAGGGCCTGCGGGAGACCTACGCGGGCGTCTGGCAGGGCCTGACGCACGAGGAGATCATCGCCCGGTACGGCGAGGAGTACGCGGCGTGGAAGCGCGGCGAGCCCGTCCGCCGCGGCGGCGGTGAGCTGGAGACCGAGGTGGCCGACCGCGCCGCCCCCGTGGTGCTCCGGCACGCCGACAAGCTCCCCGAGGACGGCACCCTCGTCGTGGTCAGCCACGGCGGCACCATCCGCACCACCATCGGACGCCTCCTCGGGCTGGAACCGCACAGCTGGGAGAGCCTGGGCGGCCTGACCAACTGCTGCTGGTCCGTCCTGGGCGAGGGCGCCCGCGGCTGGCGTCTGCTGGAGCACAACGCCGGCACCCTGCCGGAACCGGTGCTCGGCGACGACGACTGAGCCGGCTGCCGAGCCGCCGCCGGCGGCCCCGGGACCCGGATTTCACTTTCCGGCAGGTCGCAGGCTAAAGTTCTTCTTGTTCGCCCCGCCGAGCGGGGCGAAACACCACACGGCAGCGCCGAGTGGCAGCAAGGGGCTATAGCTCAGTTGGTAGAGCGCCTGCATGGCATGCAGGAGGTCAGGAGTTCAATTCTCCTTAGCTC
This sequence comes from Streptomyces sp. SID5910, assembly GCF_009862125.1. GTDB lineage: Bacteria > Actinomycetota > Actinomycetes > Streptomycetales > Streptomycetaceae > Streptomyces. Next base: position 609 of record NZ_WWHX01000957.1, read on the forward strand.
CACAGCCCACGGACGAATCCCGTCCCCCTCGGGGGGCGGGATTTTTCGTTGCGTCCGCGGTTGAGCAACCGCGCCCCCACGGGCGTATACGTCGGTGAGGCCCCGCGAGGGCTCCGTGTCCGGACCGGTACCGAGGCGTCGCTGACCGTGTCGGCCCGGTCGTGGCAGAATCAAACGGCCGGAAGGGGACCGCGGCCCGACGGGAGGGAGTGGCGATGCCTGCGAGCATCCACGAGGAGGTCGGTCACCTCCTCGGCGGAGCGGTGGCACGGAACACGGTCACCCGTCTCAGCTGCCCTTCCTGCGGTTCCGCGCACGTCGCCCAGGTCCTCGGTGACAACGGTGGCATCTCCTACGTGTGCACGGCCTGCGGCCACAGCTGGAGCTGACCGATGGGTGCACACAGGCGGAAGTGCGACTGGTGCGGCAGCGGCACCCCCATCGTGCGGGACATGGAGCCGGTCAACCCGGACTACCAGTACTGGTGCGAGGAGTGCGCGCGGGCGCTGATCATAAAAGGCGACCCGATCGAGACGTACCGCGAACTCGAGGGCGAGCCGATCTACGGCCGGCTCCTGGAGGAGCACTGCACCCTCAAACGGTTCTACTCGTTCGTGACGGCGTAGCGGCCGACCAGGCGTAACGACCGCCACAAGAGGGCGAAACGGGCAAACGGGAAACGATTTGGTGTTGGGCCCGGTGGACCGTGTAATGTTGGCGTCGCCGCCGGGGAAACCGGGCGGATCGCAGGAACAAGGGGCTATAGCTCAGTTGGTAGAGCGCCTGCATGGCATGCAGGAGGTCAGGAGTTCAATTCTCCTTAGCTCCACAGGAAAACCCCCCGGATCATCGATCCGGGGGGTTTCTTCGTGTCCGGCTCCCGTTCAGCGTCCGAGCGCCCGGCGGCCCCGGCCCTGGGAGAGCACCGGCAGATTGGCGCGCGTCGACGGCGCCTGCCCCCGGGTGTCCTCCTCGATGCGCAGGGCGAGCGCCGGGCAGCGGCGCACCGCCCGCACCGCCTTGGCCTCCGCGAACCGCGGCACGTCCGCCTGCGCCACCGTCGGGAAACCGTCGGCGCCGAGCTCGAAGACCTCCGGGAGGAGGTCCGCGCACAGGCCGTGGCCCCGGCACAGCGTCCAGTCGACGTAGATCTTCTGGCGGCTGGGGCCGTTCTCCTCCCCGCCGCCGCCCGGGACGCCCGTCGGGGACATGCCGCCCTCGAAGAGCGGCAGGACGCCCTCCACGGGCCGTCCGCAGCCGTTGCCGAGGACATGGGCGGCGAGGTCGTCCGTGAACGCCTTGACGGTCGACTCCAGGAACATCGCCGAGCCGTCCGGGTGCGAACAGGCGCCGCGCCGCTTGACGTTGCGGGCGACCTGCTTGAGCGCCTCCAGGGCGGCCGGTCCGCCGCCGTTCAGGATGTCCTCCATGCCGCGCGCCGCGGCCGGCAGGCCCAGGTAGCAGGGGCCGCACTGGCCCGCGCTCTCCTGCGCCAGCCACTGGGCGACCCGCAGCGACTCGCCCAGCGGGCAGGTGTCCTGACCGATCGGCAGGATCGCGCCCGCGCCGAGCGAGCCGCCCACCTGCTGGAGCGAGTTGCGGGAGACGATCGCCTCGTCGACGGTCGCCGCGTCGATCCACTTGCCGTGGTAGCCGCCGGTCAGCACGCCCTGCGGCACCGGTGGGGCGCCGGCCAGCTGGAGGACGTAGCGCAGCGGCACGCCGGTGGGCACCTCGATCACCATCGGGCGGGCCACCGCGCCGGAGACGGTGAGCATGACGGTGCCCGGCTCGTCGTACAGGCCGGTGTTGCCGTAGCGCTCGGGGCCGATGCGGGCGGCGATGGCGAGCTGGGCGAAGGTCTCCGCGTTGGACAGCAGCGTCGGGGCGCCGCCGACGCCGCTGCGGGACGCGCTGACCTTGCGGCCGGGCGGGATCGCCGGGCCGCCGTCGATCGAGCGGATCAGGGAGGCCGCCGCGCCGGTGACCATGCGCACCGGGTTGCGCTGCACGCGGGCGCGCAGGGCGGAGCGGCGCCCGTTGCTCAGGCCGCGCTCGGCGAGGGCGGCCTCCATGGAGCGCTGCGTGGACTCCCGGGTGACCCCGATGACCAGGGTGCGGGCGCCCATGGCCTCGGCGCACAGCAGCGCGCCGTCCAGGATCAGGTGCGGGGCGCGGTTGATCAGCACCGTGTCCTTGCGGCAGGCCGGTTCGTCCTCGCTGCCGTTGACGACGACGACCGGCCGCACCCCGCGCTTGATCGCCGCTTCGGCGACCGAGCGCAGCTTCTTGTGGAAGGGGAAGCCCGCGCCGCCGCGGCCCCTGAGGTTGATGCGTTCGGCGAGCTGGGCGAGCTGTTCGCCGCCCAAGGGTTCGAGCGGCCCGTGCACCTTGAGGTGCATGGGCAGATCCAGTCTTTCGACAAGGTCGAAGCCCGACGTGAGCTGGGGAAGACCGACCACGCGGACTTCGGGGACGTCGGGCAGGGCCTCGTTCACCAAGTGCCTCCGGAAGGCGTGTTCCAAGGTTCGCCCGAACCCGGTGCGTCGAAGTCGCGGGACCTGGAGGACGCACCGGGGGCTGGTTCAGTGGCGGGACCGCTGTTGTACGTGTCGTGCGGGTAGTACGTGCCGTAGGGGCCGTTTGTCTCACCGGTGTCGTACACGTCACTCCCGCCGTAGCCGGACGCGCCCGGATTGCCGTAGGCCGGGATGGTGTGTCCGGTGTCCTGGAGGGGGTCGTAGGCCGACGGGGGCGCCTCGCCGACCGGGGGCGGGGACGGGACCGGCCAGCTGCCCGAGGTGCTCGCGCCGCTGTCGATCAGGGGCATCGCCTCGGTGGGCCGCAGGTCCGTCGGCAGCTCGGCGGAGACGGTCCGGTCGGCGGTCAGCGGCCGCTGCCGTGCCCGGGAGGGGCCGGAGACGGCACGGTAGGCCGCGGCGAAGCCGTTCGGCGGCTCCTGGGGCGGCGGAGCGAGGCGTTCCGCGGGCTCGTACAGCGGCGCGGACGGACCCCGCGGCGTGGACGGGCCTCGCGGCGTGGACGGGCCTCGCGGTGAGGGGGCCTCGCGGCCCTCCTGGCCCGGCAGTGCGGCGCCGGCCGTCGCCCGGGTCCGGAACTCCGCCGGCTCCTCCCGGGCCGCCCGGCCGTCCGTGCCGAGGAACCCGGTGATCTTCTCGGCGACCCGGCGCTTGACCCGGCCGGGGGCCGCGCGCAGTGCCAGGGCGGCCATGACGCCGAGCAGCGAGAGGCCGTAGAGGACCATGAAGACGGGCTTCGCCGCGCGACCCGCGTAGAGCCCGTGCAGCAGGGCGGCGCACCAGGCCGGGTAGGCCAGCATGTGCATGGCCCGCCAGCGGGCGGCCACCGGGGCGGGGGAGGCGAAGCGGTTGCGCAGGGCGCCGGTGACGCCCACGAAGATCATGAGCATGCTGGCCAGGGTGCCGAGGCCGATCAGGAAGGCCCTGCCGCCGAACTCCTCGTCCTCCGTCGCCAGCAGCCCGAACGGGATCACCGCGGCGACCCAGGTGGTGTGGTCAAGGAGCAGCTTGACCACGATGTGGATCACGAGGAACACGATCGAGGCGACGGCGGTGCTCCGGTGCACCGCCTGGGCCAGGATCCGCCGGCGCGCGTCGAGGACGATCCGGTCCTGGGCGACCAGTCCCCAGATCACCGAGCAGCTCAGGAAGACGAGGGAGAGGACGCCGGCGCCGAAGTTGAGGAATTGGGCGAAGGTGTCGTCCGCCGTGCTGTCGTTCGTCACCGCGGCACACCTCCGCGCGTCACGGCGACGGGGGAGGGGGACGGAGGGTTACTGCGGGGGTCGTGCAGGGGAGGGTTCATGGGGGCAACTCCGAAGCGGTTCGGGAAGGCGGTCCCGCAGCCGCACTCTAAGTCGCGCTGTACTCATCAGTATGAGGTTTGAGTTATTGCGTTGTTATCAAATGACAATGCGCCCGTTGTGATGCCCCTTAGTGGTCGTTACGCGAAGTAACCTTTGACCTTGGTTCAGGTTTCGCGCCCATCCCGGCGCGATTCCGGGGTCCCGGGAAGCCCGTCGCGGCCCGATCGGCGTCTGCGGTACCCTGACGCCATGCGTGCCGTACGCCTTCTGCTTAGCGAGCCGCGCTGATCAGTCCCGACCCCGGTCACAGTCCGGTGGCCGGAATCGGCGCGGCGTCCCCTCCTGTGCGAGGGGATTTTTCATTTCCCGGCATCGCAGCCGCTGGTCATGGATGTCGCAGCCGCTGGCAGAGACGATCGATGGAGCTTTGAGGATCATGAGCGAGACGAACCCCGCGGCGACCGCCCCCGTGTCGGCGGACACCGCGCCGCACCGCTACACGGCTGCCATGGCCGCCGAGATCGAGGCACGCTGGCAGGACTTCTGGGACGCCGAGGGGACGTACGCCGCGCCGAACCCCAAGGGTGACCTGGCGGGCGACCCGGAGCTGGTCGCCAAGCCCAAGAAGTTCATCATGGACATGTTCCCGTACCCCTCCGGTGCTGGCCTGCACGTCGGCCACCCCCTGGGCTACATCGCGACCGACGTCTTCGCCCGCTTCCAGCGGATGACCGGCCACAACGTCCTGCACACCCTGGGCTTCGACGCCTTCGGCCTGCCCGCCGAGCAGTACGCCGTGCAGACCGGCACGCACCCGCGCGTGTCCACCGAGGCCAACATGGAGAACATGAAGGTCCAGCTGCGCCGGCTGGGCCTGGGCCACGACAAGCGGCGGTCGTTCGCCACGATCGACCCCGAGTACTACAAGTGGACCCAGTGGATCTTCCTGCAGATCTTCAACTCCTGGTACGACGCGGAGGCGGGGAAGGCCCGCCCGATCGCCGAGCTGGTCGCGCAGTTCGCCGCCGGTGAGCGCACGCTGCCCGGCGGCCGCTCCTGGAACGAGCTGACCGAGGCCGAGCGCGCCGACGTCCTGGGCGAGTACCGCCTGGCCTACGCCTCCGACGCGCCCGTCAACTGGTGCCCCGGCCTGGGCACCGTGCTGGCCAACGAGGAGGTCACCGCCGACGGCCGCTCCGAGCGCGGCAACTTCCCCGTCTTCAAGTCCAAGCTGCGCCAGTGGAACATGCGCATCACCGCCTACGCCGACCGGCTGCTGGACGACCTGGACGCGCTGGACTGGCCCGAGGCCATCAAGTTGCAGCAGCGCAACTGGATCGGCCGCTCCGAGGGCGCCCGCGTCGACTTCCCCATCGACGGCGAGCGCATCACCGTCTTCACCACCCGCCCCGACACCCTGTTCGGCGCGACCTACATGGTGCTGGCGCCCGAGCACCCGCTGGTCGAGAAGTTCACCCCGGCCGCCTGGCCCGAGGGCACCCACGACGTGTGGACCGGCGGTCACGCGACGCCCGCCGAGGCCGTCGCCGCCTACCGCGCGCAGGCCGCCGCCAAGTCGGACGTCGAGCGCCAGGCCGAGGCCAAGGACAAGACCGGCGTCTTCATCGGCGCGTACGCGACCAACCCGGTCAACGGCGTGCGGGTCCCGGTCTTCATCGCCGACTACGTCCTGATGGGCTACGGCACCGGCGCGATCATGGCCGTGCCCGCCGGTGACCAGCGCGACTTCGAGTTCGCCCGCGCCTTCGAGCTGCCGATCACCTGCATCGTCGAGCCGACCGACGGCCGGGGCACCGACACCTCGACGTGGGAGGACGCCTTCGCCTCCTACGACGCGAAGATCATCAACTCCTCGAACGACGAGATCTCCCTGGACGGCCTGGGCGTCGTCGACGCCAAGGCGCGCATCACCGAGTGGCTGGAGCGCACCGGCACGGGCGAGGGCACCGTCAACTTCCGGCTGCGCGACTGGCTGTTCAGCCGCCAGCGCTACTGGGGCGAGCCCTTCCCGATCGTCTACGACGAGGACGGCATCGCCCACCCGCTGCCCGAGTCGATGCTGCCGCTGGAGCTGCCCGAGGTCGAGGACTACTCCCCGCGCACCTTCGACCCGGACGACGCCGACACCCGCCCCGAGACGCCGCTGTCGCGCAACGAGGACTGGGTCAACGTCACCCTGGACCTGGGTGACGGCCCGAAGAAGTACCGGCGCGAGACCAACACCATGCCCAACTGGGCCGGCTCCTGCTGGTACGAGCTGCGCTACCTGGACCCGCACAACGACCGGCAGCTGGTCGACCCGGAGATCGAGCAGTACTGGATGGGCCCGCGCGAGGGCCTGCCGCACGGCGGCGTCGACCTGTACGTCGGCGGCGCCGAGCACGCCGTGCTGCACCTGCTGTACGCGCGCTTCTGGTCCAAGGTCCTGTTCGACCTGGGGTACGTCTCCTCCGCCGAGCCGTTCCACAAGCTGTTCAACCAGGGCATGATCCAGGCCTACGTCTACCGGGACAGCCGCGGCATCGCGGTGCCCGCCGCCGAGGTCGAGGAGCGCGACGGCGCCTACTGGTACCAGGGCGAGAAGGTCTCCCGGCTGCTGGGCAAGATGGGCAAGTCCCTGAAGAACGCGGTCACCCCGGACGAGATCTGCGCCGAGTACGGTGCCGACACGCTGCGCCTGTACGAGATGGCGATGGGCCCGCTGGACGTCTCCCGGCCGTGGGACACGCGCGCGGTGGTGGGCCAGTTCCGGCTGCTCCAGCGGCTGTGGCGCAATGTCGTCGACGAGGACAGCGGCGAGGTGACGGTCGCCGACGCCGAGCCCGACGAGGACACGCTGCGGGCGCTGCACAAGGCGATCGACGGGGTCCGCCAGGACCTGGAGGGCATGCGGTTCAACACCGCCATCGCCAAGGTCACCGAGCTGAACAACCACCTGACGAAGTCGGGCGGCCCGGTCGCCCGCTCCGTCGCCGAGCCGCTGGTGCTGATGGTGGCGCCGCTGGCCCCGCACGTCGCCGAGGAGCTGTGGCGCCGGCTGGGCCACACCGACTCGGTGGTCCACCAGGACTTCCCGGTCGCCGACCCGGCGTACGTCGTGGACGAGACGGTGACCTGCGTCGTGCAGATCAAGGGCAAGGTCAAGGCCCGGCTGGAGGTCGCCCCGGCCATCTCCGACGAGGAGCTGGAGAAGGCGGCGCTGGCCGACGAGAAGGTCGTGGCCGCGCTGGACGGCGCCGGGATCCGCAAGGTCATCGTGCGGGCGCCGAAGCTGGTGAACATCGTCCCGGCGTGACCACCGGCTGCTGCGCGGCTGGGGGCTCGGGGTAGTCCCCTACGGGCAGGTTCGGGGTTCTGATGGAACCCCGGGCCTGCCCGCTGCGTTTACCGTGGAAGAGCGGCGCGGTGGGCGCCGCGGCCTGCCCGGTGGGCGGCCGTACGGTCCGAGGAGGAGCTTCGTGGAAGCAGTGATCACAGTCTTCGCCGTGCTCTTCCTGCTCGCCGTCGTGCTGGGCGTCTACGCCACCGTGAAGGCGGTCGGCGCCGCCAAGCGCACCGTGGACCGCGGCATCACCCAGGCCCGCCGCACGGTCGAGGACCACACCCTGCGCGCCAAGTCCTTCGTCCAGGTGGGCCCGGCGGCGGAGCTCGCGCAGCTGCGGCTCACGCTGCGCACGTCGATGCGGGCCACGCAGGACGCGCTGCACGCGGGCGTCGCCGAGGACGAGTCCCTGAAGGAGTCCCTAGCCCTGTTCGAGCGGCTCAGCGCCCACGGCTTCGAACTGGACGGGGAGCTCAGGCGCCTGGAGGCCGAGCCCGACCGCGCGACGCTGGCCGAGCGCCTGCCCACGCTGCGCGAGCGCACGGAGCGCATCACCCGGTCCGCGGAGTCCCTGCGCTGGGCGGCCCGCGACCGCGCCCGCCACTTCGCGGACGACGACCTGGACTCGCTCAGCGCCCAGATCGACGTCGAGTCCGGTGCCCTGCGGCACTGGACGCGGAGTGAGCCCGCCGCCGCGCCGCAGTCCTGGCCCGAGGCTCCGGAGGCCGACGCCCCGGCCGCCCGGCAGAGCTGGCCCGAGCCGCCGGGACAGGACGAGGCCCGGGAGCCGGCGCGGCCCGCCATCACCCCGCCCGGCCCGCGGCCCGTGCACCCCTGGCAGAAGCAGGCCCGGCCGGAGAACACGGCCTGAGCGGGGTCGTCGCCTTCTGGGTGTCACCTCGCGTTCGCCCGGTCGTCGGGGCCGGTCTGCCCGACGGGCACTACGCCAGGTAACCTCCAGCTCATGTCCCGCCATGTCGCGATCGTCACGGATTCAACGGCCTACCTCCCGGCCCGGACGATGGAACGGCACGGCATCACCGCGGTACCCCTGACGGTGGTCCTGGGAGACCGGGCCCTGGAGGAGGGCACCGAGATCTCGACCCGCTCGCTGGCCCAGGCGCTCCAGAAGCGGCGCCCGGTCACCACCTCGCGCCCCAGCCCCGGACTCTTCGCCGAGACCTACCGGAAGATCGCCGAGTCGGGTGCCGACGGCATCGTCTCCCTCCACCTGTCCGCCGAGCTCTCCGGCACCTACGACGCCGCCGTCGTCGCCGCGCGCGAGGCGCCGGTCCCGGTGCGGGTCGTGGACACCGGGATGATCGCGATGGCCCTCGGCTTCTGCGCCCTCGCCGCGGCCGGGGCGGCGGAGTCGGGCGGCACGGTGGACGAAGCGGTCACGGCGGCGGAGAAACGGGCCGCGGGGACGGCCGCTTACTTCTACGTCGACACCCTCGACTATCTGCGCCGCGGGGGCCGGATCGGGGCGGCGCAGGCGCTGTTCGGTTCCGCGCTCGCGGTGAAGCCGCTGCTCCAGCTGGGCGGGGGCCGGATCGAGCCGCTGGAGAAGGTGCGCACGGCGTCGAAGGCGATCGCCCGCCTGGAGGAGATCGTCGCCGACCGCGCGGGCAGTGCTCCGGTCGACATCGCCGTCCACCATCTCGCCGCCCCCGACCGGGA
>NZ_WWHX01000958.1 GCF_009862125.1 Streptomyces sp. SID5910
ACGCCGGTGCACGGGAAGACCGCCGCGCGAGGTCGCCCGGGGCCCCGCCGTCAGGCGAGCGCCGCCGGCGTCCGTGCCTCGCGTGCCTCCGCGACGGCGAGCCCCGCGACCGAGCCGAGCATCAGCACGGTGCCGGCCAGGGTCGCCGCGGTGAGGTGCTCGCCGAGCAGGACGACGGCCAGCGCCGCCGCGCTGACCGGTTCGAGCAGCATGATCACGGACACGGTGGCCGACCGGACGACGGCCGCCCCGGCGAAGTAGAGGCCGTAGGCGAGGGCGGTCGGGACGGCCGCGACGTACGCCAGGAGGCAGAGCAGCCGGACCGGTTCGGCGGTGTGCGGCACCAGCCCGTCGGCGAGGGCGAAAGGCAGCAGGCACAGGCTCGTGACGGCGAACGCCCCGACGGACGTACCGGCCGCGTCCGCGGAACCGTCGCGCCCCCACCAGCGGGTGAGGAGCGTCATCGCGGAGTATCCGGCCGCCGACACCAGGGCGAGGAGCACGCCCCGGGGCTCGACGGACGTCCGGCCGTCGCCGAGGACCAGCACCCCGAGCCCGGCCAGGGCGCCGACGACGGCTGCCGCCCCGCCCCGGCCGAGCCGCTCCCCGAGCGCCTGGCGCGCGCCGAGCGCGATGAGCACCGGACCGGCGCCGAGGGTGACGACGGTGGCCACGGCGAGTCCGGTCGCCTGCACCGCGGCGAAGTAGGCGGTCTGGAACACGGCGAGGCCGACGCCGGTGAGGACGGCCCGCAGCACCCTGCGGCGGAACGGCTCACGTACGGCGGGGCCCCGCAGGCGGCGCAGCGGCTGCGCGGCGAGCAGCAGCACGAGGCCTGCCGCGCAGCGCCAGAAGGACAGGGTCACGGGCCCCATGTCACTGGTCCGGTAGACCAGTGAGGCGGCGGCCCCGGCGGTGCCCCAGGCGGCACCGGCGACGATCAGATAGAGGAGGCCACGCCCTACGGGCAGGCCGGAGACGGCATTCGACACGAGTTCTCTCCGCAGACGCGCACGGGGCGCGGGAGTCGGGACCACCCCTCGGGCGGGGTGTGTGGACTGCGTCTACGGGCAGCAGCGACCGGCCCGGCGACCACGCGCCGGGCGGCTTCCGGGGCCCGCCTCAGGCGGCCGGAGGCGGAAGGACGAGTGCGGTCGAATGCATGATCGGCACTCTAGGTCGCCGTCCCGCGGCTGGACAACTCCCTTTCGGGCCCGCCGCTGGCCACCGGGTCCGCGGAACCCTTGGCGGGCGCCGACGACTGCGCGATGAAGGCACCCACGAGGACCACCACACCCCCGGCGATCTGCGGCGCCGAGAGGTGTTCGCCGAGCAGGACCCAGGCCAGGACGGTCGCGATGACCGCCTCCAGGCACGCCACGACGCCCGCGACCTGCGGCGACAGGCGGCGCACGGAGAGCACGCCGGTGACGTAGGCGAGGACCGTGGCGACGAGGACGATCCAGGCCAGCAGCAGGCCGGCGGCGACGGGGGTGCCGTTCATCGGGGCGGTGTCCGCGAGGAGCGACCAGTCCATGGTCCAGGGCCGGGCGATCACGGTGAGCACGGCGGCCCCGACGAGCAGCCCGTACGCGATGACGCCCAGCGGGTCGGGTGCGTCGTCGCCGGCGTCGCTGCCCTGGTCGGACAGGACGAAGTAGCCGACCTGGCAGCAGGCTGCGCCCAGCGCGAGCAGCAGTCCGAGGGCGTCGAAGCCGAGGCCGGACCAGACCTCCACGACGCAGGCGAGCCCGCCGACCGCGAGGACCACGCCGAGCGCGGCCGCCCGCGTCACCGGCCGGCGCTGCACGAACCGCACCCAGCCGAGGACCAGGGCGGGTGCCAGGTACTCGACGAGCAGGGCGACGCCGACGGGGATCCGGGAGAGCGCGGCGAAGTAGCAGGCCTGCACGCCCGCGACGGCGAAGAGGCCGAAGCCGGCCAGCAGCCCCGGGCGGCGGCGCAGCAGCGCGCGGTGGCGCACGGCGAGGGGCAGCATCACCAGGGCCGCGCCGGCCACCCGCAGCCAGACCACGTGGAGCGGGTCGAGGCCCGCCTCGATCAGCGGCTTGGCCGCGACACCGGAACCTCCGAAGGCGACCGCCGAGGCGAGGGCGAGTCCGAGGCCGGCGCCCTTTCCATGGCTGCCGCGAGGGCTGTCAGTCGTCTGCACCGGCACATGATGACAGGGCACGACATGACCGTCACCCCCGATGACACCTGTCTCACCGGCTGGACATCCGCAGCGGGGGCGGGCGTGGGGTCAGGACGTCGGCTCGAAGTGGCTGTCCACCCGGGTGAGCACCGTGCGCGCGTCGATGGCGGCCCGGCCGAGCACCTCGACGGCCCGGGCCTGCGGATCGGCGACGAGGGCGGCGAGCAGGTCGATGCCGCAGGCCTCGTCCGCGCCTCGGCGGGCGGCGCGGGCGCCGGCGTCCTCCATGGCCGCCGCGGCCAGCGGCGAGAATCCTGCGGCTCCGCTCACGACGGGCACCGCGCCGGAGTCCTCGACGGTGCTCTGCCAGCGCAGGCCGTAGCCGATGCTGCGCTGCACGAGGTAGCCGAGCAGCCGGGCGAGCCGCGGCCCCTCGCCGAGGACGGCCCGCGCCTCGGGGTCGTACTCCAGGAGTGAGTGCAGCAGGTGGGCCGTGTCGATCTGCGGGTCCCCGTCCCGCACCGCTCTGCGGCGGGCACCGGAGACCACCGGCGCCAGTCGCGCGCTGAACCGGGCGTCGGCGTCGGCGCCGTCCGGGCGCCGGTCGCCTTGCTCACCGGCCGACTGCCGGGGGATACGGGGTTGCACATCACCCAGCACATCAGCCCCGCCGGGCCGGGGCATCCCCGAGGGGGAGCATTTCGGCGTCCCACACAGAGTGGACCCGGAGGGCCGGAATATCCTCCTTACGGATGAGATCACGCCGTTGCTCCCCGCCGGGGGCGCGCCGCCTTGCGGCGGGCCGCCCGGTACAACCCCGGCGGGCCGTCGCGGGTCCAACAGGAGCATGAGGACCAGGTGCGAGTGCTGGCTGGTGACGCTCCCGGCGGTCGACGGCCGTCAGTACGTGTACCGGGTGTACGCCCCGGAGGACGCGCTGGCCGGCGACCTGTTCTGGGAGGCCTGGCACTGCCACGACGAGAGCGCCCTCCCGCGCGCGTGGGACCTCTTCGACGCGGCGGTGATACGGCGGATGAACTGAACGCGGGCGCGTGGCGCACGCGCGAAGGCGCCCCGCGGACCACTCCGCGGGGCGCCTTCGTGTGCCGTACCGGTCAGTCCTCGTCGGCGAGGATCAGGTACAGCTTCTTGCGGGCGTCACCGATGACGGCGAGCGCCTTCTCCCGCTGCTCCTTGCTGCCGGTCTTCCAGACCTGGCCGAAGGCCTCCATCAGCCCGAAGCCGGCCTGCCGGATGTCGTTCAGCGCTTCCCAGTCGACGCCGCGGGAGGCCTCCTCCCAGGGCGCCTCGGGGCCGTCCTCGGCCGCGGTGCGACCCGCCTCGGTGAGCGAGAAGAGCTTCTTGCCGCCCTCGCTCTCGCTGGCGATCAGGCCCTCGTCCTCCAGGAGCTGGAGGGTCGGGTACACCGAGCCGGGGCTGGGCTTCCACGCCCCGCCGCTGCGCTCGGCGATCTCCTGGATCATCTCGTAGCCGTGCATCGGACGGTCCTTGAGCAGGGCGAGGATCGACGCGCGTACGTCACCGCGCCGCGCCCTCCCCCTGGGTCCGCCCCGTCCTCGGCCGCCCCAGGGCCCTCCGTGGCCGAAGCCCGGCCCGAAGGGACCGCCGGGGCCACCGGGGCCGCCCGGCCCGAAGGGGCCGAAGGCCGCACGCCGGCCGTCGAAGTCGCCGTGACCGCCGCGTCCGAAGGGACCGCCCTCGCCGCGTCCGTGTCCACCGTGTCCACGCTCGTATCCGTGGGTACGCATCGCCATCACTCCATTCAGTCGTTGATCTGTCGCGATGCCTCAACGATATATCGGAAACTATCGGTCGGCAAGCCCCTGCCGACAGCCCGGCGTCCCGGAAGTCGGGCCAGGACTCGCGAATTGGCCTTGGCCTGCGGCTTCGCCGAGCCCTTAGCGTCAAAGTCATGCGCATCCGAATCGTCGACGCCTTCACCGACCGGCCCTTCGCCGGGAACCCCGCCGGGGTACTGCTCCTCGACGCCTTCCCGGAGGACGACCGGCTCCAGAAAATCGCCCTGGAGGTCAATCACGCCGAGACCGCGTTCGCCCACCCGCTGCCCGCGGGCGGCGAGGCCGACTGGGCGCTGCGCTGGTTCACGCCCGCCACCGAGGTCGCCCTGTGCGGCCACGCGACGCTGGCCACGGCCCATGTCCTGCACACCACGGGCGCCCACGAGGGCCCGGTGCGGTTCGCGACCCGCAGCGGTGTCCTGATCGCCACGCCCGGCGAGGACGGCTCGATCACCCTCGACTTCCCGACCGCGCCGCTCACACCGGTCGAGATCCCCGAGGGCATCGCCAAGGCGCTGGGCGCGCGGCCCGGCGCCGCCCTGGACACCGGTCCGAACGTCGGTGACCTGCTGGTCGAGGTCGCCGACGAGAAGACCGTCCGCGGCCTGGACCCGGACCACAGGGCCCTGGCCGCCCACTCGCGGCGGGGCATCATCGCCACGGCCCGCGCGGAGGACCCCGCCCGCGGCTACGACTACGTCTCCCGCTGCTTCTTCCCGAACGTCGGCATCGACGAGGACCCGGTCACCGGCAGCGCGCACACGGCTCTCGCCCCCTACTGGGCACAGCGCCTGGGCCGCACCGACCTCACCGGGCTCCAGGCCTCGCCCCGCTCGGGCCATGTCCGCACGCAGCTGCGCGGCGACCGCACCCTGCTGGGCGGCCGCGCGGTGACGGTCATCGAGGGCGAGCTGCTGGCCTAGGACCGGCGTGACGGGGGCGCGGCAGCCTCCCGGGTCCCCGTCACGCGGTCGGGAGCCAGCCGACCTTTCCGGCGAGCAGGGCGTAGCCCACGAAGGCCCCGATGTCGAGCAGCGAGTGCGCGACCACCAGCGGACCGACCCGGCCCCAGCGGCGGTACAGGTACACGAACACCACGCCCATCACCATGTTGCCGACGAAGCCGCCGATGCCCTGGTAGAGGTGGTAGGAGCCGCGCAGCACCGAACTCGCCGCCATCGAGGCGCCCCGGCTCCAGCCCAGCTGATCGAGCCGGCGCAGCAGATAGCCGACGACGATCACCTCCTCCAGGACGGAGTTCTGCACCGCCGAGAGGATGAGCACGGGGTACTTCCACCACACCTCGGGCAGCGCCTCGGGCACCACGGTCAGGTTGAAGCCGAGGCCCCGGGCGGCCAGGTAGAAGGCGATGCCGGTACTGCCGATGACGGCCGCGACGGCGGCGCCACGTCCCAGGTCGGGCCAGGGCCGGGTGCGGTCGAAGCCCAGGGTCCGCAGGCTCCGGCCCTCGCGCAGCAGGAGGTGCGCGACCAAGGCGACCGGGACCAGTGCGGTGGCGATCCCGAAGAGCTGCCAGGCCAGGTCCAGCCAGGGGCGGCCGGGCGCGGCCGAGGCGTTGAGGGTGGCCGCCTGGTCCTTGAGGCCGCCGGGCCGGGTGAGCGAGCCGACGAAGCTGATGAGGGCGGACACGCCGCTGGCGCCGAGCGACAGCGCCAGGACGAGCAGCGTCTCGTCACGCAGGATCCGCCGCGTGAGCCGCCGCTCGCGAGGGGGTTCCTCGTCGAACCGCCGCTGAGGGATCGCATCGTCCACCGGGCCCGCCTCCGCCATGCACACCTGCCTCCAGCCGGAACGTCACAGCTTGCCCGATCAGTATGAGGCGGCGCGCGGCGGGGGCGGCCAGGTGCCGGTCCCCGCGCCTGGGAGGGCAGGCCCGGAGCCGGTCAGCCCAGGGACGCCGGCTCCGGCAGGCCCACCGGCCACAGGTGCACGGGATCGCCCTGGTGCATGAGCTCGACGTAGCGCCGGGTCGTCGCGGCCAGCGCCGCGTCCCGGGACAGACCGGCCTCAAGGGCCCGGTGGAAGGTGGCCGCCTGCCAGGACGCGCCGTTGACCCGGCGCCGGCACCGCTCCTCGATCACCCCGAGGTACAGGTCGCGGTCGGCGGGCTCCACGCCCCACGCGTCCAGCCCGGCCTCGGCGAGCGGCAGCAGTTCGTCGCGTACGAGGACGGCGGCGTCGACCTCGGTGGTGCCGCCGAGCCTGCCGCGCCGGGGCCACTCGAAGCGGGCGTCGATGCCGTGGCGGCACGCGGCCTCGAAGTTGGCGGCGGCGGCCTCGAAGGGCAGCCGGGTCCACACCGGGCGGGGCTCGTCGGCGAGCGCGCGGACGACGCCGTAGTAGAAGGCCGCGTTGGCGATGACGTCGATGACGGTCGGGCCGGCGGGCAGGACGCGGTTCTCCACCCGCAGGTGCGGGACGCCGTCGGCGATGTCGTAGACGGGGCGGTTCCAGCGGTAGACCGTGCCGTTGTGCAGGACGAGTTCCGCGAGCTTCGGCACGCCGCCCGCGTCCAGGACCTCCAGCGGGTCCTCGTCGTCACAGATCGGCAGCAGCGCCGGGAAGTAGCGCCTGTTCTCCTCGAACAGGTCGTACGCCGAGGTCACCCACCGCTCCCCGAACCAGGTGCGCGGGCGCACCCCCTGGGCCTGGAGCTCGGGCGGGCGGGTGTCGGTGGACTGCTGGAACAGCGGGGGCCTGGACTCGCGCCACAGCTCCCGGCCGAACAGGAAGGGCGCGTTGGCGCCGAGGGCGATCTGCGCCGCGGTGACCGCCTGGGCGGCGTTCCACACGTCGGCGAAGCGGTCCGGGGTGACCTGGAGGTGCAGTTGCACCGAGGTGCAGGCGGCCTCCGGGGCGATCGACTTGGACGTGCAGGTCAGGCGCTCGACGCCCTCGATGTCGAGGGTGAAGTCCTCGCCGCGGGCCGCCACGATCTGTTCGTTGAGCAGCGCGTAGCGGTCGACGGCCGAGAGATTGGACGAGACCAGGTCGTCCCGGTCGAGGGTCGGCAGAATTCCGATCATCGCGATTCCCGCGTCGACCTCGCCGGCCTTCCGGTCCGCATATGCCAGTGACGTGCGGATCTCCTCGGCGAGCCGGTCGAATACCCGGCCACCCAATCGGTGTGGAGCGATGTTGACTTCCAGGTTGAACATGGCGAGTTCTGTTTGGAAGTCGCGGCTCGCGATGCGCTCGAGGACTTGCGCATTCAGCATTTTCGGCATCCCGTCGGCACCGACGAGATTCAATTCGATCTCCAGCCCCATCAGGTTCTTCGGACGGTCGAACCGCTTCTCCGCCAGCAGTCGCTCCAGACCCGTCAGGCACCGCTGGAGCTTGTCGCGGTAGCGCTGGCGATCGGACAGGTCGAACTGACCTGCCACGACCTTCTCCCCCATGGAAGAGTCCCTTCTCGGAGCGGTGGCTGACGACCCGGCCGTCGGTGCGCCGGGTCAGGTTGGATGATGCCCAGCGGAAGCGATCGATAACGTCCCCGCGCGGCCCCGGCACCCGCTACGCTGACCCGATGTGACCGGTGGCACATTCACCGGGCATGGCGCATCCCGCAGTTTCAGGGCCCGCCAACTCGTGAAAAACGCCGACGAGAATTGGCCGACCGCTCGGTGACCATTCCCCGAGGTCAGCGCCGCGCCCCGGGCATGAAATGCGGAGGATTACCGCATTTTCACGACCGAATGTGCTCTTGTTCTGCTTGCCGCGGACGGCTAGTTGAAACACAGTCTGAACACGTGTCGTATAAACTCCGCGAACAAGGCAGAAGACCGGCGTCCACGGTCGATGGATCCTGCCGCCGGGCTGACGCACGGCAGGCCTCACTCCACTTCTCGGTTCTCGGACCCCGGCCCCTGCCTTCCCACCCCGTGAGCTGACAGCGTCGTCCGCCCCGCACGCCCCGCCCCGCCCCGCACTGTCACGCAACGCCCTCGCGCCACCGTGCCTTCGATTGAGAGGCGACCCACCATGCCGCTGCATGTCCCCCCGGCTCCCGCGCCCGCCCTGCGCTCCGTCCTGACCGCCCTCTCGTCGCCCACCGCGGTCCGCGAGGCACGGACCCCGTCCCTGCTCGGCGCCCAGGGGCCGACCACGCCCGAACTGCCCCTGCCCGTGCATGTGCTCGACGGGGTGTCCGCCGACGGTGTGACGGCCACCCGGCTGACCGGCTGGCGGTTCCTGATCCGCTCCGGTGACCGGGCGGTGGCGGCGGCGGAGACCATGCCGACCCCCGACGGGTGGGCCTTCTCCCGCTTCTTCGAAGGCCCCTACATCGCCTCGACCGAACGGGCACTGCGCCAGGCGGAGGCGCTGCCGGGGCCCTACCAGCCGCGCCTGCTGTCGGTGCCCGGCCTCTACATGCTCACGCTGTGGCTGCACGGCGACTGCGCCGCGGACCCGGCCGAGGGGTACCCCGCCGGCACGGACCTGCTGGTGCCGCTCGCGCCGGCACCGCCCGGCATCGCGGCCCACCGGCCGCACCAGGTGGCCGAGTTGCTCCCGGTCCTGACCCACCGGGTGACGCCGACGCGACTGCTCCGCTCCCCCGCCTGACCACGGGTCCGCCCGAGTTCGGCCCGGGCGGACTAGTTCCATCCGGTCATGGTGAATCACCCGAAGTGACAGTGCAGTTGCGCTGAACCGTCCGCGTGGGTGACGCGTCTCCAACCCGTGAGAAGCGGTGCTGCGAAATACCTGCGGATCGACGCCCGCGGGGCAACACTGGGTTCGGACCGACTTACCGACGGGGGGCGGCCATGGACGACGTTTCACGCCGCGGGACAGACAAGACAGCGCACTCACCCATCACGACGGACCGAGAGACCCCACTCATGTGTCAGCACCAGCCACCGTGTCCTCCAGCCGACTCCGCCGACCGGGAATCCGCCCGGCTGGTGGCGCACCACCCGGAGCAGGGGTGGAGCCTGCTGTGCAACGGCGTCGTCCTCTTCGAGGACACCGGTGAGCTGCTGCCCGACGGCCGGGTCATCGCCCCGCACCGCCCGGGACTGATGACCGCCGCCTGATCTTCCCCGGGCGGCACCCGCCGACCCGCCCGGCATCCGGGGCCGGCCCCACGGGAGTTCCCGCGGGGCCGGCCCCGACGCGTACCGGGCACCCACCCGCCGGTCAGCCCCTCGCCCGAACGGCCCCCTGCGCGCACCGGCCCCCCGTCGCCACCTATCGTGACCGGCATGCAGTCCTACACCATCGGCCAGGCGGCGCGGCTGCTCGGCGTCAGCCCGGACACCGCCCGCCGCTGGGCCGACGCGGGCCGGATCACCACTCACCGCGACGAGGGCGGGCGGCGGCTCGTCGACGGGCGCGACCTGGCCGCGTTCTCGGTCGAGCTGGCCCGCTCGGGCGGCACCGACGACGACACCGCGTACACCTCGGTCCGCAACGCCTTCGCCGGGATCGTCACCGCCATCAAGCTCGGCGACGTCGCGGCCCAGGTCGAGATCCAGGCCGGCCCGCACCGGCTCGTCTCCCTGCTGACCCGCGAGGCCGTCGAGGAACTCGGCCTGGAGGTCGGGATGGAGGCCACCGCCCGCGTGAAGTCGACGAATGTCCATATCGACAAGACCTGACCGGCTCCCGGCACAGCACCCCGGCGCCCGTACGAACGCACATGCAAGGCTTTCGATCTTGCGGGCCCGCTCATGCGATGAAACAGGAGACTTATCCCTCGCAGATGCGGAAGTATGATCGGCGCATCGGGGAGTCCGACGTGCGCCCGGCCGCCGGGCCCCGCCGGGGTCCCCACCCGTGACAGAGGGAGTGGCCCGTGATGACCCGTACCGTGCGCAGAACCCGCAGCATCCGCCGGACCCTGCCGGTGACCGGCGCGGGAGTCGCCGCGCTGCTGGTCCTGAGCGCCTGCTCGTCGTCCGGCTCGGACTCCGACTCCGGCTCCGACGCGGCCGGTTCCTCCGCGTCCCCGTCCGCGAAGGTCTCCGGCACCGTCACCGTGTTCGCCGCCGCGTCGCTCAAGGAGAGCTTCACCGCGCTCGGGAAGACGTTCGAGAAGGAGCACCCGGGCACCCGGGTCACCTTCAACTTCGGCGGCAGCGACACCCTGGCCGCCAGCATCACCAGCGGCGCGCCCGCGGACGTGTTCGCCTCCGCCAGCCCCAAGACGATGGCCACCGTGACCGACGCCGGCGACGCGGACGGCACCCCGTCGACCTTCGTCCGCAACCAGCTGGAGATCGCCACCCTGCCCGGCAACCCGGACAAGATCTCCTCCCTGAAGGACCTCACCAAGTCCGGCCTGAAGGTCGTGCTGTGCGACAGGACCGTGCCGTGCGGCGCCGCCGCGCAGAAGGCCCTGGACGCGAGCAGCCTGAAGCTCACCCCCGCCTCCTACGAGCAGGACGTCAAGAGCGCCCTGACGAAGGTCGAGCTGAAGGAGGCCGACGCCGCCGTCGTCTACAAGACCGACGTGAAGGCGGCCGGTGACAAGGTGCAGGGCGTGGACTTCCCCGAGTCGGCCAAGGCCGTCAACGACTACCCGATCACCCTGCTGAAGGACGCGCCCAACGCGGACGCGGCCAAGGTCTTCATCGAGCTGGTGAAGTCCGCCGAGGGTCAGAAGGTGCTGACCGGGGCCGGGTTCCTCACGCCGTGACCGGGCCGGAGCCGACCAAGACCGCCGGGCCCGGGGCCGACACCGTGGAGGGCGGCCCACGCCGCGAGCCCTCCCGCCGGGGCGTCCGCACCGTGCCGGTGCCCCTGCTGGTGCCCGCCCTCGTCGGCCTGGCGTTCCTGCTGCTCCCGCTGATCGCCCTGCTGGTGCGGGCTCCCTGGCGGAGCCTGCCCGAGCAGCTCACCAGCGCCGAGGTGTGGCAGGCCCTGCGGCTGTCGCTGGTGTGCGCCACCTCGGCGACCGCGCTGAGCCTGCTGATCGGCGTCCCGCTGGCCTGGCTGCTGGCCCGCACCGAGTTCCCCGGCCGCGGCCTCGTGCGCGCGCTGGTGACGCTGCCGCTGGTGCTGCCCCCGGTGGTGGGCGGTGTGGCGCTGCTGCTGGCGTTCGGCCGCAACGGCGTGATCGGGCAGTGGCTGGACGCGTGGTTCGGGATCACGCTGCCGTTCACCACGACGGGCGTCGTCCTCGCGGAGACGTTCGTGGCGATGCCCTTCCTGGTCATCAGCGTGGAGGGCACCCTGCGGGCCGCCGACCCGCGGTACGAGGAGGCCGCCACGACGCTGGGCGCCTCCCGCTTCACCGCGTTCCGCCGGGTCACGCTGCCGCTGATCGCGCCGGGCATCGCGGCGGGCTCGGTCCTGGCGTGGGCGCGGGCCCTCGGCGAGTTCGGGGCGACGATCACGTTCGCGGGCAACTTCCCCGGGCGGACCCAGACCATGCCACTCGCGGTCTACCTGGCGCTCCAGAACGATCCGGCGGCGGCGATCGCCCTCAGCCTGGTGCTGCTGGCCGTCTCCATCGCCGTACTGGCCGGTCTGCGCGACCGATGGATGAGGACGGCATGAACGCACCCACCGCCGGCGCCGCCGTACCCGGCGAGGGACTGGACGCCCGGCTCGTCGTGGACCGCGGCGCCTTCAGCCTGGACGTGTCGCTGGCCGCCGCGCCCGGCGAGGTCGTCGCGCTGCTCGGCCCCAACGGCGCCGGCAAGACCACCGCCCTGCGCGCACTCGCCGGCCTGCTGCCGCCCACCGGCGGCCATCTGCGTCTCGACGGGGTCGTGCTGGACCGTACGCCGCCCGAGTCCCGGCCGGTCGGCGTCGTCTTCCAGGACTACCTGCTCTTCCCGCACCTGACCGCGCTCGACAACGTGGCCTTCGGCCCGCGCTGCCGGGGCGCGACCAAGGCCGAGTCCCGGGCCCTGGCTGCGGGATGGCTGGACCGCATGGGCCTGGCCGGCCACGCGGGCGCCAAGCCGCGCCGCCTCTCCGGCGGCCAGGCGCAGCGCGTCGCCCTCGCCCGCGCCCTGGCGACCAACCCCCGCCTGCTGCTCCTCGACGAGCCGCTCGCCGCGCTGGACGCCCGGACGCGGCTGGAGGTGCGCGCCCAGCTCCGCCGTCACCTGGCCGACTTCGAGGCCGTCGCGGTCCTCGTCACCCACGACCCGCTGGACGCCATGGTGCTGGCCGACCGCCTGGTGGTCGTCGAGCACGGCAGGGTCGTCCAGGAGGGCGGCCCCGCCGACATCGCCCGCCGGCCCCGCACCGACTACATCGCGCAGCTCGTCGGCCTGAACCTCTACCGCGGTACGGCCGACGCCCACACCGTCCGGCTCGACGCCGGTACGGCGATCACGACCACGGAGGACCTCTCCGGACCGGTGTTCGTGGCGTTCCCGCCGGGGGCCGTGACCCTGTACGGGGAGCGCCCCGCCGGCTCCAGCGCGCGCAACCTGTGGCGGTGCGAGGTCGCCGGTCTGGAGACGCACGGCGACCAGATCCGCGTGGACCTGACCGGCGAACTCGCGCTCGCCGCCGACCTCACCACGGTCGCCGCGGCCGAGCTCGGCCTGCACCCGGGCGCACCGGTGTGGGCGACGGTCAAGGCGACGCAGACGCACGCATACCCGGCATGACGGTGTCGCCGGGCTACGGTGCCTCCATGAGCCTGAGCATCCGCAACCAGCTCCCCGGCACCGTCACCGGCGTCACCCCGGGCGAGGCCATGGCGACGGTCGGGGTCCGCCTGACCGGGGGCCAGGACCTCACCGCGGCCATCACCCGGGAGGCCGCCGACGACCTCGGCCTGAGCGTCGGAGCGGCCGTCCGCGCCCTGGTGAAGTCGACGGAGGTCTCCCTCGCCACCGGCCCGGCCGACGACCTGTCGATCCGCAACCGGCTGCCCGGCGCGGTCACCCGGATCGTGCTCGGCGAGGTCATGGCGGTCGTGCACGTCACCATGGAGGACGCCGAACTCACCGCCGTGATCACCAGGGAGGCGGCCGAGGACCTGGGCCTCTTCGTGGGTTCCGACGTCATCGCCCTGGTCAAGTCGACCGAGGTCGCGCTCGCCAAGGCGTAGCCGGGGCCGGCCATGGCGAAGGCCCCGCCCCCGGCAATGGGGGCGGGGCCTTCGGCACGGGCCGCTCAGTCCTCGTAGGCGTCCAGCGGCGGGCAGGAGCACACGAGGTTCCGGTCGCCGAAGGCCTGGTCGACGCGGCGCACCGGCGGCCAGTACTTGTCGGCCACCGACACCCCGGCCGGGAACACGGCCTCCTCGCGCGTGTAGGCGTGGTCCCACTCACCGCCCAGCGCACCGGCGGTGTGCGGGGCGCCGCGCAGCGGGTTGTCCTCCGCGGGCCAGTCGCCGGAGCCGACCTTCTCGATCTCCGCGCGGATGGCGATCATCGCGTCGCAGAACCGGTCCAGCTCGGTCAGGTCCTCGGACTCGGTCGGCTCGATCATCAGCGTGCCGGCCACCGGGAAGGACATCGTCGGCGCGTGGAAGCCGTAGTCGATCAGCCGCTTGGCGACGTCGTCCACGCTCACGCCGGTCGCCTTGGTCAGCGGACGCAGGTCGACGATGCACTCGTGCGCGACCAGCCCGGCCGGGCCGGTGTAGAGCACCGGGAAGTGGGGCTCCAGGCGCTTGGCGATGTAGTTGGCGGACAGCACGGCCACCTGGGTGGCGCGCTTGAGGCCCTCGCCGCCCATCAGCCGGACGTAGGACCAGGAGATCGGCAGGATGCCGGCCGAGCCCCACGGCGCCGCCGAGATCGGGCCGACACCGGTCTTCGGGCCGGCCGCGGGCTGCAACGGGTGGTTGGGCAGGTACGGCGCGAGGTGCGACCGTACGGCCACGGGGCCCACGCCGGGGCCGCCGCCGCCGTGCGGGATGCAGAACGTCTTGTGCAGGTTCAGGTGGGAGACGTCGCCGCCGAAGTGGCCCGGCTTGGCGAGGCCGACCAGGGCGTTGAGGTTGGCGCCGTCCACGTAGACCTGGCCGCCGGCGTCGTGCACCTGGGCGCAGATGTCGGCGACGTGCTCCTCGAAGACGCCGTGCGTCGAGGGGTACGTGATCATCAGCACGGCCAGCTCGTCGCGGTGCTTCTCGATCTTGGCCCGCAGGTCCTCGACGTCGACCTCGCCGTCCTCGGCGGTCTTGACGACGACGACCTTCATGCCGGCCATCACGGCGCTCGCCGCGTTGGTGCCGTGCGCGGAGGACGGGATGAGGCAGACGGTGCGCTGGTCGTCGCCGTTGGCGCGGTGGTAGCCGCGGACGGCGAGCAGGCCGGCGAACTCGCCCTGCGACCCGGCGTTGGGCTGGAGCGAGACGTTGTCGTACCCGGTGACCTCGGCGAGGCGCTCCTCCAGCTCACGGATGAGGGTGAGGTAGCCCTGCGCCTGGTCGGCGGGCGCGAAGGGGTGCAGCTGCCCGAACTCGGACCAGGTGACCGGCTCCATCTCGGTGGTCGCGTTGAGCTTCATGGTGCAGGAGCCCAGCGGGATCATGCCGCGGTCCAGCGCGTAGTCGCGGTCGGCGAGGCGGCGCAGGTAGCGCAGCATCGCGGTCTCGGAGCGGTGCTGGTGGAAGACCGGGTGGGTCAGGAAGTCGTCGGTGCGCAGCAGCGCCTCGGGCAGCGTGTCCTCGGCACTCGCGTCCAGGGCCTCGATGTCGCCGTCGACGCCGAACGCGTTCCACACGCCGCCGGCCTGGGCGCGCGTGGTGGTCTCGTCGCAGGCGAACGACACGTGGTCGGCGTCGACGAGGCGCAGGTTGATGCCGTTCTCACGGGCGGCGTGGACGATCGCGTCGGCCCGGCCCGGCACCCGCGCGGTGACGGTGTCGAAGTAGGCGCCGTGCACGATCTCGACGCCGCCGGCCGCGAGACCGGCCGCGATGACCGAGGCGTACCGGTGGGTGCGGCGCGCGATGGCCCGCAGCCCGTCGGGCCCGTGGTACACGGCGTACATGCCGGCCATCACGGCGAGCAGCACCTGCGCGGTGCAGATGTTGCTGGTGGCCTTCTCGCGGCGGATGTGCTGCTCGCGGGTCTGAAGAGCGAGGCGGTAGGCCTTGTTGCCGTCGGCGTCGACGGAGACGCCCACGAGGCGGCCGGGCAGGCTGCGCGCGAACTTCTCGTGCACGGCCATGTAGCCGGCGTGCGGCCCGCCGAAGCCCATCGGCACACCGAAGCGCTGGGTGGTGCCCACCGCGATGTCCGCGCCCAGCTCGCCGGGCGAGGTGAGCAGCGTGAGGGCGAGCAGATCGGCGGCGACGGTGACGAGCGCGCCGAGCTCGTGCGCCCGGTCGATCACCGGCTTGATGTCGCGGACGGCACCGGAGGCGCCCGGGTACTGGATCAGTACGCCGTTGATCTCCCGCTCGGCGACCTCGGCCGGGATGCCGTCGCTCAGGTCGGCGACGACGACCTCGACGCCGGTCGGCTCGGCGCGGGTCTGGATGACGGCGATGGTCTGCGGCAGCGCGTCCGCGTCGATCAGGAAGAGGCCCTTCTTGTTCTTGCCCATGCGCCGGGACAGGGCCATCGCCTCGGCGGCGGCGGTGCCCTCGTCGAGCAGCGAGGCACCGGAGGTCGGCAGACCGGTCAGCTCGGCGACCATGGTCTGGAAGTTCAGCAGGGCCTCCAGCCGGCCCTGGGAGATCTCCGGCTGGTACGGCGTGTACGCGGTGTACCAGGCCGGGTTCTCCATGACGTTGCGCAGGATGACCGGCGGGGTGAAGGTGCCGTGGTAGCCCAGGCCGATCATGGAGTCGAGGACCTGGTTGCGGTCGGCCAGCGAGCGCAGCTCGGCCAGCACCTCGGCCTCGGAGCGGGCGCCGGGCAGGTCCAGCGCGTCGGCGTTCTTGATCACATCCGGTACCGCGGCGGCCGTCAGCTCGTCGAGCGAGCCGTACCCGACCTGCGCGAGCATCTTGGCCTGGGCCTCGTGGTCGGGGCCGATGTGGCGCTGCTCGAATGGTGCTGCCTGTTCGAGCTCGGAGAGCGGAATGCGATGGGCTGTCATTGCGGAGGCCTCCTGGTCTGACGACCTTCGAGGGGCACCACGGCGCAGGTGCCCGGACGGCCTCCCCCTCTGTCATCTCGACCTGAGAGCTTCACCGGGCCGCCCGAGGGCTGCCGGCTTTCACCGTCGGTGAGAGCAGGGGCCGTCGGCACCCGCTCTGCTTTCCAGAGTGACCTCGTCCGTGCGGTACGTGGGCCTGAGAGATTCCGGGGAGGATTTGCTCCTTCGGCGCCTCCGGCGACGTCTGCGATGACGTCTGGAGGACTCTCCCGCACGGGGTCAGCAGCCGTTTGCCAGCCTACCAGCGAGGCGGGCGCACGGGTCTTCGAGTGACTGAGCGCACCTTCGAGTGGCCGCTCTCCCCAATGTGCCTTTTTGTAGTACTGGCGGATGATTCGCCGGATGGCCGGCGACCGGAGTGCGACCAAGTGGAGGGCCCGTGCGTACCGACATCGATCCGCGCAGTCTGATAGGCCGCAAGGCGTTCGACCGCAACGGCACCAGGATCGGCACCGTCGACGAGGTCTACCTCGACGACGCCACCGGCGTCCCCGAGTGGGCCGCCATACGCACGGGCCTGTTCAGCAGGGACGCCTTCGTGCCGCTGGAGCCCAGCGAGCTGGTCGACGGCACCCTGCGCGTGCCCTTCGAACGGTCCCTGATCAAGGAGGCCCCCGACTTCGGGGTGGGCCGCCATCTCTCGCCGGAACAGGAACTCCAGCTCTACCACCACTACGGCCTCGACGTGGCCGCCGCTCCCCCGCTCCCCGACCACGACTTCGGCAAGCTGGCGGGCACGGGCAACGAGGAGAGCTGAGGCGAACACCGGCTCAGGGCGCCTCGCACCACGAGCCCCACTGCCCGTAACGGCCGCGGCTCACGGCGCCGCAGCTCCCGCACTCCCCGGCTCCGCGACCCCGGCGGCTGAGGGGGCAGCGGCGTCTGGGGAGGCCGCCTCCACACCCGCCGACGGTTCCGCGGCCCCCGCTCCGGCGGAGGCCGCCGTCACCTCGTCCTCCCCGGGTCTTCGCGACGCGGACGCGACGGGCGGAGTGGCCTCGACCAGCGGCAGCGGATCGGCCGGTGACAGCTGCGGGTCGTCGACGGGGAAGGTCCGCACCCGGCCCGGCTCGGAGTACGGCGTCTCGAACCGCACCGTGACCCGCCCGAGGCCGCTGCCCTGCACCCACCCGTGCCCGAGCTCCGCGTGCCGCACATCGTGCCCCGAGGGCCAGCGGCGCTCGACGGGGCCCGGCCGGTGCTCCTCGGCGGGCTCGTCACCCGGCTCCTCCGCCAGCTCCTCGACCCGCTGCCCCGCGGCCTGCGCGAACAGGTCCTCCTGCGTGTAGTCGGCGAGCCCGCTGACGCCGACCCCGAGCAGCCGCACACCGCCCGTGGTGTCCACCGAGTCCAGCAGCCGGGCCGCGGCCTCCCGCACGACCGCCGGGTCGTCCGTGGGCCCGCGCAGGGTCTCCGAGCGGGTCAGCGTGGAGAAGTCGTACCGCCGCACCTTGAGCACGATGGTCCGGCCGGACAGCCCGGACCCCCGTAGCCGCCGCACGCACCGGTCGGCCAGCCGCCCCACCTCCACGCCGACCCGCACCCGGTCGTGGATGTCCACGTCGTAGGTGTCCTCGACCGACACCGACTTGGTCTCCCGCTCGGCCACCACGGACCGCTCGTCGCGCGCCAGCGCCATCGCGTACAGGGCGTGCCCGTGCGCCTTGCCGAGCAGCCGTACCAGCTCGTCCTCGCCCGCCTCGGCGAGCTCCTCGACCGTGGTGATCCCGGCCCTGCGCAGATGGTCGCCCGTCGCCGGTCCCACCCCGGGAAGGATGCGGACGGACTTCGGCCCGAGCATGGCCCGCTCGGTCCCGGGATCGATGAGCACCATCCCGTCCGGCTTGGCCTCCTCCGAGGCGATCTTGGCGAGCATCTTGGACGCGGCGAGCCCCACCGACCCGGTGAGGCCGGTGACGGCCCGGATGTCCGCGCGCAGCTTCGCTCCCGCCAGCCGCGCCGACTCCGCGTCCCAGGCCGTCCCGCCGGCCTCCAGATCGACGAAGGCCTCGTCCAGGCTCAGCGGCTCCACCAGCGGCGACAGGGCCCGCAGCAGCCGCATCACCTGCTCGCTGATCGACCGGTACAGCTCGAAGCGCGGGACGAGGTAGGCGGCGTTGGGCGCGAGCCGCCGGGCCTGGCCCATGGGCATCGCCGAGTGGACACCGAAGACCCGCGCCTCGTAGGAGGCGGTGGCGACCACTCCCCGCGGTCCGAGCCCGCCGACGACGACGGCCTTCCCCCGCAGGCTCGGCTTGGACGCCTGCTCCACCGAGGCGAAGAAGGCATCCATGTCGAGATGCAGGATCGTGGGCGCGGTTCTCACATCTCCGATGCTGCCCTACGCCACTGACAATGCGCCGCCTGTGCCCCACGACCTCCGGACGGTGTTCAGACCGCCCGGTTGCGGCGCCGCGCCAGTTCGTCCGCGGGATTGGGCCCGACCAGGGTCTCGCCCGTGTCGACGCGCTCCCCGTGCAGCTGGGACAGCGCGCTCTCGACGTCCCGCCACACCACGCCGACGGCGATCCCGAAGATGCCCTGGCCGCCCTGGAGCAGGGCGTGGACCTCGTCGGACGAGGTGCATTCGTAGACCGTGGCGCCGTCGCTCATCAGCGTCATGCGCTCCAGGTCGCGGAAGCCGCGTTCCCTGAGGTGCTGGACGGCGGTGCGGATGTTCTGCAACGACACCCCGGTGTCGAGGAACCGCTTGACGATCTTCAGCACGACCACGTCGCGGAAGCTGTAGAGCCGCTGGGTGCCGGACCCGTGGGCGGGCCGCACGCTGGGCTCGACGAGACCCGTGCGGGCCCAGTAGTCGAGCTGCCGGTAGGTGATGCCCGCGGCGGCGCAGGCCGTCGGCCCGCGGTAGCCGATCTGCTCGGACGCCATGGACGTCGCCCCTCCGCTGCTCGGCACGGCCGCCGGCCGCTGCGGAGCGTGATCGGCCGCGCTGCCGGGCTGGGGATACCCCCCGCTCGAGCGGAGCCGAGAGCCCGGGGAAGGGTACGAGCCGCCCACCCCGAGGCCGCGACCGGGGCCACCCCCAGCCGTACCGTCGCCGCTCATTCTCACGCCGACCTCCGTCCTTGACCTGCCTCCTCGACGGTAGGCAGTCACCAACGGTGCGTCAACGATCGCCACACTCGGCACGCCGAGTGATAATCACCCTAAGAGTGGTTTCGCGTGCCCTGTCGCGGGGAAAGGCTAGCCGAATGCCCTCGTACGGCCGGCCGTACGACGGCGACTCCCGTCGCTCCCGTCCCCGGCTCGTGCGTGACTACTGGTTGCTGGTGCCGAAGTCCTCCGGCGAGATCTGGTCGAGGAACTCGCGGAACTTCTCCACCTCGTCCTCCTGCTCGTCCGGAATGGCGATGCCCGCGTCGTCGAGCACCGTGTCGCTGCCGTAGATCGGTGTTCCGGTGCGCAGCGCCAGCGCTATGGCGTCGGACGGCCGCGCGCTCACCTCGACGCCGCTGGCGAAGACCAGCTCGGCGTAGAAGACCCCGTCACGCAGATCCGTGATGCGTACTTCCGTGAGCTCCTGGCCGACGGCTTCCAGCACGTCCTTGAACAGGTCGTGGGTCAGCGGCCGCGCAGGGGCCATGCCCTGCTGGGCGAAGGCGATCGCCGT
Source organism: Streptomyces sp. SID5910 (assembly GCF_009862125.1). GTDB lineage: Bacteria > Actinomycetota > Actinomycetes > Streptomycetales > Streptomycetaceae > Streptomyces. Next base: position 19,667 of record NZ_WWHX01000958.1, read on the forward strand.
CGCCTCCCCCGGCCCGATCCAGATGGGGAGGTAGCGGTCGCCTCCCACTTCGCGCAGCAGCACGATCGGTTGGTTGGAGGGCATCTCGACCCGGACACCTACGACATCGAGCTCGTTCACACAGCAACCCTAGGCCGTGCCCGGGACGTTTGGGTAGTCGGGCCGGGAACGGGTGGGCGATCCGGGTCCCCGGCGGCCCCGTTTCAGGGCAGCCGCACCCCGAGGGCGGTCTGCACCAGCGCCGCGTGCAGCTTCACCGCCAGTCCGGCCAGCTCCTTGGTGCGGGCCTCGGCGTGTGCCCTGGTCTGCGGGTTGCGGTGGCGCCTGAGCGGGGCCACCACCTGGTCCACCAGCCCGGCCTCCCGGTCGGCGGCGGCCTTCATCAGCCGCAGATGCCGCGGTTCGATGCCGAACCGCCCCAGCTCGACCACGAGTGAGGCGACGGTGACCGCCTCGGCGTCGTACACGCCGTCGGCCAGTGGAGCGACGAGCCCGTACGACTCCCACTCCGTCAGCTCCTGCTCGCCGATACCGGCGGCGGCGAGCAGCTCGTCCCGTCCGATCCGGGCGGCCGTGGGTCCCTCGTCGGGCTCCGGCACGGCTTCCCCGTCGCGCTGCCGGCCCACGCTCGGCAGGCGCACCGCCTCACCGCGCTCCATGGCGTCCAGATGCTCGCGGATCACCTTGAGCGGCAGATAGTGGTCCCTCTGCATGCGCAAGACGTGACCGAGGCGCTCGACGTCGTTCGCACTGAACTTGCGGTACCCCGCCGGGGTACGCCGCGGCTCGACCAGGCCCTCCGACTCCAGGAAGCGGATCTTGGAGATGGTGATGTCGGGGAACTCGTCGCGCAGCGTGTTCAGCACCGAGCCGATGCTCATCAGCCCACTGTCCGTGGCGGCGGTGCCGGACACGGCACCGCCGCTCGGTGTTCGAAGCATGGACCTTCCCTGGGACTCTTCCCCGGATCGAGTCCGGGGACGGTCAGTAGCCCCGCTGGCTCGCGTAGAACACCAGCCGGTACTTGCCGATCTGCACCTCGTCGCCGTTCGACAGCGCGACCTGGTCGATCCGCTCGCGGTTGACGTACGTGCCGTTCAGGCTGCCGACGTCGGCCACCGTGAACGAGCCGTCCTGACCGCGGCGGAACTCCACGTGCCGGCGCGAGACCGTCACGTCGTCCAGGAAGATGTCGCTCTGCGGGTGACGCCCGGCCGTGGTCAGCTCGCCGTCCAGCAGGAAGCGGCTGCCGGAGTTCGGGCCACGGCGCACCACCAGGAGCGCCGAACCCAGCGGCAGCGCGTCCACGGCCGCCTGCGCCTCGGGGGAGAGCGCCGGCACCGCCGTCTGGCCGGTCATCTCGGCGTCGTACGCCTCCAGGCCGGAGATGGAGATCGTCGAGGTCGTCTCGGACGCACGCTCCGGAACCGCACCGGGGCGCAGGGGGGCGCCGCAGTTGGAGCAGAAGCGGCTGTTCTCCGCGTTGCGGTTGCCGCACCTCGTACACACCAGGGCCGACATGGACGGATCCTCCTGCCGGGGCTGCCCCGCCGGGGCGTTCGACCCGTACGGGCCGGGCTGGAACCCTTCACCCGTACCTGAGGCTGAGGGTTGGCCGAAACCTATGCCGCCGGACTGCGCAGGGTCAACAGACGGCGCGCCCTGACCACCGGAAATGTCACCGCCCGGACCAGCCACCTGGTCCCGGAACATCGGGCGCGGGCCCTCTGCGTCAGGCTGGGCGCGATGGCGAGCGGTCGCGTTGTCGCTGCCCTCTCGCGCGCTCTTGCCGAACAACTTCGCAAACAACTTCACGGGCGATTCCCCTTGACCGAAACAGACCCGCCCGTGGGGCAGGACGAACCCTGACTGAACCTACTGGCCGACCCGGACACCTTCACAACGTCCGCCTCCACCAGACAGTTTCCACCACGCACCACCCAATCGGTGCGCCGACCCCCCGCAACCTCATGCCCTCGCCGGACGGCCCCCATGCACCGCCGGTTCACTGGGAGGACGACCGAGCGTAGTCAGGCCGCTTCGCCGCTCGCAAGGCGTCCACGACGATCTTGCTCGACCGCTCAACAGTAACGGTGGCCTGTTCCTTCTCCAGAGTCTGCACCACGCCCCCAGGGATGTTGAGCGCCGGTTCGAGGTCCTGCGGCTTGCCGATGACCTGGAAACGATAGGGCGCGTTGATCTTGTTCCCGTCGACGCTGACGCTCTTGTCGGAGTCGGCGAGATAGGTGCCCGCGACGACCCGGACGCCGTTCACCTGGATCGCCTCCGCCCCCGCCGCGCGCAGTTCCTGGATCGCGTCGAGCAGCATGTCCGCCTCGACCGTTCCCTTCGTGTCCTCGATCGTCATCGTGATGCCCGGCCCCTGCGCGGCCACCGTGCCCGCCAGGATGCCGAGTTGCCGCTCCTTCTCCAGCGTCTGCTTGCGGGCCTCCTCCGCCTGGTCGGAGCTGTTCTCCAGCTCGTCCCGCTGCTTCTCGAGGCCCTGCTTCTCGTCTTCTAGACGCTGAGTGCGGTCGTCCAGTTCATCGAGGATGCGGACGAGATCTTCCTGCCGGGCGCCGCGCAGCGCGCTGTCGCTGTCGCTGTTCGACGCGACCTGGACCGCGAGCCCGAATCCGAGGCCGAACAGCAGCAGCGCGACGATGAGTTGTGCCCGGGTGACGCGCGGTGGCCACAGCCCCTTCGCCAGCCGCTGCCGGCCGGTGAGCCCGGTCCGCGTCCGCTCCTCCCGCGACGCGTCCTCGGCGGGCGCTTCCGCTGCCGAGGAGTCGGTGGCCGGAGAGTCGGTGGCCGGGGAGTCCACCGGCGGCACCTCCTCGGGGAGTTCCCTGCGCAGCCTGTTCGCGGGCTGCTCTTCGTGGTCGCTCATCGGCCTCACGCCCGGAAGACGTGCCGGCGGATCGCCGCGGCGTTGGAGAAGATGCGGATGCCGAGGACGACCACGACACCGGTGGACAGCTGGGCGCCCACGCCCAGCTTGTCGCCGAGGAACACGATCAGCGCGGCCACGACCACGTTCGACAGGAACGACACCACGAAGACCTTGTCGTCGAAGATGCCGTCGAGCATGGCCCGCAGCCCGCCGAAGACAGCGTCGAGCGCCGCCACGACGGCGATCGGCAGATAAGGCTCGACGGCCGCCGGCACCTCGGGCCGGACCAAGAGGCCGGCCACGACTCCCACGACGAGGCCCAGTACGGCGATCACGATGTGCCCTTCTCGGATATCGGTTGTGCGGTTCGTACGATCACACTCGGCGCGGCCGGAAGCCGGAGCTCGTCCTGCGTGGAGATCGCGGTCCGGATGCCGTAGCCCTCTTGCAGGGCATTCAGATACAGCCCGTCCGCGCTGTCCTGGAACCTGCTGCTGAGCTGCTTGCCGTCCCCCACCGCGAGCACCGTGTACGGCGGCACCAGCGGCCTGTTGTCGACCAGTATCGCGTCCCCCGCGGCACGGATCGCCGACAGCGCGGTCAGCCGCTGCCCGTTGACGGAGACCGCCTCGGCCCCCGACTCCCACAGCCCGTTGACCACGCGCTGCATGTCCCGGTCCCGTACCCGGCCGGTGTCGGAGAACCCGGAGGTGCCGCGCGGCTGCCCGTCGCTGCCGGAGCCGACGTCCTTGGCGTCGTCCACCACGAGCTTCACGCCGGGGCCGTGCACCTCGACGGCGCCGGACAGGACGCCCATGAGGTCGGCCCGGTCGCCGTCGCCGCTCTTGTCCAGCGCCTCGCGCTGCCGCGCGCTCACCTCGTCGCGCAGTGCGTCGACGTTCTCCTCAAGCTTGTCGGCCGCCGAGGTCTCCCCCTCTATGCGGTCGATCAGCTCCTCGCGTTCCTTGGCGACGACGGGCGCCGCGACGCGGGCCTGCGCCGCTCCCACCGTGACGACCAGCGCGGCGAGCACCAGTCCCGCGGCCAGGGCGAGTTTGGCGCGGAGGGTGCGGGGCATACCACCGGCGCCCTCGGCCTTCTTCCGCGCGGCGGCCTCGGCGTAACCGTCGTCGAGACTGTGGTCCATCACGTTGGTGAGCAACGACATGGACGCGTCCGGGCGTGCGGGCCGCGTGGATGTGCTCCGAACGGGGGGTTGCTGCGGCATGCCGCACATCGTCGCACGCCAGGGCCACTACCTCCGAATGGCCCCACCGGCGTGCCGGACAGGCCCCCTTGGGGACACTTGTCCGGCACGCACGCGTGCGGTGTGTTCTACCGGCCCGCGCTGTCCACCACCGCGGACCACTCGTCCAGCAGCGCCTGCGCGGAGGCGTCGTCGGGCCCCTCGGCCCACAGGTGGGTGACGGCCTCGGCCGGGTCGGGCAGCACCATCACCCAGCGCCCGTCGGTCTCCACCACGCGAACGCCGTCGGTGGTGTCCACGAAGCGGTCTCCGGCCGCCTCGACGACTCGCCGCATGACCAGGCCCTTGACGGCCCACGGGGTCGCCAGGTCCCGCTTGAGGACGTGCGCCCGCGGGATCCGCGCGTCGATCTGGCTGAGGGTGAGCTGCGTCCGCGCCACCAGACCGATGAGCCGCACGAACGCCGCCGTGCCGTCGTAGACGCTGCTGAACTCGGGGACGATGAAGCCGCCCTTGCCGTCACCGCCGAAGATCGCGCCTTCCTCACCGCCGACCCGCGTGAGGTCGTCCGGCGAGGTCGTCGTCCACTCGACCTGGGTGCCGTGGTACGCCGCCACCTGCTCGGCGATCCGGGTGGTCGTCACCGGCAGCGCGACCCGGCCGCTGCGCCGCTCGGCGGCGATGAGGTCGAGCATGACCAGCAGTGCCCGGTCGTCCTCGATGATGCGGCCCTTCTCGTCGACGAGCGACAGCCGCTCACCGACGGGGTCGAAGCGCACGCCGAACGCGGCCCGCGACGACGCCACGATCTCTCCGAGGCGCACCAGACCGGACCGCCGCATGTCCGCGGACTCGGTCGGCCTGGACTCGTCGAGACCGGGGTTGATGGTCAGCGAGTCGACGCCGAGCTTGCCGAGCAGGCTGGGCAGCACGAGGCCGGAGCTGCCGTTGGAGGCGTCCACGACGACCTTCAGCCCGGACTCGGCGATCCCGGTGGTGTCGACGTTGCGCAGCAGCGACCCGGTGTACGAGTCGAAGACGCTGGACGGGAAGTGCAGGTCGCCGATCTCGCCGGGGAACGCACGCCGGTACTCCTGCCGCGCGAACACCCGGTCCAGCTTCCGCTGACTGCCCTGGGAGAGGTCGGCCCCCTGCCCGTCGAAGAACATGATGTCCACGGAGTCCGGCACGCCGGGCGTGGTCCGGATCATGATGCCGCCGGCGCTGCCGCGCGCGGTCTGCTGCCGTGCCACGGGCAGCGGTACGTTCTCCAGGTCGCGTACGTCGATGGCGCTGGCCTGAAGTGCGGAGATCACCGCCCGCTTCAGCGCACGGGCACCGCGGGAGTGGTCGCGGGCCGTGGTGACGGTGGAGCCCTTCTTCAGCGTGGTCGCGTAGGCGCCGGCCAGCCGTACGGCCAGCTCCGGCGTGATCTCCACGTTGAGGATGCCGGACACTCCGCGGGCGCCGAAGAGGTGGGCCTGTCCTCTCGACTCCCAGATGACGGAGGTGTTGACGAAGGCACCGGCCTCGATCGTCTTGAACGGGTACACCCGCACATTGCCCTGGACGATCGATTCTTCACCGACGAGGCACTCGTCGCCGATGACGGCACCGTCCTCGATCCGCGCGGCGCGCATGATGTCGGTGTTCTTGCCGACGACGCAGCCTCGCAGATTGCTGTGCGGCCCGACGTACACGTTGTCGTGGACGACGGCCTTGTGCAGGAAGGCGCCGCTCTTGACGACGACGTTGGACCCGACGACCGTGTGTTCACGGATCTCGGCGCCGGCTTCGACCTTGGCGTAGTCGCCGATGTAGAGCGGTCCGCGCAGCACGGCGTCGGGGTGCACCTCGGCGCCCTCCGCCACCCATACGCCGGGGGAGATCTCGAATCCGTCGATGTCGACGTCGACCTTGCCCTCGAGGACGTCGGCCTGGGCCTTGACGTAGCTCTCGTGCGTGCCGACGTCCTCCCAGTAGCCTTCGGCGACATAGCCGTAGACCGGCTTGCCTTCCTTCATCAGCTGCGGGAAGACGTCGCCCGACCAGTCGACGGGCACATCCGGGTCGACGTAGTCGAAGACTTCGGGCTCCATGACGTAGATGCCCGTGTTCACGGTGTCCGAGAAGACCTGGCCCCAGGTCGGCTTCTCCAGGAAGCGCTCGACCTTGCCCTCTTCGTCGACGATGGTGATGCCGAATTCCAGGGGGTTGGGCACGCGTGTCAGACACACGGTGACGAGCGCGCCCTTTTCCTTGTGGAAGTTGATCAGGTCGGTGAGGTCGAAGTCGGTCAGGGCATCGCCGGAAATGACGAGGAAGGCATCGTCCTTCAACGCCTCCTCGGCGTTCTTCACGCTTCCGGCGGTACCGAGTGGCTTCTCCTCATTGGCATAGGTGAGCTCCATTCCGAGCTCTTCACCGTCACCGAAGTAGTTCTTGACCAGGGAGGCCAGGAACTGCACGGTGACGACGGTCTCGTTGAGCCCATGCCTTTTGAGCAGCCGCAGAACGTGCTCCATGATCGGCCGGTTGGCCACCGGCAGGAGCGGCTTGGGCATGCTCGAGGTCATCGGGCGAAGGCGGGTGCCTTCGCCTCCGGCCATCACGACGGCCTTCATGTCGGAAGCGTCCTCCTCTAAGAGACGACGGTTAAGCCGACTTCACCCGTCCAGGGTCGCGCACTTTTGCAGCGCGGGCCATCCGGCCGGAGCGGCCGGGCAAAGGGCGAGTTCAATCGGTCATGGTGTCCGCACGGACCAAGCGGCGGACCTGAACCACGTAGAGAACACCTGCCCACCAGTAGAGGGTTGTACCCCATCCGGCGAACGCCCATCCGAAAACTGCGGCGAGTGACGCGATCCATCCGCTGCCATCGCTGAGCAGCAGCAGGGGGAAGGCGTACATGAGGTTGAACGTGGCGGCCTTGCCCAGGAAGTTCACCTGCGGCGGCGGATAGCCGTGGCGGCGGAGGATGCCCACCATCACCAGCAGCACGGCTTCACGGGCCAGCAGTACAAGGGTCAACCAGAGCGGCAGGATCTCCCGCCAGGTGAGGCCGACGAGAGTCGACAGAATGTAGAGCCGGTCGGCCGCGGGGTCCAGGAGCCGGCCGAGGCTGCTGATCTGGTTCCAACGCCGCGCGAGCTTTCCGTCCAGGTAGTCACTGACTCCGCTCAGGGCCAGCACCAACAGCGCCCAGCCGTCGCTCTGCGGTCCGCCGAACTCGGGCCGCAGGATCAGCCACAGGAAGAGGGGCACGCCGGCGAGGCGCGCCATGCTGAGGATGTTCGGGATGGTGAGGACCCGGTCAGTCTGCACGCGGGTCTCCTGGACCTCCACGCGGGGGCCTCCTGATTGAAACGAGCCGATGATGCTCCCCGACCCTACCTCAACGCAAAAAAGCTCTGGCTCTTGGGCTGCGTGCCCAAGAGCCAGAGCTCTAAAAGGAGTTCGGCGGCGTCCTACTCTCCCACAGGGTCCCCCCTGCAGTACCATC
>NZ_WWHX01000959.1 GCF_009862125.1 Streptomyces sp. SID5910
TACAACCGCCGCCACGCTGGTCCCTGCCGACAGGAAGGGACGCGCGCTCGCCGTGCTGCTCTCGGGCACCACGGTGGCCACGGTCGCCGGGGTTCCCGCAGGATCGGTGCTCGGCACCCTGCTCGGCTGGCAGGCCACGTTCTGGGCCGTCGCCGCGCTCTGCCTGCCCGCGGCCGCCGGCATCCTCACCGGAATCCCGGCGCGCCCCGCGGGAACGCAGAAGACCGACGGGCCGACCCTGCGAGCAGAACTCGCCCAGCTCACAAGTCCGCGATTGCTCCTGGTCATGCTGCTCGGCGCGCTGGTGAACGCGGCGACGTTCGCCGGCTTCACGTTCCTCGCGCCCCTCGTGACCGGCACCGCCGGGCTGGGCGAGCTGTGGATCTCCGTCGTCCTGGTGCTCTTCGGCGCCGGCTCCCTGGCCGGCGTCGTCGTCGCCGGACGGCTGTCCGACCAGCGTCCCGGCCTGGTCCTCGCGGTCGGTGGTCCGCTGCTGCTCATCGGCTGGCCGGCACTCGCCGTGCTGGCCGACCGGCCGGTCGCGCTGCTCGTCCTCGCGTTCGTCCAGGGGGCGCTGTCGTTCGCGCTGGGCAGCACACTGATCACAAGGGTCCTCTACGAGGCGACCGGAGCCCCCACCATGGCCGGCTCCTATGCGACCGCGGCACTCAACGTCGGCGCCGCCGCCGGACCGCTCGTCGCCGCGCCCACCCTCAACACCGCGGCCGGGGACCTCGGCCCGCTCTGGGCCGGCGCGCTCCTGGTCGCGGTCGCGCTTCTGATCGCGTTCCCCTTCCGCACGGTGGTCGCGGCTGACCGGAGCAGCCCGGCTGAAGCAGCACCTCAGAATGAGATCGCCCGCTTCCCTCGCGATACGGTGCTGTCATGTCGCCATCAGCCGAAACCGGATCAGTCTTGTCTCCCGTCACCGCGGACGACGTCGACCTTGCCGTGCGGCTCGCCGTGGACGTCCTCCGGGACGCACCGCCACAGGGGTGGGGCGGCAAGGCCGGTTCGCTGGAGTGGGACTGCTGGGAGACCGTCGAGCACCTCGTCAACGACCTGCTGTACTACGCCGTGCAGTTGGGGCCGCAGAGCCCGCCGCTGGACACCCATGTGCCTTTCGCGTTGCGGCAGAAGAGGCCGGACGGACCCATGGCCTTCGTCTACGCGGAGCGTGATGCGGGTCCGGCCGGCCTGGTGCAGGTGCTGGAGGCGTGCGGCGCGCTGCTGGTCGCCATGGTGCGTACGACGCCGCCCCAGGTCCGCGCCCACCACGCCGCCGGGGTGTCCGACCCCGAAGGCTTCGCCGCGCTGGGCCTCCAGGAGACGCTGGTGCACATGCACGACGTGGCGGAAGGCTTCGGGCTCGCCTGGACCCCGCCCTCCGCTCTCTGCTCGCGGGTACTCGCCCGTCTGTTTCCGGAGGCTCCGGACGGCGCGGATCCCTGGCGCACCCTGCTGTGGGCCACCGGCCGCGCCGAACTGCCGGGGTACCCCCGTCTCACCACATGGCGCTCGGACAGCACACCGCGGACATAGGAGCGGATCGGCTTCAGCCGCGAGCAGACTGATGGGAAGCCTGGTACGCAATTGCCTCGCACCTGAGCCGCCTCGCGATCTACCCTCGCGGCCATGACGTCACACGATGCACCTGACGGCTCCATGATCACCCCCGGTGGCACTGGCCTGTTGATCCGGGAAGAGACGGCTGACGACCACCGAGAGGTGCGCGAGGTCCACACGCGTGCCTTCGGCGCCGGCGAGCGGGTCCCCGGGCTCGTGGACGCACTACGCACTGCCGATGCGGCCCTGGCGCCGATGTCCTTCGTCGCCGTCGTCGACGACCGGGTCGTCGGGCACGTGCTGCTGAGCGCGGCACGGTTGGACGCGCCGCGCCGGATCGTGGACGTCCTGTCGCTGTCACCGCTGGGTGTGCTCCCGGAGTTCCAGCGTCAGGGCATCGGTACGCGGCTCATCGCCCACGCCCTGGAGGCCGCCGACAGCCAGGGTGTGCCGCTGGTGTTTCTGGAGGGCTCGCCGCACTACTACGGCACGCGCGGCTTCCAGGGCGCCGGCGCGGCGGGCTTCCGTTCGCCGTCGCTGCGTATCCCCGAAGCCGCCTTCCAGGTCGCCCGGTTGTCCGCGCACGAGCCGTGGATGACGGGGACCTTCGTCTACTCGGAAACCTTCTGGGCCCTTGACTGCGTCGGCCTGCGCGATCCCGAGGACTGAGGCGGGCCGCGACTCGACCCGAGTCAAATGACTCGACATGGGTCGCAGTGATCGGAGACGCTTCGCGCGATGACAAGAATCGACGACACACCTCCCGCGTGGGACGAGCGCACCCAGCTCACCACGTTTCTCGACTACGCACGCGACACCGCCCGCGCCAAGTGCGAAGGCGTCTCCGCGGAGAACGCCCGCAGGGCGCTCCTGCCGGGCTCACCGCTGATGACCATGAGCGGAGTGATCAACCACCTCCGCTGGGTCGAGTACTACTGGTTCCAGGTGATCTTCCTCGGCGAGGAGGACCGGGCCCCCATGACGGACGAGGACCCCGACCGCGAGATGCGGATCGCCGTCGACTTCCCGCTCACGCAGCTGCTCGACGAATACGCCGAACAGAGCGCCCGCTACCGCGAACTGGTCGCCGGGAACGACCTCGACAAGCAGGCCCAGGGAACCATCCGCAACGGCCTCCACGTCGACCTGCGCTGGATCCTCATCCACCTCACCGAGGAGACGGCCCGCCACAACGGCCACCTGGACATCCTGCGCGAAATCCTCGACGGCACGACCGGCTACTAGGCCGTGTCCGGTGAATCGTCCAGGACAGGGCTAACCTTCCGCCGTGGACGTCTACTTCGATCCGGTGCCCCTGCTCGACGACGCGCGAGGGACGTTCCGCGGACAGTGGTCGGACCGGAAGTGGCTCAATGTGCCCGGGCCGTTCTACGGGGCCGACACCGACAACTGCGGCACAGGCCGCATCCACGCCCCCGGGCTCGTGCTCTACGAGGCCGACTACTTCACCGAGTACGTGTACCGGCAGCCCCGGACGCCGCGGGAGCTACAGCAACTGGTCGACGCGGCGGAGGCCGAGGCGTTCTCCGGCTACGGCTGCGATGGCGACACTCACTGGACCCCGTCAGCGGTCCGGGAATGGTGGCGCGACCGAGGGCGGATCAGCGAGTATCTGGCGCACCGGCGAGCCGACTGGGAGGCCGACGACGCGAAGGCAGGGCAAGGCGTGGCCGCCGCTGCCGTGAACTACGCCGCGTACCTCGACGGCGAGCTGGCATCGCACCTGCGCGTCTACCTCTACTGGCTCGAGCAGCGACGTTCTCCCACAGCCGCGGACCGGCTGCCGCAGCTCTGACGGCGGTGACGTAGCAGTCGCGGAGCCAGAGACGGTTCACGCAGTCTCTGTCACCAGGGCAGGAGAGGATTTCCGGTATTCGTCAACGCGCACCCGCCAGGCCACCGGAGAGGCTGCTGATCACGATGACTTGCTGGCGCGGACGCCAGCCGGGACATCATCAAGCAGGCTCTTGAGGCCGGCGTCAACTTCCTCGACACGGCCAACGGGTACAGTGCCGGAAGCAGCGAGGAGATCGTCGGTCAGGCGGTCAGGGACTTCGCCCGGCGCGAGGAGGTCGTTCTCTCCACCAAGGTCTGGATGCGGATGCGCCCCGGCCCGAACGGCGCCGGGCTGTCCCGCAAGGCGATCTTCGCCGAGCTCGACGCCTCCCTGAAGCGACTGGGGACCGACTACATCGACCTGTACCAGATCCACCGCTGGGACTACGACACCCCGATCGAGGAAACTCTCGAGGCGCTGCACGACGCGGTCAAGTCCGGGAAGGTCCGTTACATCGGCGCCTCTTCCATGTACGCCTGGCAGTTCACCAAGGCCCTGTACCTGGCTGACCTGAACGGCTGGACCCGGTTCGTGTCGATGCAGGACCACTACAACCTCATCCACCGAGAAGCAGAGCGGGAGATGCTCCCGCTCTGCGCCGACCAGGGCATCGGCGTGATCCCGTGGAGCCCACTGGCGCGGGGCAGGCTGACGCGGGTCCGGGAGACCGTCACGGCGCGTGCCGCAACACATCCGGGCGGCAAGATCCTCTACCGCGACGGGGACCAGGCAGTGGCCGAGCGCGTCCACGAGATCGCGGGCAAGCGGGGTCTGTACCCGGCCCAGGTCGCGCTGGCCTGGGTCATGCGCAACCCGGTGGTGACCTCGCCCATCGTCGGGGTCACCAAGCCGGCCCAACTGGCCGACGCCCTCGCCGCGGTGGACGTCGAACTCGACGCAGACGAGGCCGCCTACCTGGAGGAGCCCTACCAGCCGCACGAGGCCGCCTACCTGGAGGAGTCCTTCTACAAGCGGCAGCCTACGGCGGGCTCCCGGTAGCCCGGGCTGCCGCCGGGCCTTCTGCGAGTCCTTGGCCCCGGCCTTCACAGCCCTGTGGTCGGCCCGGCGGTGCTTGAGGGCGGCCGCGCGCAACTGCATGATCTGAGCGCTGCCCCGCCAGGGTGCTGAGCACGGCGGAACACCGGCTCGGTCACGTGCTCCATCTCGCCGCTGACCCCCGTCACCAGACAACGGCAGGAGGCAATCGCCTGAACCGACGGACCAGCCATGCTCTCCCAACCAGCCCCGGCACACCGCGCGGAGTCACGGCGAGAGCCCGACGACACTCTGCACGAGACCTTCTCCCTGGCCGGCGCCGCGCCGTCCAACTCCAACGTCGGCAGGTAAGCGCCGGCGTCGGCGGCCAGTCGCGGCCCGCCGTCGCCGAGAACAGCGCGGTTCCGTTTCAGCCGGTTGATCCCCCACTCCACGGTGTGGCGGTCCTTGTAGTCGTCTCGGTCGCGGGGTGGATCTTGTTCCAGGATCCGCTTCCATGTGCCGTCGCGCTGCCGGCGGCGGAACAGGTCGTAGACCAGGTCCCAGCGCGGGCCAGCCCGGGTCCGCCAACGTGTCCCGTCGATCAACTGCCGACGCGCCCACGTCCGTGGCCTCCCCGCTGGCGGCAGCGGCTCCAGCCGTGCGGGCCGGTCAGCCGCGGGAACGCGCGGGCAGCGGCGAGGAAGCCGAGTGTCGTCAGCACGAACGGCCAGGTGAAGGCACGGCCGCCGGACGGAGCGAGCAGCGCGGCGATGGCGGGTGTCAGAGCCGTCGCGGTCGCCGCGCCGAGCAGGGCGTACAGCAGCGTGGCCGGCGCCGCCGGCAGGAACACCCCGCACAGCGCGAGCGCGACCAGCACCGCGTTGTAGCCCATGGTGCCGTCGGCGATCCGCTCGGCCGGCGCCCCGAGCGCCCAGGCGGTCACGATGCCCGTCACGCTGCCCGCGCAGGCGATCAGCCCGGCCGTCCGGCTCGCCAGGAAGACGCCCGCGAGCAACAGCGCCCCCACGTGCCACCGCTCCAGGAAGAAGAGCTGGGACACGTTGTGGAGGAACGCCCGCGCCAGATGGGGCAGGTGCAGGGCGGTCGGCCCGGAGGCCGAGCCGGGCAGCGCGGCGAGGCCGTCGCCGTACGGCTGGATCCGCCGGAAGGCGGGCGCGGCGACGTTCACCGCGACCGCCAGCAGGCAGTACGGCAGGGTCAGCGGCGGCAGGTCCCAGACGCTCAGCAGACGCACCGCCGCCGCCGTGCCGACGGTGACCACGACGCAGCCCGCGGCGGCGAGCAGCGCCGTGGCCGGCCGGTCCTGGCCGAGCAGGACGGCGAGGCAGAGGGCGAGCAACGCGGAGTTGAAGCCCTCAAGACCCGCCTCCTGCCGGTCGCGTGGCACACCGAGCCAGCGGGCGGTCGACGTGCCCAGTGCCGCGCCGCCCAGCGCGTACGCGGCATACCGCCAGTCGGCCATGCACAGGGCCACGGCGAACGCGGCCCCCGTCCACGGGTTCGCCTGGAACACCACTTGGCCCACGCCGCGCAGCACTTGCGTGCAGAAGCCCGGCATGTGTGCCGGACACCACCACCGTGCCCGTACCGACCGTCGCACGTTCCGCCCCCTCAGCCACTTATTCCGTGAGGCGATATTAACTTTCCGTAATACGGTATCCGCTAGTGGATGAAAGCCCGGGTGGTGGCATCCCGCCGGGCTGTTCGGGGAAGACTGTTGCCACGACCAGCCGACTCATCGCTGGAAATCAACGAAACCGCGGGCGAAACCTGCTGCCCAACGCCATTGCGGGGAGCACATAGTGGAGCCACACAGCACTGATCGATTGAGCACTCTGGAGCAAGCGGCCGTGACGACCGTGTACAGCGAACCTTCCACCGAGCGTGTCCCCGGGCGGGCCTGGACCGTCCGGATCGTCGGCCACGGCCGATCCTCCGCCTCGGTCACTTGCAGCACGACGGCCTGCCGGATGCCGGCCCGCTCGGAGGACCTCGCCGCGCTGCGGGCGTTCGCCGCCCGGCACGCCGCCGCCCACGCGAAGGCGGCCACCGTCCGCCCCAACGCCTGGTGCCACTGCGGCGCCCGACGCACGGCACTTCGACGTGAGCGTTCCCACCGCCCCGGCGTCATCGGGGAGTTGACGGGTATACGTGCAGGCCAGCACCCTGGTTGGGCAGCGCTACGGCTGATCACATAGGGTGAAAAGAAAAACGGGAGGTTCGGCGTGTTCGTTGAACGCGCGCCACTTGTCGACTTAGTGTCCTGTTCAGAAGACTCCAAGGAACAGACACACTGGTAACCCTAAACTTCAGCGTTAGGGTTCGGGTCGGCGCTACGGACCGTCCCATTCGGCATCAGTCGTCGGGTTACGGGGCACCAGTGCTCCGGTCATCCGACGACACGTAACTCGAGGCGAGAGGCCTTCGACGTGGCAGCACCGCAGAACTACCTCGCAGTCATCAAAGTCATCGGTGTCGGCGGCGGTGGTGTCAATGCCATCAACCGGATGATCGAGGTCGGTCTCAAGGGCGTCGAGTTCATCGCCATCAACACCGACGCGCAAGCTCTGTTGATGAGCGACGCCGACGTCAAGCTCGACGTCGGCCGCGAACTCACCCGCGGACTCGGCGCCGGAGCCAACCCGGCCGTCGGCCGCAAGGCCGCCGAGGACCACCGCGAGGAGATCGAGGAGGTCCTCAAGGGGGCCGACATGGTCTTCGTGACGGCCGGTGAGGGCGGCGGCACCGGCACCGGCGGGGCACCCGTCGTGGCCAACATCGCCCGCTCGCTCGGTGCCCTCACCATCGGCGTGGTCACGCGCCCGTTCACCTTCGAGGGACGGCGCCGCGCCAACCAGGCCGAGGACGGCATCGCGGAACTCCGCGAAGAGGTCGACACCCTCATCGTCATCCCCAACGACCGGCTGCTGTCCATCTCGGACCGCCAGGTCAGCGTGCTCGACGCGTTCAAGTCCGCCGACCAGGTGCTGCTCTCCGGTGTGCAGGGCATCACCGACCTCATCACCACGCCGGGCCTGATCAACCTCGACTTCGCCGACGTCAAGTCGGTCATGTCCGAGGCCGGTTCGGCCCTCATGGGCATCGGCTCGGCCCGCGGCGACGACCGCGCGGTGGCCGCGGCCGAGATGGCGATCTCCTCGCCGCTCCTGGAGGCGTCCATCGACGGCGCCCGCGGCGTGCTGCTCTCCATCTCCGGCGGCTCCGACCTCGGCCTGTTCGAGATCAACGAGGCCGCCCAGCTGGTCAGCGAGGCCGCGCACCCCGAGGCCAACATCATCTTCGGCGCGGTCATCGACGACGCCCTCGGCGACGAGGTGCGGGTCACCGTGATCGCGGCCGGCTTCGACGGGGGCCAGCCGCCGGCCAAGCGGGACAACGTCCTCGGCTCGGCCTCGGCCAAGCGCGAGGAACCCGCCCCGGCCCGGCAGCCCGAGAGCCGCCCGTCCTTCGGCTCGCTCGGCAGCGTCAAGCCGAAGGAGGAGCCGGAGCCGGTCCCCGCACCCGAGCCGGTCAACGACCTCCCGCCGGTCGCCCCGCCGCCGGTCCCGCCGTCCCGGACCTACTCGGACAGCGCGGCCGAGGAACTGGACGTGCCGGACTTCCTGAAGTGATAGGACAGCGCGACACCGTGAACGGCGCGCACTTCGGCTTCACCGACCGGTGGGGCGGAGTGAGCGCCGTTCCGTACGAGGAGCTCAACCTCGGCGGCGCGGTCGGTGACGACCCGGCCGCCGTGACGGCCAACCGCGCACTGGCCGCCAGGACGCTGGGCGTCGACCCGGCGCGCGTGGTCTGGATGAACCAGGTGCACGGCGCCGGCGTCGCCGTCGTCGACGGGCCCTGGGGAGACCGGCCGGTGCCGAGCGTCGACGCGGTCGTCACCGCCGAACGCGGTCTCGCCCTCGCCGTCCTCACCGCCGACTGCGTGCCCGTCCTGCTCGCGGACCCCGTGGCAGGCGTCGCCGCCGCGGCCCACGCGGGCCGGCCCGGCCTGGTCGCCGGGGTCGTCCCCGCCGCCGTACGGGCGATGACGGAGCTGGGCGCCGACCCCGCCCGGATCGTCGCCCGCACCGGACCCGCCGTGTGCGGCCGGTGCTACGAGGTGCCGGAGGAGATGCGGGCCGAGGTCGCCGCCGTCGAACCGGCGGCGCACGCGGTGACGAGCTGGGGCACTCCGGCCCTCGACGTGAGCGCCGGGGTGCACGCGCAGCTCGAACGGCTCGGGGTGTGCGACCTGGCGCAGTCGCCGGTGTGCACCCGGGAGTCGAAGGACCACTTCTCGTACCGACGCGACCGCGCCACCGGGCGGCTCGCGGGCTATGTCTGGCTGGACTGATGGGGCATGACGGACCGTAAGAGCGAACTCGCCGGGAACCTGGCGAAGGTGGAAGAGCGCATCGCCGCCGCGTGCGAGGCCGCGGGCCGCCCCCGCGACGAGGTGACCCTGATCGTGGTCACCAAGACCTACCCGGCCGACGATGTGCGCATTCTCTCCGGACTCGGCGTGCGCCACGTCGCCGAGAACCGCGACCAGGACGCGGCACCGAAGGCCGCCGCCTGCTCGGATCTGCCGCTTTCGTGGCATTTCGTCGGCCAGTTGCAGACCAACAAGGTGCGGTCGGTGGTCGGTTACGCGGATGTCGTGCAATCCGTCGACCGCGCCAAGCTCGTCACGGCCCTGTCGAAGGAGGCGGTGCGGGCCGGACGCGAGGTCGGCGTCCTGCTCCAGGTCGCCCTCGACGCGGGGGAGAGCGCGCGTGGCGAGCGCGGCGGCGTCGCGCCCGCGGGAATCGAAGAGTTGGCCGACCTCGTCGCCGGATCGGACGGGCTTCGGCTCGACGGCCTGATGACGGTGGCGCCGCTCACCGGCGAGTACGCCGGACGCCAACAGGCGGCGTTCGAGCACCTCATGGATTTGTCGACCCACCTGCGCCGAGCCCATCCGGCTGCGAACATGGTTTCCGCAGGGATGAGTGCGGACCTCGAACAGGCCGTGGCCGCCGGAGCGACACATGTACGCGTCGGCACCGCGGTACTCGGAGTCCGACCCAGGCTCGGGTAACGTCGCCAAGAAGTCGGACCACAGCAGAAAATATGGTCATTACCGCCGAAAGGCGGAGGCAACGACCTTGTGGATCGCAGGCATTTGGCAGTCGTCAGCCGATCCACCACAGAGCGGAGGACTCAGAGCATGGCCGGCGCGATGCGCAAGATGGCGGTCTACCTCGGCCTCGTGGAGGACGATGGGTACGACGGCCGGGGCTTCGACCCCGACGACGACTTCGAACCCGAACTGGACCCGGAGCCCGAGCGGGACCACCGGCGGCACGAACCGGTGCACCAGTCACATGGTTCACATCAGCCGCAAAGGGACGAAGAGGTAAGAATCGTCCAACCGCCCGTGCAGCGCGAGCCGGTGCCCCGTTCCGCTTCGCTCGGGGCGGAATCGGGCCGCCCGGCGCGCATCGCGCCCGTGGCATCCATCACACAAGAACGCGCAAGCCTGGAAAAGAGCGCACCGGTCATCATGCCCAAGGTCGTGTCCGAACGAGAGCCCTACCGGATCACCACACTTCACCCCCGGACCTACAACGAGGCCCGTACCATCGGGGAACACTTCCGTGAGGGCACGCCGGTGATCATGAATCTCACTGAGATGGATGACACAGATGCGAAGCGACTTGTCGACTTTGCGGCCGGTTTGGTGTTTGGTCTTCACGGCAGTATCGAGCGGGTGACGCAGAAGGTGTTCCTGCTGTCTCCTGCTAACGTCGATGTCACGGCGGAGGACAAGGCCCGCATCGCAGAGGGCGGGTTCTTCAACCAGAGCTGAGACGCACGACCGGTTAGAGCAAGAGCACGGATCCGAGGGCGGGTCCGAAAGATGGTTCAGGGGAGAGGGAAGCACAGGGATGAGCGTGTTCCTGGATGTCGTCTACATCGCGTTGATGTGCTTCCTCATCGTGCTCATCTTCCGGTTGGTCATGGACTACGTCTTCCAGTTCGCCCGCTCGTGGCAACCCGGCAAGGCGATGGTGGTCGTTCTGGAGGCCACCTACACTGTCACCGATCCACCGTTGAAGCTTCTGCGGCGGTTCATCCCGCCGCTGCGTCTCGGGGGCGTGGCGCTCGACCTGTCCTTCTTCGTACTGATGATCATCGTCTACATCCTGATCTCGATCGTGAGCCGGCTGTGAGCGATGAGAGAGATACGGGCTTGCCGAATGCCGACGACTACGTTGAGGTGAAGAGATGCCGTTGACCCCTGAGGACGTGCGGAACAAGCAGTTCACGACCGTCCGCCTCCGAGAAGGCTATGACGAGGACGAGGTCGATGCCTTCCTCGACGAGGTCGAAGCCGAACTGACCCGGCTGCTCCGCGAGAACGAGGACCTGCGCGCCAAACTGGCCGCGGCGACGCGCGCGGCTGCGCAGAACCAGCAGAACATGCGCAAGCCCCCGGAACCGCCGCAGGATCAGCAGCCCCCGCAGCATCAGGGGCACCCGCAGCAGCAGGGCATGCCGCAGCAGGGCATGCGAGGTCCCGGCGCTCCGGTGCCCGCCGGCATATCGGGCCCGCCGCAGCAGCAGATGGGTGGCCCCATGGGTGGCCCGCCCCAGCTGCCGAGCGGTGCCCCGCAGTTGCCCGCCGGCCCCGGCGGACAGGGCGGCCCGCAGGGTCCCGGCCCGATGGGTCAGGGTCCGGGGCCGATGGGCCAGGGCCCGGGTCCGATGCAGGGCCAGATGGGTCCCGGTCCGATGGGCGGCCCCATGGGCGGTCCGCAGGGCCCCGGTGGCCCCGGCATGCCCGGTCAGGGTGGTCCCGGCGGCGACAGTGCCGCCCGTGTCCTCTCGCTGGCCCAGCAGACCGCCGACCAGGCGATCGCCGAGGCCCGCTCCGAGGCCAACAAGATCGTGGGCGAGGCGCGTTCGCGTGCCGAGGGTCTGGAGCGGGACGCCCGTGCCAAGGCCGACGCCCTAGAGCGGGACGCGCAGGAGAAGCACCGCGTCGCGATGGGCTCGCTGGAGTCCGCTCGCGCCACGCTGGAGCGCAAGGTCGAGGACCTGCGCGGCTTCGAGCGCGAGTACCGGACGCGGCTGAAGTCGTACCTGGAGTCGCAGCTGCGTCAGCTGGAGACCCAGGCGGACGACTCGCTCGCCCCGCCGCGTACTCCCGCGACGGCTTCGCTGCCGCCGTCCCCGGCGCCCTCGATGGCTCCGGCCGGTGCGAGTGCGCCGTCCTACGGTGGCAACCAGTCGATGGGCAGCGGGCCGGGGCAGTCCGGTCCGTCCTACGGCGGGCAGCAGCAGATGTCGCCGGCGATGACCCAGCCGATGGCGCCGGTGCGGCCGCAGGGGCCGTCGCCGATGGGGCAGGCGCCTTCGCCTATGCGGGGGTTCCTGATCGATGAGGACGACAACTGAGTTGTAGTACGGCGTAGCCTCTGGCGGCGTTCAGGGCGGGCCCCGGGTTTCTTACCCGGGGCCCGCCCTTGTTGTCTGCGCGGGTTGTTGGTGCGGGGTGTTGGGGTGGGCCGGGGGTGGGTGTCGCGGCCCGGCGTTGCGGGGTGCCGCTGCGCCCACCCGTGCCGCCCCAGCGGCACGATTGCCCGCAGCTAGGGCGACGGTACGACGAAAGGCCCGGCTCCCTCTGGTTGAGGGGCCGGGCCTTTGCTGTGCTTCTTACTGCTTGCGCAGGCGGAAGGTGAGGGTCAGGCCCTCGTCCGTGAACGGGGTGCCGTACGTGTCGTCTGCCTCGGTCTGGGCGAAGTCCGTTGCGAGGACCTCGTCGGCGATCAGGCCGGCGTGCTCCGTGAGCGCGGCGGCCGTCGCCGGGTCCGTGGCCGTCCAGCGCAGCGCGATGCGGTCGGCGACGTCCAGGCCGCTGTTCTTGCGGGCCTCCTGGATCAGGCGGATCGCGTCACGGGCCAGGCCCGCACGGCGCAGCTCCTCCGTGATCTCCAGGTCGAGGGCGACCGTCGCACCCGAGTCGGAGGCGACCGACCAGCCCTCGCGCGGCGTCTCCGTGATGATCACCTCGTCGGGAGCGAGGGCGACCGTCTCCCCGTCGATCTCGACCGACGCCGTGCCCTCGCGCAGCGCGAGGGACAGCGCGGCGGCGTCCGCGGCGGCGACCGCCTTGGCGACGTCCTGGACGCGCTTGCCGAACCGCTTGCCCAGCGCACGGAAGTTGGCCTTCGCCGTCGTGTCGACCAGGGAGCCGCCGACCTCGCTCAGCGACGCGAGGGACTCGACGTTCAGCTCCTCCGTGATCTGCGCGTGCAGTTCGGGGGAGAGGGTGTCGAAGCCCGACGCGGCGATCAGCGCGCGGCGCAGCGGCTGCCGCGTCTTGACGCCCGACTCCGCGCGCGTGGCGCGGCCCAGTTCGACCAGGCGGCGCACCAGCACCATCTGCTTCGACAGCTCCGGGTCGATCGCCGACAGGTCGGCCTCCGGCCAGGAGGACAGGTGCACCGACTCCGGGGCGCCCGGGGTGACCGGCACGACCAGGTCCTGCCAGACCCGCTCCGTGATGAACGGGGTCAGCGGGGCCATGAGCCGGGTGACCGTCTCGACGACCTCGTGCAGCGTGCGCAGCGCGGCCTTGTCGCCCTGCCAGAAGCGGCGGCGCGAGCGGCGGACGTACCAGTTGGACAGGTCGTCGACGAACGCGGACAGCAGCTTGCCGGCGCGCTGGGTGTCGTAGCTCTCCAGGGCCTGCGTCACCTGGTCGGTGAGCGCGTGCAGTTCGGACAGCAGCCAGCGGTCCAGCACCGGGCGCTCGGCCGGGGCCGGGTCGGCCTCGCTCGGCGCCCAGCCGGAGGTGCGGGCGTACAGGGCCTGGAAGGCGACCGTGTTCCAGTAGGTGAGGAGCGTCTTGCGGACGACCTCCTGGATGGTGCCGTGGCCGACGCGGCGGGCCGCCCACGGGGAGCCGCCGGCCGCCATGAACCAGCGCACGGCGTCGGCGCCGTGCTGGTCCATCAGCGGGATCGGCTGGAGGATGTTGCCCAGGTGCTTGGACATCTTGCGGCCGTCCTCGGCGAGGATGTGGCCGAGGCAGACCACGTTCTCGTACGAGGACTCGTCGAAGACCAGGGTGCCGATCGCCATCAGCGTGTAGAACCAGCCGCGGGTCTGGTCGATGGCCTCGCTGATGAACTGGGCCGGGTAGCGGGACTCGAAGAGTTCCTTGTTCTTGTACGGGTAGCCCCACTGCGCGAACGGCATCGAACCCGAGTCGTACCAGGCGTCGATGACCTCGGGCACGCGCACCGCTTCGAGGGAGCAGCCCTCGTGGGTGCAGGTGAAGGTCACGTCGTCGATGTACGGGCGGTGCGGGTCGAGCGCGGACTGGTCGGTGCCGGTCAGCTCGGACAGCTCGGCGCGCGAGCCGACGACGGTGAGGTGATCGTCCTCGCAGCGCCAGATCGGCAGCGGGGTGCCCCAGTAGCGGTTGCGGGACAGCGCCCAGTCGATGTTGTTGTTCAGCCAGTCGCCGTACCGGCCGTGCTTGACCGAGTCCGGGAACCAGTTGGTCTTCTCGTTCTCCTGGAGGAGACGGTCCTTGATCGCCGTGGTGCGGATGTACCAGGACGGCTGCGCGTAGTAGAGCAGCGCGGTGTGGCAGCGCCAGCAGTGCGGGTAGCTGTGCTCGTACGGGAGGTGCTGGAAGAGCAGGCCGCGGGCGTCCAGGTCCTCGGTGAGCTGCTCGTCGGCCTTCTTGAAGAAGACGCCGCCGACCAGCGGGAGGTCCTCCTCGAAGGTGCCGTCCGGGCGGACCGGGTTGACGACCGGCAGGCCGTAGGAGCGGCAGACCTTGAGGTCGTCCTCACCGAAGGCGGGGGACTGGTGGACGAGGCCGGTGCCGTCCTCCGTGGTCACGTAGTCCGCGTTCACCACGTAGTGCGCGGGCTCCGGGAACTCGACCAGCTCGAAGGGGCGCTGGTACGTCCAGCGCTCCATCTCCGCGCCGGTGAAGGTCTGGCCGGTGGTCTCCCAGCCCTCGCCGAGGGCCTTCTCCACCAGCGGCTCGGCGACGACCAGCTTCTCCTCGCCGTTCGTCGCGACGACGTAGGTGACGCCGGGGTGCGCGGCGACCGCGGTGTTGGAGACCAGCGTCCAGGGGGTGGTCGTCCAGACCAGCAGCGCGGCCTCGCCGGCCAGCGGGCCGGAGGTCAGCGGGAAGCGGACGTAGACGGAGGGGTCGACGACCGTCTCGTAGCCCTGCGCCAGCTCGTGGTCGGACAGGCCGGTGCCGCAGCGGGGGCACCAGGGGGCGACGCGGTAGTCCTGGACCAGCAGGCCCTTGCCGAAGATCTCCTTCAGCGACCACCACACCGACTCGACGTACTCCGGGTCCATCGTCCGGTAGGCGTCGTCGAGGTCGACCCAGTAGCCCATGCGGGTCGTGAGCTCGGCGAAGGCGTCGGTGTGCCGGGTCACGGACTCGCGGCACCTGGCGTTGAACTCGGCGATGCCGTACGCCTCGATGTCCTGCTTGCCGGAGAAGCCCAGCTCCTTCTCCACCGCCAGCTCGACCGGCAGACCGTGGCAGTCCCAGCCGGCCTTGCGGCCCACGTGGTACCCGCGCATGGTGCGGAAGCGGGGGAAGACGTCCTTGAAGACGCGCGCCTCGATGTGGTGCGCTCCGGGCATGCCGTTGGCGGTGGGCGGGCCCTCGTAGAACACCCACTCGGGGCGGCCCTCGGACTGCTCCAGGCTCTTGGCGAAGATCTTCTGCTCACGCCAGAAGTCGAGCACCGCGTGTTCGAGCGCGGGCAGGTCGACCTGGGCGGGCACCTGGCGGTACTGCGGCTGCGTATTCAACGAGCTTCCTCCGGCGGACGTGCTGCCTTCCGTCGGAGGGACGAGAGCGAGGCTCCCGCGGTACCACCCTCCTTGGCTTCCCGGTGCGTCGTGTGCGCCGGTGAGCCCCCTCATTGGGGTCGCGAACCGGGTCTACTCGCCGTGACCTCTCGGTCACCGCTTTCTTCCGGCGGCTCCGGGGTGATCTTCGCGTCGCGCTCGCCCCCGGGCTCACACCGTCCCCGGGTCGCTCTGGGCTGCGTACGCCGCTACTCGTCCCCATCCACGCTTTTCGCTCCGCCCAGTGTACGGCGCCGCGCGGACGGCGGCCGACCGGTTTAGCGGCGGACGGGACTGACCCGAATGCCGGGCTCCGGCGTCCGGCCCCCGGCGGGCCCGGCCGGGAGCGGGACCGGCGGATTACCCGGCGGGGAGCTGGGCACAACGCATGCATGCTCGACACGCGGCGCGTGGTGGGCGGTGGACCGGGCGGCGTGCCCCGTTGCCGCGGGACCCGAGTCGATTTATCGTCCCAGCACGATTCGCGAGCAAGATCACAATATGTGAAGGGGCCGCGGCCATGGTGGCGAAGAAGACCGCCGTAGAGCAGTCGGAGGCGACTGCGCCGAAGTCCGCTGCCGGGAAGACGACGGCCAAGCGGGCGACGGCCGCGGAGAAGAAGACCGCGTCGGCGAAGAGCACCGCGAAGAAGGCCGCGGCGAAGAAGAGCCCGGTGAAGAAGAGCACGGCCAAGAAGAGCACGGCGAAGCAGGCGGGCGCGGCCGAGGCCGCGGAGCAGACGGGAGCCACGACGGTGGTTGCGAAGAAGACTCCTGGCACGGCCACGGCGGCCAAGTCCGCGGTTCCGAAGGCGCGCGGCGTCGCCGCAGAGCCCGGCGACCTCGCGGTACGCCCCGGCGAGGACCCCTGGACCCCGGCGGAGGTCGAGGAGGCCCGCGGGGAACTCCAGTCCGAGGCGGACCGGCTGCGCACCGAGATCGACCAGTCGGAGCGGTCCCTTCAGGGCCTGATGCGGGACTCCGGGGACGGCGCCGGCGACGACGAGGCGGACACCGGCACCAAGAACATCACGCGCGAGCACGAACTGGCGCTGGCCGCCACCGCGCGCGACGTGCTCACCCAGACCGAGCGCGCCCTCGAACGCCTCGACGCGGGCACCTACGGCCTGTGCGAGAACTGCGGCGAGCCCATCGGGAAGGCGCGCATGCAGGCCTTCCCGCGGGCCACCCTGTGCGTCGAGTGCAAGCAGAAGCAGGAACGCCGGTACTGAGCCGCGGCCGGGGCCGGGGCGTGCCGTACCCTCGTCCTCAGTCAGGTACCTAGGCTGAGGGACTCACGTGGCAGAGGCGGAGCGCATCATCGGTACGCCGGACACCCCGGACGCGGCGGGGGACGGGCAGGAGCGGTCCGACGCCGAGCAGGCACGGCCGCCGGAGCGCCCCCGGGGCAGGCGCCGGATCGCCGTGCTGTTCGCGGTCGCCGTGTTCGCGTACCTGCTCGACCTGGGCAGCAAGATGCTGGTGGTCGCCAAGCTGGAGCACCACGAGCCCGTGGAGGTCGTCGGGGACTGGCTGCGGTTCGCGGCGATCCGCAACGCGGGCGCGGCCTTCGGCTTCGGCGAGGCCTTCACCGTCATCTTCACGGTGATCGCGGCCGCCGTCATCGTCGTGATCGCCCGCCTCGCGCGCAAGCTGTACAGCCTGCCGTGGGCGATCGCGCTCGGCCTGCTGCTCGGCGGGGCGCTCGGCAACCTCACCGACCGGATCTTCCGCTCGCCCGGCGTCTTCGAGGGCGCGGTCGTGGACTTCATCGCCCCCAAGCACTTCGCCGTGTTCAACCTCGCCGACTCGGCGATCGTCTGCGGCGGCATCCTGATCGTGCTCCTCTCCTTCCGCGGCCTGGACCCGGACGGGACCGTCCACCGGGACTGAGCGCCCCGTGCCGGACGGGCGTGCGGGAGTGTCCGCCCCGTCCGGCATACTCGACGGGTGAGCACGCTTCCCGAGATCCGTACCCTGCCCGTGCCCGACGGCCTGGAGGGCGAGCGCGTCGACGCCGCCATCTCCCGCATGTTCGGCTTCTCCCGTACCAAGGCCGCGGAGCTCGCCGCGGCGGGCAAGGTGCAGGTCGACGGATCGGTGGTCGGCAAGTCCGAGCGCGTCCACGGCGGCGCCTGGCTGGAAGTCGAGATGCCGCAGGCGCCCGCGCCGGTGCAGATCGTCGCCGAGCCCGTCGAGGGCATGGAGATCGTGCACGACGACGAGGACGTGGTCGTCATCGTCAAGCCGGTCGGCGTCGCCGCCCACCCGTCCCCGGGCTGGAACGGCCCGACCGTCATCGGGGGCCTCGCCGCCGCCGGGTACCGCATCTCCACCTCCGGCGCCGCCGAGCGCCAGGGCATCGTGCACCGCCTCGACGTGGGCACCTCGGGCCTGATGGTGGTGGCGAAGTCGGAGCGGGCGTACACCTCGCTCAAGCGCCAGTTCAAGGAGCGCACGGTCGACAAGCGCTACCACACGCTCGTGCAGGGCCACCCCGACCCGACCAGCGGCACCATCGACGCCCCCATCGGCCGCCACCCCCAGCACGACTACAAGTGGGCGGTCACCGCCGAGGGCAAGCCCTCCGTCACGCACTACGACCTGATCGAGGCGTTCCGCGCCGCGTCCCTGCTCGACGTGAAGCTGGAGACCGGCCGCACCCACCAGATCCGCGTCCACATGGCCGCCCACCGCCACCCCTGCGTCGGTGACCTCACCTACGGCGCCGACCCGACCCTCGCCAAGCGGCTGGGCCTGACCCGCCAGTGGCTGCACGCCGTACGGCTCGGCTTCGAGCACCCCGGCACCGGCGACTGGGCCGAGTTCGCCAGCGACTACCCGGCGGACCTCCAGCAGGCCCTGGACCGGGTCCGCGAGGAGACCTACGTATGAGCACCCCCGCCTACCAGGTGCGCGTCGCCGACGACCCGGCCGACCGGGAGGCGTGCTTCGCGGTGCGCAAGGACGTCTTCGTCGCCGAGCAGAAGGTCCCGGAGGACATCGAGTACGACGCGTACGACGCCGGCGCCGTGCACGTCCTCGCGGTCCGGGAGGACGGCGTGCCGCTCGGCACCTCGCGGCTGCTGCACGGCGCGGCCGCCGCGGCGAAGAACGGCGACGGGGACCCGGCCGTCGGGTCCCTCGGACGGCTCGCCGTCGTCCGGGACGCCCGCGGACTGGGCGTCGGGGCCGCGCTGGTGCGCGCCGTCGAGGACACGGCACGCGCGCGGGGACTCACCGCCGTCGACCTGCACGCGCAGACGCACGCCCTGGGTTTCTACGAGCGGCTGGGGTACCAGGCCTACGGACCGGAGTTCCCCGACGCGGGGATACCCCACCGGGCGATGCGGCGCGTCCTGTAGGAGCCGAGCCGGACCGGCTGGTGGGGCCGGTGGCATGGCAGGCTTGAGGCTCGCCGTGTGAACGCCCAGACCCCACCGGAGCGGTGACCGTGGATCAGTTGGCCCTGTTGTTCATGCTGCTGCTCGGGGCCCTGCTGAGCGTCCCCGTCGGGGACCGGCTCGGGCTTCCGGCGCCCGTCCTGATGACGGTCCTCGGCATCGTCCTGGCGCTGCTCGACTTCGTGCCCAACGTCGACATCCCGCCGGAACTCATCCTGCCCGCGCTGCTTCCGCCGCTGCTGTACGCGGCCGTGCGGCGCACCTCCTGGCGGCAGTTCGCGGCCAACAAACGCCCCATCTTCCTGCTGGCCGTCGCGCTGGTCTTCGTCACCACGGCCTGTGTGGCCACCGTGGCCCACGCGATCGTGCCGGGCCTGCCGGTCGCCGCCGCCTTCGCGCTCGGCGCGCTCGTGGCACCGCCCGACCCCGTGGCGGCGACCGCCGTCGCGGGCCGGCTGGGACTGCCGCGGCGCCTGGTGTCCATCCTGGAGGGCGAGGGCCTCTTCAACGACGTGACGGCCATCGTCCTCTACCACGTGGCCATCGCCGCGGCCGTCAGCGGTTCGTTCTCGCCCTGGCAGGCCGGGCTCGACCTGGTGCTGTCCGCCGTCGTCGCCGTCGCGGTGGGCCTCGCGCTGGGCTGGGCCGCCAACAAGCTCCTGGACGTGCTCGGTGACGCCACCCTGCAGATCGGGCTGACCCTGCTCGTGCCCTACCTGTCCTACGTGCTGGCCGAGGAACTCCACGGCTCCGGCGTCCTCGCCGTGCTCACCACCGCCATGTTCCTCGCCGAGTACGCCGTCGGCGCCGACGACGTGATGACCCGGCTCGCCGGCCACACCGTCTGGGACGTCGTCGACACCCTCGTCACCGGCGTCGCCTTCGGCCTGATCGGGCTGGAGCTGCACAACGCCCTCCAGACGGCCTCCGGGCGGTGGACCGAGCTGCTGGGCTGGGCCGGGGCGGTCGCCGGCGTGGTGATCCTCGTCCGGCTGGCGTGGCTGCTGCCGGCCACCTGGCTGACGCAGCGGCTGCACGCCCGGCGCGACCACGACGAGGACATCCCGACCAGCTGGCGGGAGACCGTCGTCATGTGGTGGTCCGGGATGCGCGGCGTCGCCTCGGTGGCGCTGGCCCTCGCCATCCCGCTGGAGACGGCGGACGGCTCCCCCTTCCCGAACCGGGAGGAGATCGTCTTCATCGCCTTCGGGGTGATCATGGTGACGCTGCTGCTCCAGGGCCTGACCCTGCCCTGGCTGGTGGGCAGGCTCGGGGTGCGGTCGAACACCGAGCGCGAGCAGGACTACGAGAAGGCGCTCGCCGTGCGCGCGGCGAAGGCGGCCAAGCAGCGGCTCAAGGAGATCGAGGCCGTCGAGGACCTGCCCGAGGAGCTGTCCGAGCAGATGCTGCGGCGGGCCTTCGACATCGGCATACGGATCAGCCCGGACATCGGCGACGAGGAACGGCGCGAGGCGCAGCTCCAGCGGGCCCGGCGGCTGAAGCGGATCCGCCGCATCCAGGGCGAGATGCTCAGCGCCGCCCGCCACGAGGTGCTGGCGGCACGCAGCGAGGCCGGAGCCGACCCGGAGATCGTCGACCGGGTGCTGCGCCACCTGGACGTCCGCAGCCTGCGCTGACCGGGCCGCCCGGGCGGCGCCCCCGGGTCACAGGGACTTGCGCGACTGGTGCGGGAAGCGGCGGACCTCCCCGTCCGGTGAGCGCCGGGCGTGCGGGAAGCCGTCGTGGCCGGGGCGCCGGTCCGCGTCCGAGGTGTTGACGCGGGGCAGGGCGTACGGGTGCTCGTCGGTCAGCCAGCGGATCATCTGCTCGCGCACCTCGACCCGCACCGTCCAGATGTCGTCCGCGTCCTTGGCCGTCACCAGCGCCCGCACCTGCATGGTGTTCGGGGTGGTGTCCGTGACGGTCAGGTTGTACGCCCGCCCGTCCCAGGCCGGGCAGCCGCGCAGGATGTCCCGCAGCCGCTCGCGCATCGCGTCCAGCGGGGCGGTGTGGTCGAGGTGCCAGTAGACGACGCCGGTCATCTGCGGGGTGCCCCGCGACCAGTTCTCGAACGGTTTGGACGTGAAGTACGACACCGGCATCGTGATCCGGCGCTCGTCCCAGGTGCGCACGGTCAGGAACGTCAGCGTGATCTCCTCGACGGTGCCCCACTCGCCGTTCACCACGACCGTGTCGCCGATGCGCACCATGTCGCCGAAGGCGATCTGAAGCCCCGCGAACAGGTTGCCCAGGGTGGACTGGGCGGCGACACCGGCGACGATGCCGAGGATGCCGGCCGAGGCCAGCAGGGAGGCGCCCGCCGTGCGCATCGCCGGGAACGTCAGCAGCATCGACGACACGGCGACGACGCCGACGACCGCGGAGACCACCCGCCTGATCAGCGACACCTGGGTGCGCACCCGCCGCACCCGGGCGGGGTCGCGCTGGGCGTGGGCGTGCGCGTAGCGGGAGTACGACGTCTCGACGACGGCCCCGGCGATCCGGATCACCAGCCAGGCCGCCGAGCCGATCAGCACCAGCGTCAGCGTGCGGCCGACCCCCTCGTGGTGCTCCGGGAACACCCGGGCCTCCACGTAGGTCCCTCTCAGCAGCGCCGTGCACAGCGCTACCTGGTAGGGGATGCGGGCGCGGCGCAGCAGCCCCCACAGGGGCGTCTCGGGGTGCCGTCCGTCGGCCTTGCGCAGCAGCAGGTCGGTGGCCCATCCGATGACCAGGGTCAGCAGGACGGAGCCGCCGACCACGATCAGTGGGCGGAGTATGGTCTCCATCCCTCGAACGTAACCGGAGCGGCCGGACGTGAACCTGTGACCTGTGTCCCGCCCCGGGCGCCGCCGCCCGTCGCGCTGTCACACCCGGCTGGCACCATGGCCTCATGAACATCGTGCTCTTTCACTCGACCCACGGCCTGAGGCCCGCGGTGCGGCAGGCCGCCGACCGCCTGCGCGACGCCGGGCACCAGGTCTGGACCCCGGACCTCTTCGAGGGGCGGACGTTCGGCACGGTCGAGGAGGGCATGGCGTACCAGGACGAGGCGGGCCGGGAGGAGCTGCTGAAGCGGGCCGTGCTGGCCGCCGCGCCCTACTCGGAGCGCGGGCTGGTGTACGCCGGGTTCTCGCTCGGCGCCTCCGTCGCCCAGACCCTCGCCCTCGGCGATCACCGGGCCCGCGGGCTGCTGCTCCTGCACGGCACCTCGGACATCGCCGCCAACGCGTCGGTGGACGACCTGCCGGTGCAGCTGCACGTCGCCGAGCCGGACCCGTTCGAGACGGACGACTGGCTCAGCGCCTGGTACCTCCAGATGGGCCGGGCCGGCGCCGACGTCGAGGTGTACCGGTACGCGGGCGCGGGACACCTCTACACCGACCCCGACTCGCCGGACTACGACGAGGAGGCGGCCGAGGCCACCTGGCGGGTGGCGCTCGGCTTCCTCGACTCGCTGGGGCGGGAGGACGCGGACGCGCCTCAGACGGGGGAGTAGACCCGCTCGACGCGCTGCGTGCCGCTGCGCGTGCGGTAGGAGCGCGCCCACGTGGAGCGGGCCTGCGGGTCGGTGCGGTCGGAGACGACGTAGTAGTCCATCTGCGCCCGCTCGGCGGTGACGTCGAGGACGCCGTAGCCGTGCCGGTCGGTGTCGACCCAGTGGACGTGCCGGTTGGCGGCCCGGATGACCGGCGCGGCGACGGCCGACACGGTGCCCTCGGGCACCTTGACGATGTCGTCGAGGTTGTCGGAGGTCACCGAGGTGACGACGAACTCGGTGGCCGCCGAGCCGGACAGCGGGTACGTGGCGGCGTTGTACGGCACGTCGTTGGCCCACGCCATGTGGATGTCGCCGGTGAGGAACACGGTGTTGCGGATCGCGTTGGCGCGCAGGTGGGCCAGCAGTTCGCGGCGGTCGTCGGTGTAGCCGTCCCACTGGTCGGTGTTGAGGGCGAGGCCCTCCCTCGGCAGGCCGAGCAGTTCGGCGAGCGGCCTCAGCAGCTCGGCGGGGAGCGAGCCGACCGCGAACGGCGACATCATCACCGGGTTGCCGACCAGCCGCCAGGCCGTGTCGGAGGCCTTCAGGCCGGTCTTGAGCCAGTCGAGCTGGGCGCGGCCGGTCAGGGTGCGGTCCGGGTCGTCGACGTCGCCGTTGCCGAGGGCCACCTGCTGCGAGCGGAACGAGCGCAGGTCGAGGAGCGACAGGTCGACGAGCTTGCCGAAGCGCAGCCGGCGGTAGGTGGTGCCGGCGATCGCCGGGCGTACCGGCATCCACTCGAAGTAGGCCTGCTTCGCGGCGGCCTGACGCGCCGTCCAGGCGCCCTCGGCGCCCTCGGTGTGGTTCTCGGCGCCGCCCGACCAGGTGTCGTTGGCGAACTCGTGGTCGTCCCAGATGGCCACCACGGGCGCCACCGCGTGCAGCGCCCGCAGGTCGGGGTCGGTCTTGTACCGGCCGTGCCGGGTCCGGTAGTCGGCGAGGGTGACGATCTCGTGGGTGGGCGCGTGCTGCCGTACGACGGTGTCGCGGGTGCCGTACTCGCCGGTGCCGTACTCGTAGATGTAGTCGCCCAGGTGCAGCCAGGCGTCCAGGTCGCCGCGCGCCGCGAGATGCCGGTACGAGGAGAAGTGGCCGGCCTCCCAGTTGGCGCAGGAGACCACGCCGAAGCGCAGGCCCGTGACGGCCGCGTCGGCCGCGGGGGCGGTCCGGGTGCGGGCGACGGCGGAGTCGGTGGGGCCCGCGGAGAAGCGGTACCAGTAGTCCGTGGCGGGGGCGAGGCCCCGGATGTCGGCCTTGACCGTGTGGTCGGAGGCGGCGGTCGCGGTGAGGGACCCCTTGGCGACGATGTTCGTGAGCGCCTTGTCGGTGGCGACGACCCAGCTCACCTCGGTGTCCGGGCCGATGCCGGAACCGGGTACGGCCTCGGGCACCGGTGTCACCCGGGTCCACAGCAGGACGCCGTCGGGCAGCGGGTCGCCGGAGGCGACGCCGTGCAGGAAGGCGGGGGCCGCGTCGGCGGCACCGGCGGGCAGCGCGGCGGCGAGCGGCGCGGCGAGGACGGCTCCGGCCGCCGCGGCCTTGACGACCGCCCGGCGGCTGGGCGCGCGGGAACCGGCGCGCTCGGCTGTCGAGGGAAGGGTCTCATCGGATGATCTGTGTCGACTGGTCACGGCCGATCAGGTTACTGATCGGTATGCGCGCGAGCGGGCGAACTCGCAAAAGTTCGCCCGCTCGTCGACTGCCCGGTTCCCCGGGTTACTTGGAGACGCCCGCGTCCTTGAGCGCCTTCTGCCAGTCGTCGGCCGTGCTCGGGTTCTCGATCACCTTGTCGTTGATCTTGATGGTCGGGGTCGACCGGACGCCCTCGGAGTCGTCGAAGGACTTGCTCATGCGCATCGCCCACGCGTCGTAGGTGCCCTGCTTCACGGCGTCCTGGAACTTCTTGTTGTTCTTCAGGGCGTCGACCGTGTTCGCCACCTTGATCAGGTAGTCGTCCTTCGCGAAGTCGTCGGACGTCTCCTCCGGGTGGTACTCGGCGGAGTACAGCGCGGTCTTGTAGTCGAGGAACGCGTCCGTGCCGACGTTCAGCGCGGCGCCGAGCGCGCTGAGGGCGTTCTTCGAGCCCTCGCCGCTGAGGTTGCCGTCGAGGAAGGTGCCGATCGTGAAGGACAGCTTGTAGTCGCCGTCCTCCATGCCCTTGTTGATGGTCTCGCCGAGGTTCTGCTCCAGGGAGGCGCAGGCCGGGCAGCGCGGGTCCTCGTAGAGGTGGATCACGTTGTCCGTCTTTGAGTCGCCCGCCACGATGGTGGTGCCGTCCTTGCCGGAGGTGTTGGCCGGGGCCACCACCTTCGCCTCGGCGGCCTTCTCCCACCCGGTGGGCTTGTTCATCTGCACGACGGCGTAGCTGATGCCGCCGGCTATCGCCAGGATGCCGACGACGGAGCCGGCCACGATGGCCTGCCGCTTGGCCTTGTCGCGCTTGGCCTGGCGCTCGCGCTCCTCGCGCAGGCGCTCACGGGCCGCCGTCTTCGCCGCCTGGCTGTTCCGCTTGCTCATGGTGGTGTTCTCTCCGGGGACGCGCACACGGGGGTGTGCGGAATGGGTTCTGGGGCTGGCTGTCGGCGCTCGGTGACCGAGGGGTCACACGAGAGCGGGCGACAGCGGTGGCCCGCGCCGTCCCAGGGAGTGCGTGAGGATCCGCTCGCGGGCGCCCGTGGTGCGGCGGGCCGCCGGGGCCGGGCGGCGCACCGCCGGGGTCCGGCGGACGGCCACGGCCGCGACGGCGAGCAGCAGCG